>JAQZBD010000054.1 GCA_029239235.1 Herbinix sp.
TTAAATAAGGACATTATCCCCCAGCTTAAAAGCCCCCCTGCAAGACTGAAGAGCATCGTTGAAGGACTGCCAAAGGTAAAGCTTACTAATACGATACGAAGTATTGATAAAGCGAAGGCTTCCTTTACTCCTAATGAATATAGTGCTGTTATCACTACTAAATTAGCCAAACCTAGCTTGATTCCGGGAATCGGAATTGGGATTGGAATTAAATTCTCGATATAACTTAAAATAAATGCTAATGCAACCAACAGTCCATAGGTTGTTATTTTCTTAACTCTCTTCTTTGCTTCCATTTGTCCACCTTAATTTGCTATGATATCAACATCACTGTCTTCTGCGTTAACCACTTCCAGGATAACCTTATTCGGAAGACAAACAATCGTTTCATGATTATGATGTATGCCTGACTGATTAACACATAGCTTGTCCGGACAACTAGCATCAATCATATCCACAACTCCGTTGGTAATCTGAAAGGTATTATAGGCATCATGATCAATTTTTACTGTATAAACGGTATCCTCCTGCAGCATTAAGGTATCATATAATTCGCCATTAACCGTAATCTCCACTTTACTGCCAGGTGCTTCCGTCATTTTACGATATGTAAAAAATCCTATACAAAGCAGCAATATAATGCCAACCAATATGAGATCGTTTTTCTTTAACATACTTGTGCTGTACCTTTCTAAACCTATAATAAAATCTGATAAAAAACCAACAGGACAATCTTAATATTATCCAAGGTAAATGTCAAGGTAATAACACTCTTTATGACTCATAATGTAATATCCATTGACACCATCAACAGTACATTTACCCGTTTCTTTGTAGACGACTCTCGATCAAATTGAATATTTCAATTATAAATGCAAATAATGTAAAGAATCAACAATATTCATTGGAGGCGATATGAAAACATCAGCTAATACCCGATTATCAATAAAAAATATTTATAAAAATATAATCCTCAGAATACTTCTTATTTTAGCGATTGTTATTTCCTTCTGCTCTCTGTCCGGGTGCCAGGCATCCAATGTAAAAGGAAGCACAGCGGTGAAAATCTCCGGAACCGACTTCCTGCTTAATACGGTTATCACGATTTATCTCTATGACTCCGATGATGAGGATATCTTAAACGGTTGCTTCCAAGTAATCAAGAAATATGAGGAGATCTATTCCCGAACCAGCAGCACCAGTGAATTATATGCTTTAAATCATAGAACTCTTCCAAACAACAATGGCAAATATCAGATATCCAAGGAGCTTTCCGACATTCTGAGTGATGGCTTATACTATAGTAAATTATCAAAGGGTGGCTTTGATATCACCATAGAGCCCATCGTATCCCTATGGGATTTTACCTCTGATCCTCCAGTACTGCCCAGCAAAGAATCTATAGAGGAGCAATTACCTAAGGTCGGCTATGAATATATTACCTTAGAAGGGAATGAGATTACCTTTGCAAAGGAGGGAATCGGAATTGATTTGGGCGCAATTGCGAAAGGCTATATTGCGGATCGAGTCAAGGATTATTTAATCCAGCAGGGTGTTCATAGTGCTATTATTAATCTTGGTGGGAATATTTTATGCGTCGGTAGTAAGCCTGACGGTGTTCCGTTTCAGGTCGGAATTCAAAAGCCCTTTGGAACACAAAGTGAAACAATGGCTACCATGGACATCACAGACTACACCGTTGTCTCATCCGGAATCTATGAGAAGTATTTCAAAGAAGATGGTATTATCTACCATCATTTACTAGACACCAAAACCGGATTCCCCTATGACAACAACATCCTTTCGGTTACCATCATCACACCTAGATCTGTGGATGGCGATGGTCTTAGTACCACCTGCTTTGCTCTTGGTGTAGAAAAAGGGCTGGAGTTAATTAATTCCCTACCGGATACCTACGCCGTTTATGTTACAAAGGATTATCAGTTACATTATTCCTCTGGTATGAAGGAGGCTCTTAAGGTAAAAGAACAGCCACAGTAAATGATAGCTTTCATTCACACTGCCAGAGCAAGCCGATTTGTCAAGTTAATCCGCTTGTTCGAAAAAAAAAGATCATGACTTCGCCTACTTAGCATAGGGTGATGACATGGTCCTCTTTTTTATTTTAAAAAAGTGTATTAACATATTGATTCACATTAGATTGAACCTAGTTAGAATCCATTTCCTTTTATTAATTTTATACAGAACGATTCTCCCGGTTCTATGAAAGCGTCTCAGCCACATCAGCAAGTTGATCCAGCCAGTCTCCTTCAAAAAGCTCGATCATTCCCTTATCACAGGCGCCGGCCAGCTTTGGATTAATCGGAATCTTAGCATACTTTGGAATATCAAAGCTCTCTGCCACTTCTGCAATCTTACTCTCACCAAATATCTCGTATTCTTTGCCACAATCAGGGCAGGTGAAATAAGACATGTTTTCTACCAGTCCAAGAATAGGCACATCCATCATTTTTGCCATCTTCACTGCTTTCCCGACAATCATAGAAACCAGCTCCTGCGGTGATGTAACGATAATAATCCCATCAATCGGTAAGGACTGAAATACTGTTAATGGAACATCTCCGGTTCCCGGAGGCATATCAACAAACATATAGTCCACATCATTCCAGATTACATCAGACCAGAACTGCTTCACAGTTCCGGCGATTACCGGTCCTCTCCAAACCACTGGATCCGTTTCGTTTGTTAAAAGCAAATTAATTGACATGATATCAATTCCAGAATTACTTGTGACAGGATAGATTCCTATCTCATTTCCCTGAGCCTTTTCTTTGATACCAAATGCTTTCGGTATAGAAGGTCCTGTGATATCCGCATCTAAAATTGCACTGCGATATCCTCTGCGGTTCATAGTAACAGCCATTAAGGAGGTTACCAGGGACTTACCTACTCCTCCTTTTCCGCTGACAATACCAATTACTTTCTTGATATTACTCATCTCATGGGGCTGTACGGAAAAATCCTGTTTTTCTTTTCGATCAGAGCAGCCAGAGCTGCTGCAGCTATTGCAATTGCTTGAACATTCACTCATCGTCTTCATCCTTTCGTTATTCTTCTATTCCATGCAAATCACATTGTAAAGTCTATTAAAACTTAAGGAAAGCCTAATTTAATGAAAGCTTTCACTTTTTCCTGCCTCATTATACGCTAAATCTGTGATAAGTCAATAGTGTGAAATAAGAATATTTTCATATCAGACATCTGGCTGCCTCGCGGCCGAATAATCGTTATGTTGAATCATTTTTTTACAACACTTCCTTCACTCTTGAACCACAACAAGGACTTCCGAATATTATGTTATATAACGTGACGAAAGGAGCTGCCCTATGTTTACGATAGGAATGAATTACATGTTATTTAATGCGGTTATTTTGGCTTTTTTATCGCAGAATCTCGGCTTGCTTATAGTTCTTGGAGGCATTCTCTTATTAATCGTATATGGCTTATATCGAATACGCCTAATAAAGAGTCGCAAACGTAAGATAATACGCCCGGTTTCAGATATGTTGAATAATCAGCCAGAGCGAATTAGGGATCTCAATGAGGAGATAGAACCCTTTGGCTTTGCATATGAGCCATATCAAGACATTTTCTTTTCCCTAATGAATCCCTGGCAACGAAAGCTAGGCTATTGCAGGCTATATGATGAAGCAAGTGCTGCCTTAAGCATGATCATAGATTGCGAACCAATTGCTTTTGAATATGGTGGTAAACGATGGCTGGTTGAATTTTGGAAAGGCCAGTATGGTATGAATACGGGTGCAGAAGTAGGTATTTATAATACTAGTCTTCCGGATCTGAATATCCCAGGTTTCTTTAATGGTAATTTTTATTTTTGTATTAAGGATGAGGAATGCATCAATATGTCCTTTATCTTACGAAAGAAAGGAAATCTTTTATTTACCAGAAGCGGCTATCATTGGTGGCTTACCGGCTTCAAGCTGGGTGAATACACAAAACCCTCGGATTTATCCATGGATATTGAAATGATGATGTATGACAAAAGAATGGCTTACGCCTTAGGTAATGCCCTAAAAGAAGCGGGTTACAGACCTAACGAATATAATGTTCAAGGCCGTCGTGTTTTAGTTCGTTTTGATAGACCACATGTAAGGCAACCACTGACAAGAACTGCTTTAACCGATTACCTTATGATGCGAAATAATGCATCATTATGTAATTCTTATAATACCCTTACGAATTCTTATCCTGATACTCCTGATAAATTAAGCCTGATTAAGACACAGGATCCTGAGATGTATAACCGCTTGATTGCTATTGGTAAACCGAAAGAGGTATTCGAATCCTATAACACCATTAAGCAATACCTCGACCGATTGAGTAATTTAGGGAAGGAGTGACCAACAATGTCAGCCTCTACACGTCTATCCCAAGTTTTTGCAAACTCTCCGGTGATACAGTTTGATGACACCTCCAGAATCATTATTATGAGCGATTGCCATCGCGGAACCGGCAGCTGGGCTGATGACTTTTCAGGAAATCAAAATCTATTTTTTGCTGCCCTTTACTATTATTATGAAAATGATTATACCTATATTGAACTCGGTGACGGAGATGAGCTTTGGGAAAACCGGAATATGGAAGATATCATAAATGCTCACAGTGACGCTTTCTGGCTAATGTCATTATTATACCGCGAACAGCGTCTGTTAATGCTTTATGGTAATCATGATATCATTAAAAGAGATTCCAGATATATTCAGAACAGATGCCATTCTTTTTATTGTGATAGCATTAATTCAACCATGTCTTTATTCCCCGGGATAAAAATGATGGAAGGGCTGATTCTTCAATACGAGAATACGAGACACCAGATTTTTTTGACTCATGGACATCAAGGCGATCTGCTAAATGATTATCTTTGGAAGCTCTCCCGCTTCTTAGTTCGATATTTATGGAGACCACTGGAATTGGTTGGGATCAAAGATCCGACCAGTGCAGCTAAGAATCCGAATCAAAAAAGCGCGGTTGAAAAAAGATTAATGGATTGGTCCATTGAAAATAAGCAAATGCTCATCTGCGGTCATACTCACCGTCCTGTTTTCCCAATGGTCGGAGATATTCTTTACTTCAACGATGGCAGCTGCGTTCATCCCCGTTGTATCACAGGAATTGAGATACGAAATGGTATGATTGCTCTGGTAAAATGGGCGATTATGACAAAGCCTGATCGTACACTCTTTGTTGGGCGCGAATTTTTGGAGGGTCCCATTCCCTTAGTGGAATTTTTCAATACCTCTGCAGCCTAATAAATGGAAGGGTCAGACAACTGCGTTTACAGCAGAATTAAGTAGTAAAATAGGCTAAGGGAACCGGAACATCTGCCTTATCGTTTCCGGTTCCCCCTAATAATAAATTACCGTTTTTTTTGAACGGAATATCCGAACTTTCCTAGTTTTTTACCTAGCTCAAAATATTCACCGTGGGAATATGCTACCAAGCCTGTACTATTTAAATTGAATTTCCCGGTGCTTGACATATACTTCTCGTCCACATTTACCCCAACTACTTCTGCAATGAATAAATCATGACTGCCCAGGGATTTTATTTCGGTGACTTTACATTCAATATTTACAGGGCTTTCTTCGATTCCAGGGGCTTTAACGGCCTGTGATTTACTAGGGGTCAGCTTCATTTCCTTATATTTATCAATGTCCTTGCCGGACTTAACTCCACAATAATCGCAGGCAAACGCCAGCTCCTTATTTACCAGGTTAACAACAAATTCACCTGTTTCCTTAATAATATTATAAGAATATCGCTCCGGTCGGATGGAGACAGAAAGCATTGCGGGTGAAGAACATATCGTACCCGCCCAGGCAACCGTAACTATGTTTGGCTTCTCTCCCTCCCTGCCACAGCTTACCATAACTGCTGGTACCGGATAAAGCATGTTGCCAGGCTTCCAGTGTTGTTTTGCCATAATTATTCTTCCTCCTTAGAAATAATGTCTGTCGACATTATATCATAACCACAAAACATAACAATATATTTATTAATTGATATTTATTGTAAATTATTCTTTCTATATGTATAATTTTTGAGCTCCTTATCCATACTAACTTTATCATGCATTTTATTGCATAAGATTGGAAAGGAGAACTTTTATGAAAGCATCGGTTGATCAAGACGGCTGCATCAGTTGCGGATTATGTATTGATGTATGTCCAGAGGTTTTTAGCTATAATGATAATGATGTCTCACAGGCGATTGATGATGATATCCCTGAAAATTGCCTTGAAAGAGCAGAAGAAGCCAGAGATGGCTGCCCTGTTAGCGTAATTGATCTTTTTGATTAATACCAATCAATTGCTATACTCATTCTAAAGAAGGACTAGGAACCCGTCACCTGAGCTAAAATTATCTTTATGACGGCTTCCTTCTCCTTCTTTTCGTTGTAATAGTTCATAAGGTTCTTAATACGAGGGTTGTTTTTCCCGACAACTTTTGATATCATAAATTTACCAGTATGCTGCAAAGAAATTTGTGTCATTTGGCATTAACTTTAACCCATTATACAGTTTTTCATTGTATAAACCATATTTCCTATGAAAGGAGTGTATCTGGAATGAATTTTATCCATGAAAGCAATAGAGTCTACTTAAATGACGAACTGGGCCATATGGTTGCTGTAGTTACCTTCCCTCCTGTGAAAGAAGGTGTGGTCAAAATTGAACATACTTTTGTAGATACTTCTCTGCGCGGCCAGGGAGTGGCGGCAAAATTAATGGAGGAGGTTGTCGCACATCTAAGAGCGAATCATTTGAAGGCAATGCTCTCCTGCAGCTATGCAATCAAATGGTTTCAGGAGCATCCTGAGTCCTCTGATTTAGTAGTAAAGCTATAAAACAAGCATAAGGCAGCTTCATTTTAATTAGGAAGCTGCCTTATATAATATTATGTTATATCTTAACATCAATGTATTTCCCAATGACTAGACCACCTAATCTATGTTTGTGAACTATCTCTGTGACTATGCTTCTGATCTATCTTTAGATTTATCTTTTGATCTATCTTTCTGATCTATCTTTCTGATGTATCATTCTGATCTATCTTTCTGATGTATCTTTTTGATTTATCTTTTTGATGTATCTTTCTGATTTATCTTTTTGATCGATCTCTGATCTATGTTTTCATGAAAAACTTAAGACTTTCGTTATAATTTCACTTATTCTGAAAATACTATCCTTATTCCATAATGTATGTTACTGCTACTAGACCAATTCTTAACGAAGTCTTTTGTATTAGCTGCAACCATATATCAGAATGTATCCTAGGAGGTTCTCTAATGTTAGAAATAGTTTACTCTACTCTTGCATCCATTGCTTCACTTTTTCTCTTCACTAAGCTAATGGGTAATCGGGAAATGTCACAGCTTAGTATGTTTGATTATGTCAGCAGCATTGCCATTGGTTCCATTGCAGGTGAAATGGCTGTTATGTCGACCGACAGTATCCTGGAACCCTTGCTATCCATGGGCATTTATTCAGGCTTTGCAATACTCGTCTCTTATAGCACCTGTAAGTCCATATATCTTCGCCGCTTTTTTGAAGGTCATACAATTCTATTGTATCAGGACGGTCAGATTTTCGAAAAAAATCTATTAAAAGTAAAGCTGGATGTTGATGAATTACTATCTGCGTGCCGTATTAACGGATATTTTGATTTGCAAGAGATTCATACCGTTTACCTGGAGACCAACGGAACGGTCAGTGTTCTCCCAAAAGCACTTTGCCGCCCAGCAACTCCCGGAGACCTAAATCTAAGTCCTACCCAACCTACGCCCATGGCCAATGTAATAATAGACGGCAAAGTATTAAAGGATAATTTAAAATCTACCGGAAAGGATGAAAAATGGGTTGAAAAGCAGCTCAGCTCACAGGGTGTTCCCGATATAAATGAAGTCATGCTAGCCACTTTTGATCAAAATAATGATAAATTAAATATTTACAAAAAATACCACCGCAAGATGCTTCGAGATATTTTTGAGTAATATTTGCTTCGATGGAATAAAATCTTATAAATATTAGGAATATTCTCAACTTAATCAATGATATATGCTCTATTTACCAATGCATAATTTCGGATGTTTTTAAGTGTATTTTTAAGTATTATGCTTAAAAAATCAGTCGGGAATTATGCATCAGTATTTTAATAACATTGTACTAGATACCCCCGTTATTTCATAGAATGTTACAAGTTGTTAATAACAAGGATGAAAATTAATGTTATCTAGAGTAAAAACAAAACATATTGTTTTATTTGAATTGATCATAATATTTATCTTCGCCTCCTTCCTCATAAAAAAGGGGATTGACCAGGATGCTTCTATGCTAACCTCTATGTATGATTCCGAAAAAGATTTTATCAAATGGGTAAACTTTGATGTCTCCAGTCAGGCCATGGAACAAGCCTATGAATACGATGTAGAATCCAGAGCCTGGGATGTTCAGATTCAATGGATTGAAATATTAGCCTGTCTAGGCAACCGATATGGCGGCGACTTTTCTAAATACAAAGCAAAGCATATGACTGAACTGGTGGAAAAATTAAAAAGCAAGGAAGAAACCATTGATTCTATTACCAAGGATATGAAATATTATAGTTATTATTATGAAGCCTACTCAGCGGTACTAGGCGGAATGGTAGGCGAATATCGCATCGAGGTAGCGGATGAAACTGCTCCCGGCGGGAAGCGTTGGGAAGATAAATATGGCCTTAAAGCTTTTCTTCCACTGGCAAAGTATTATCCCTATAGTCACTTTGACGACTTTGGTGTTTCCAGAAGCTATGGGTTTAAACGCAAGCATCTAGGCCATGATATGATGGGTCAGGTTGGAACACCGGTAATTGCTGTAGAATCAGGTTATGTAGAAGCCCTTGGCTGGAATCAATATGGCGGTTGGCGTCTCGGTATCCGAAGCTTTGATAAAAAAAGATACTATTACTATGCTCATCTGAGAAAGAACTTTCCCTTTACTAAAACCCTTGAAGTTGGCAGCATTGTTCAAGCCGGTGATGTGATTGGATATCTTGGCAGAACCGGATACAGCAGCTCTGAAAATGCAAACAATATTAACACCCCCCATCTGCATTTTGGTTTACAGCTCATCTTCGACGAATCACAAAAGGAATGCAATAGTGAGATCTGGGTTGATTGCTACGATCTGGTGCAATTTCTCTATCGCAACCGTACTGAAACAGTGAAAAATCCTGAGACCAAAGAATATAGTCGTGTTTATCAATTCGTTGACCCCATAGCAGAACATTACATTAATCATAGCATTTATAAATACGATGATGATGAGTTTGAGATTAAAATATATGAATAGAGCTAACCGGGTGAAATTATATTCTACTTCTGTAGACCATATATTTTCCTTCCGGCTAGCTCCTGAAATTAATACTGTTGTTTAATCTTCTTTCGTTTTATGAAACAAAAGAATGCTAATATCAACGGTACTATATATTGAAAGATCAAATTAAGATTTACGATGATATATTGGTAGAGATAATTAAACTCAAACTGCGTACTACTCAAGTAGTATGTTGAGTAGAATACGATCATAGCAAGGGGCGTATACAAAAAGTTGCATTCTGTAAGATTAAAAACCCAAGTAACGCATCTCATTAAGAGGATTGCGAAGATACAGATTGTTGCAAAGTCTGATAGAATGCAAATCAAGGTAACAAATACTTCGAACCGCTCAAAAATATTAAAAAAGGAAATGCTTTTTACTGTAATATAAAAAGGGAATGGCAAATTGGCCGTTAAGCTGGTTCCGGATATACCAAAAGAAAAAATGGTTATGACAAATGCCAAAACTGTAAAGGTGCCTAGACCGAACCAAAGCTTGCGCAGCTGCTGCTTGGTTACAGTTATCCCGAACTTATCTGCGAAAAATAAGGCGATAATGATATTACCACCAATCGCAATTACATACTTGGAGGCCATAATCGTACTTTTTAAATGAATGGTTGAAATCGGCAGCAGATAATCCCTTCGTATCCTGGTCATAGCACAGAGGAATAAAACCGCAAAAAAGACAAGTACGGTGCCAAGCGTTAATTCTGAAAACCGAAATATAGTCTTAATGCCTCGTATTAAGGCATAGAAAACCAAAACTATCATGATTGCCATAAAGAAATCGGATTTTGTTCTGGGCATAAGAGTGAATTGCATGGTTAAGCTATACGCGGTCACTTTCGCTGTAATCGCCAAAAATATCCACAGCAAATACAATAAGATTACTATCTTAGCTAAAACCTTACCGATCAATTGCTCCATGATTTCATAGAAATTAAGTCCTGGATAGGATTTAATTAGCAAGATCACAATCGCAGTCAGTGGAACGGTAGCCAGAACAGACCACACCGGACTCAAATATCCGCTCCTGCCTGCCTCTGAAGCTAGCATCTGAGGCATCTGTCGCAGGATGGAGGATATTGATATAAATAAATACATAAATGTAATTTGACGAAGGGTTACTTCTCGATTCACCGTTCACACCTCATTTCATATATTTTTCCAAGGCAGTAGTTAAACTTGGTAAATATGGATTCAACAGATATACGATTCCCAGTGCCAAGCCCCCGACGGAAAACAATATATATAAGGCAAAGTTTCTTTTTTTACTTAAAATTTTTTCCCGCTGTCTGATGAAGGTATAAATGATAGTAAAAGAAAATATATAAATCATAGGATTCTCCTTCTTTCTTTATTTAATTTCACAGCCTTTGCCTCATACCCTCTGCTCCTAATAAGAAGGATTTTGAGATTCTGGATTGAATCTTATATTGATATTTAATATCCGGTATCTCATCGGCCCAGGAATCTTTTATACTCTTCCACTGGGTAAAATTCTGATTCTCCACTAAACGCGCTAAATTCAGGATATCCAATCCACTGTCAATAGAATATTGTACCGGCTTTTCAATAATCGACTGGATATAATTATTCTGATCCAGAGTCAGCTGATCCAGTTCATCCCGGGTGAATACATCCTTTTTGGTCAGAACTTCCTTTAGCATGGATTCAAAGCTGACGGTAATTGTAACGGTAACTTGTTGATTTTCAAGCTTTGCCTTAAGCTTTGTATTTGTATAAGAAATGTATAGCCCTACCCCGTTGTCCAAATAAATGGGATAGCTTCTCATAATATTACGGATAAAATTTACTCCGTCCGAGGTCTCATGATCTAAATAATTAACCAGCGTCAACTCATTAAAAACGGAGTAACCGTCAATTAAATATCCCGATTCATCAGCAAGCAGATACGGCACCAGCACACAGGAATCGGTTTGCTTCATATCATTTAATATATTAACCATGGTATTGTCGTTACGGGTTAATATTTCCTGCTGCTTTTGCTTCATTGCATCCAGGTCCTCATGGATCGTCTGTTTATTGTCAATCCCCTCCTGTACAAAGTCTGCCGCTTTCTTACCCTTTGTTACATAAATCAAGGCTTCCATTTTAATTGTTTCATCTCTGGAAAGAAAGTCCAGGCTTTGATCTAAGCCCTGTTTTGCAGCCTCCTCCCCAATCAGGAAGGAACCGGCTTGCGCCAGAGAAATTGATTTTTTATTCTTAAGCTTTAGATCCTCCAAAGCTTCATAAGCAGATTTACCAGTCCCCTTTGCCACCTCTTCCGTTGCCCCAGAGCCTTCCTCTGGATCAGCACCACCACCGGAGCTATGAAGCGCACTTAAGGTATATTCCCCATCCTCATAATCGATTGCAACTACAAGAATTAAATCAATTTCATCGATTTCCTTTCTGCTCATATCATGAGTACATCCGCCTAACAAAAACGGAAGGATAAAAAAGAACATTATCTTTACGATTCGTTTTATAAATCCATTCTTTCGTTTACTCTTTTCCTTTACTAAAGATAAACCATTCATTCATCTCACGGCTCCTGTGTTTTTTGTTTGGTACGGTTTGAGGGTACTATGGCCTGTGGCCGTTTGCGAAAATATTTCACCGGGAATCGGAACAAAGTATCCTTGTGGTTACTTTCATCAATATCAACAAAGGGCGATAAATAAGCTACACCGTAATTATCAATACTGCAAAGATGGGTTATAATTAAAATGAGACCGATGGCTAAGCCAAGAAAGCCTCCCGCTGCCGCTAAAAATGCAAACACAAATCGAATTACTCTAATTCCGCTGCTTAAATCCTGGTTAGGCATCATAAACCCGGAGATACCGGCCAGGGATACTACCACAACCACCAGCGGAGATATGAGGTTTGCTGAAACAGCAGATTGGCCTACAACAATACCACCGAGAATTGACATGGCGGTACCTACTGCCTTAGGTAAACGCAAACCTGCTTCTATTAATATTTCAAATGCAACTAATAGCCCTAATACCTCGGAAGATGAGGAAAAGGGTACATTCTCCTTTGCCTGCTGGGTTGATAGTGCCAGTTGCACCGGAAGCATCTGATTTTGATAGGTGGTTGCCGCAATGTAGAACGCGGGAAGAAACAGGGTAATAATCATAGAAAGATAGCGGATGAATCGTAGCGCGGAGCCAACAAAAAAGTGGTTCGCATAATCCTCCGGTGACTGCATTAGCATGGGAAGCTGACACGGAAGAAGGTAGACGAAGGGAATTCCGTCAACCACCAGTGCCACTCTTCCATCAGAAAGATTTGCGGAGATACGATCCGGTCGCTGTGTATACATAATCTGCGGAAATAAACTTTTCTTATGCTCAATTAAGAATTCCTCGATAAAGGCTGGGGTTGAGATATTATCAATATCGATTGCTTTTATTTTTTGCTTGATTTTTTCAACCAGTTCTAGATTAGCAATATTACTGATATAGCAAAGAGACATATCCGTCTTCGATAATTTTCCTACGGTCAGGGATTCTATAACGAGATGCTCCGATCGGATTCTTCTTCGAATTAGTGCTGTATTGGTTCGCATAACCTCAATAAAGGCTTCCTTGGCACCCTTTACCACACCTTCCTCGGTTGGCTCTGAAACGGAACGTTTTTCAAACTTTTTAATGTCATATACAATGGCTTTTTTTTCTGAATCAAAAATAAGAGCAACATTTCCACTTAGAACCGTTTTCAGAAGTAGCTGGTAGTCACTCTCCTCCGTGGTAAATACATGATTGGAGCCGCCACTAAGCAGATAATCCATCACGGAACGTTCTGTCTGATACTCCTTTAGGATAGGATCTACTAGCATTGTTTGAAAAATAGACTCATCTACAAGCATAGAATCGATCAAACCATCGACACAGAAGATGTGAAAGGTAATATTATTTTGATTTATTTTTATCGGACGGATTAAAATGTCACTGCTTTGGGAAAATAATTCTTTGATTGCCTTTGAATTTATTACTTGCTCCATGTTAAATTACCTCATATTCTGAATTCAAGGCCGAGCTTCGGCTTTGAAGTTTCTAAAACCCAATTTTGACTACTACTTTTATATTTTCTCAGAATAGAGATTCTTTATTCATCTAGGAGAATTTTTCTTTGTATAACGCTAAAGGAAATCCTGCATTTTTTGAAATGAGATGGATGGGCATATAAAAAAGGCTACTCCTTTACCTTCCTTCTGGTTAATCGACTTAAACCAGTGGAGCAAGTATAGGAACAGCCTTTTCTAAGTCATTCTTGTCATTCTTAGTGTAGTCAGTTCTTAAGTTCATGACATCATTCATGATCGATCGTATCTGTAAGTATTTTTCAAATCTATGGTATTTTAATCTTGTATGTATCTTTCCGGACCGGAGAACTGCTTTCCAAAATAATCTTCTGCAACATCTTTGATATGTATCGGTAAAACTTTACCCTTTGCTATTAGATATAGGAAAAATTCTGCCTCACCCTCATCTTCAGTTAAATTTTCCAGATAACAATAATGTTTATCTTTTCTCTGCTCGTAGTATCCTTCAAGACTGTACAGTGCATTCTTGAATATTAATTTGTAAACAACTTGCGTATCTTCATCCTTGATTGTTTTTTTGTAGGCACCTAGCAATTGTTCTGCCATATCACGCCACCCTTCGTTATGGTATCTTTTACGACTACATAAATGATATCTGTTGACTAGATTATTATAGCATAATGGGAGATAATATCGATAGGGGATTGGAGGAAATTCAATCTGGGTGGGGGGGTGTATGAGCGGACTTTCTGGGGAGGGGGTGGAGGCCGGGGAGGGGTATACAGGGGCATGTGGTTTCTTTCTCAAGACACCGCACCTCTAGGACCGCCCTGGTAAGACATGCAGAGAGCACATATCTTTCCAGGACGGTCGGCGAGGCACGTTGTCTTCCGAAATGAAACACATTGCCCCTGTATACCCCTCCCCGGCTGCGATTGTCTTTGGAGGAAAGTCCGCGCTTTATGTTACGCCAGTTGCCTTTTGATTTGATTGAATTTATGTAGATTTATGCAAGGATTTTATGATTTTAGTTTTGTTTTATATTATTTTTTTTGAAATTTTTGACTTCTATTTTAGTGGTGTTTATGTTGATTTTTGTCTTAAATTTATTGTGTTTATGTTTTGATGTTTTTTTTGGTATTTGAATAAGGAAAGTCTTTTGGATGACTTTCCTTATTCTGTGATTTCTATTTATAATTTGGTTGTTTATTTTGAATTGTTTTGTTTTGAGTTATGATTTATTCTACTGTTTCCCAGTCTACGCTTATTTTAATGGGTTCGGCTGTTGCCATTTGTTTGTAGATTTCGTATTTTTCTTTTGCGTAGGCTTCTGCTTGGCGGTATAGATTCTCTGCTTGATCCGGGAAGGATTTTTCCAGGGAGCTGTAGCGGACTTGGTTGAGAATGAATTCGCGGAAGCTTTCTGTTGGTTCTTTTGAATCTAAGACGAATGGATTTTTTCCTTCTTGTTTTAGATTCGGGTTGTAGCGGTAGAGGTGCCAATAGCCTGCCTGTACTGCTTTTTTGATGGTTTCCATACTCTTTCCCATGCCGGCTTTGAGTCCGTGGTTGATACATGGGGAATAGGCTATGATGATGGACGGACCGTGATGCTCTTCAGCTTCACGGAAGGCCTTGATTACTTGTGTGTTATCTGCATGGATTCCCACTTGGGCAACATACACGTTTCCATAGGACATCATCATACGACCTAGATCTTTCTTGCCTTGTTTTTTACCGGAGGCTGCAAATTTAGCAATTGCGGAGGTTGGTGTTGATTTTGAGGCCTGTCCGCCTGTGTTGGAATATACCTCTGTATCAAATACAAGAATGTTGACATCCTCACCGGAGGCCATAACATGATCTAAGCCGCCATAGCCAATATCGTAGGCCCAGCCGTCGCCGCCCAGCATCCAAATGGAGCGTTTGGTGAGATAATCTTTATTTGCTTTGATATCCTTCACTAATTCTTCTAGTTCTACATCAGTAGACACAAAGTTCTCTAATACCTCAATAACCTTCTTGCTTGCTTCCTCTGAGGCTTTTCCGTCTTCTTTGTAGTGAATCCAATCATGGAAGGCTTCCTTTACCTTCTCTTCTACATTCATGCCATTTAACTTATTCATGTTGTCATGAATCTTGTTACGGATCTGCTTCACTGCTAAATACATACCATAACCGAATTCCGCATTATCCTCAAATAATGAATTTGCCCAGGATGGTCCTTTACCTTCTCTATTTACGGTATAAGCTGTACTTGGCGCAGAAGCCGCCCAGATGGAGGAACAGCCGGTTGCATTGGCAATCATCATTCTTTCGCCGAATAATTGAGTCAGCAGCTTCACATAAGGTGTTTCCCCGCAGCCTGCACATGCGCCGTGGAACTCTAACAGTGGTGTTTTAAACTGACTATCTTTAAAGGCAGCGCCATAAGCCAGATTCCGTTTAAAGCTAATATTTTCTATTGCATACTTCCAATTGACCAGTTCTTTTTCCAGTTGAGTATCAATTGGCTTCATGATTAATGCCTTACCCTTTGCCGGGCATACATCAGCACAGTTTCCGCAGCCGGTACAATCCATCGGACTGATTTGGATTTTATACTGATAGCCTTCAAAGCTCTTACCGTTGGCGTTTTTCACTTCAAAGCTTTCCGGTGCATTCTTTACCTCTTCCTCATCAAGTAAGAATGGTCGGATGACTGCATGAGGACAGATATAAGAACATTGGTTACATTGAATACATCGTTCCAAAATCCATTCCGGAACATTGACCGCAATACCACGCTTTTCATATGCGGTAACACCGGACGGGAAGGTTCCATCCTCCCTGTCTGAAAATGCACTGACTGGAAGATCGCCGCCCTTCATAGCGGACATAGGACGCATGATTTTCCGGATGAACTCAGGCTCCTTGCTGGATTCATCACTCTGTATCTCAAGGTTCTTCCACTCCTTAGGCACTTTAATTTTTTTGATGGACTTAATGCCCTGATCTACGGCTTCTTCATTCATTTTAACGACTTTTTCGCCTTTTTTTCCGTACAACTTATGAATACCTGCTTTTAACTCCTTTAGGTATACTTCTTCCGGTAATACTTCCGTTAGCTTGAAGAATGCGCCTTGCATTACCATATTAATACGATTACCAAGACCAATTCCATCGGCAATCTTAATCGCATTAATGGTATAGAATTTAACATCTTTTTCTGCAATTTGCTTTTTCATAATATCCGGCAGGTTTTTATCCAACTCTTTCTCATCCCAAAGGGTATTCAGAACAAAGGTACCGCCCTCCTTAATACTTTGAAGCAAATCATATTTATGCACATAGGATTGATTATGGCAGGCCACGTAATTCGCATGAGCAACCAGATAAGTGGATCTGATCTCCTCCTTACCAAAACGAAGATGAGATATCGTTAAACCACCTGACTTCTTTGAATCATAATCAAAATATGCCTGAACCATCAGATCAGAATTTTCACCAATAATTTTAATGGCCTGCTTGTTTGCACCTACAGTACCATCGGAGCCAAGTCCCCAAATCTGGCAGGCAATCATGCCTTCCGGTTCTGCCACAAGTCCTTTGATTGGTTTTAAAGAGGTTTTTGTCACATCATCATCAATACCAATGGTAAAGTGGTTCTTTGGCTTAGCTTCCTTTAGGTTATGGAATACCGCCGCAATATGGGTAGGATTTGTATCCTTAGAACCCAAACCATATCGCCCGCCTATGATAAGAGGAGCATTCTCGTCTCCTAAGAAACAAGAGCAAATGTCCATGTACAGCGGTTCTCCGATGGCGCCTGGTTCTTTCGTACGATCCAGTACTGCGATTTTTTTCACTGTCTTAGGAAGGCAGTTTTTAAAATGCTCCATGGAAAATGGTCGGAAAAGTCTTACCTTAACAAGACCATATTTTTCACCAATGGAATTGTAATAATCAATGGTTTGCTCAATTGCAGGTATTACAGATCCCATTGCTATAATTACATGCTCTGCATCATCAGCACCATAGTAGTCAAAGAGTCCATAGCTTCTGCCCGTATATTCGCTAGTCTTTTTTAAATAGCCTTCAATAATCGGTATAATGTCCTGATAATAGGGATTAGAAGCCTCTCTTCCCTGGAAATAAATATCCGCATTCTGAGCAGTTCCTCGTATTACCGGATGATTTGGAGATAGGGAACGGTCACGGAAGCTCTGAATTGCCTCCCGGTCAACCATTTCGGCAAAATCTCTATATTCCAAAGCCTCAACCTTTTGAACCTCATGAGAGGTACGGAAGCCGTCAAAGAAATGTACAAAGGGTAGTCTTCCTTTAATGGCGGATAAATGTGCGATAGGAGCAAGATCCATTACCTCTTGTACGGAGCTGGATACCAGCATAGCACATCCGGTCTGCCGGATGGCCATAACGTCCTGATGGTCACCAAAGATACTGAGTGCATGGGTTGCAATTGCCCGGGCACTGACGTGAATTACACCTGGCAGCAGCTCACCGGCTGCTTTATACAGGTTCGGAATCATTAGCAGCAAGCCTTGGGATGCTGTAAATGTGGTTGTTAAAGCTCCAGCTTGTAAGGAGCCATGAAATGCTCCGGCAGCACCTGCTTCAGATTGCATTTCAACGACATTTACCTCCTGACCGAAGATATTTTTTCGATGGTTTGCAGCCCATTCATCCGTAGCCTCTGCCATGCCGGAGGATGGAGTAATTGGATATATTGCAGCTACTTCCGTAAAAGCATATGCTACATAAGCCGCAGCTGTATTTCCATCCACAGTCATCTTAATTTTCATTTCCTCTTCCTCCTAATTATAATTTACTTCCGTTATCTACCCATTCTTTTGCAGCCACCACTGCGTCAATGGAAGGCTTATTTACCTGGTCTGCTTTATAATAGCCTTGTTGATTCTGCCATGCAGCTGTACATTCACAATTGGTTGGGGTTTTGGAATCAATCCTTTTATTATCCTTTCCCGTTAGTTGATTCTTCTTATTATTAGCCATATCAATTCCTCCTTCTAATGTTTATTATTACATTTCCAGTGTTTTCCTTGATGTCATATCATAGTCTTCAATCATATAACATTGTTTCCTATTCTAATAGAAACTATAACTGACCATAAAAATAATAAGAAAAAAATGATTGAAATAATAAGGTAATAAAGAAAGAAAAAGCTACTGCAAAAGGAGCGTCATAAACATTTATGACATCAATTTTGCAATAGCCTTTTTCATTTTATTATTTTTAAAATTTCAAAGTAATATTTTCTGTAATAATAAGCTGAACTTCTTTTTTCTTTAATGATACGATATAGCTCCGTATTTTCCTTTGAAATCCGCCTTTTTAAGATCTCAATGATTTTCTTGGCATCCGAAAGAAAAACAGCTTCCTTGCCTTTTAGCTTATTACCGACATTGTAATTATTTTTAAAATCAGTATATTCCTCAGACAGACTGCCCATTTCTTTGTTATATCTCTGGGCGAGATCCTTTATCTCGTTATTCGCAGAATTGAATAGGTCAGGATATAGGAATTTATCCTCCTCCAGCAAATGAATCTTTAGTAAGCCTGCTAATTTACTGATATGTAGAGCAGCCTTAGCCGTGTCCATAGCATTGCTTCCTTTTTTGATTTCCTCTTCCAGCAGAACAATCTCTGCCATAATTGAGTCATGCTGTCTGTTTAGATTCGTTAAATTAATCATATAATATCCTTCCTTTCTCTTCTCTTAAGTTAAGTACCTGATCTTCTTACCTAATATTTAATACCCTTCCAATAAACCGGGGTATATACCTCTGCCATTTTCGGTAGCTGAACATCCTTTAAAGCCCATTTTTTAAACTCTTCAAAACCGGTACGATCTACAATGTATCCAATATGCTCTTTTCCCAGAGGTGCTTCCGGGTCAATATAGTGAGCCACATAATCATAGGTATTGAGTATGATCTTGATAATGCTATCCTCATCCACCCATTTAATAAAATCTTCACCAAGGCGTGGGTTTTTCTTACCGGTTCTTCCCATGATGGTTAATCGGTAGAGCTTTTGTTCACTTCTCGTCCAGGCGCCGGTCGGACAGGCGAGGACACATTCACCGCAGCCAATACATTTGTCTGCATAGCGTTCCACCTTGTAATTAACCGTACTTAAAACTCCTACTGATTTTTTGGTACATTTCTTGACACAGGCTCCACAGTTCACACATCGATCCTTGTCATACTGGGGCTCTGTCATTCCCATAATACCAAAATCGTGCATCCTGACTTTAGCACAATCGTTAGGACATCCGGTTAAGGCAATCTTAAAATGTAAGTCATGAGGGAAGATGGCTTTTTCAATCCTCTGGGCAAATCCGGTTGTATCATAGCAGCCATAAGGACAGACACGATTTCCAACGCAGGCAGTGACATTCCTTGTCCCCGCAGCACTATAACCCTCTCCACACTTCTCCTGATTAATATCAAGTCCCTCGATGATTGGCTGCAGCATGACATTCACCTGGGGCATATCCTCATAACGGATACCTGGAATCTCGAAGCCTTGTCTTCCGGTAATATGAACCGTTCCATTTCCATAGGTTTCTGCAATATTTTGCACCATGGAGAGATATTTCGCCTCCATGTGTCCTCCTGGAACACGAATTCTGGATGCTGTTATTCCACGTTCCTTGGTTACACGAAAGGCATTCTTTCTAAGCTGTTTTGTATTCAAATCCATGACTCTAACACCTCCCTCTTAATCAATCAGATTACGGCCTTTTGTGTAATTAAACACAGGCCCATCCAGACAGACATAGGTATCATCTATTTTACAGTGACCGCATTTTCCAATACCGCAGCACATCTTTCTTTCCTGAGAAATCCATATATTTTCCTCACGAAAGCCTTCCTTTAACAACCCTTGAGTCGTAAAATGCATCATCATCGGAGGCCCCACTACGATAGCTTTTGCTTCCTTAATATCTTTAAGCTTCAATTGAGGGATAAACTCAGTCACCAGACCTATACGACAGGCACTATCATCCTCCGCACAATCCACGGTTAGAATAACCTCCATATTTTTCTTCCAACGAGAGAAATCTTCAATAAATAAGATATCCTTTGGTGTTTTAAAGCCTGCCACAAGGGTCATGCCCTTTACTTCCTGCGGATGCTCTGAAAAATATTCCACAACCCCACGCACCGGTGATAATCCGGTACCCCCGGCAATCACAACTAACTCGGAGTTCTTATAATCGTTAACATCAAAACCGTTTCCATAGGGGCCGCGTAGGAAGAGCTTATCTCCCACATAGCGTTCGAAGATTTCATCCGTAACCTTACCAACCTTACGAATGGTAAAATCAAGAATACCCTCGCTTATACCGCTGACTGAAATTGGAGCCTCGCCAAATTTCGGTATGGAAACCTCAAAAAATTGTCCCGGCTTTACTTCCTTTCCTTCGTAAGTCATTCGAAAGGTATATTCAATACTGGTGTGTTTAATTACTTCCTTAATCTCTGATAAAAATGGGATATATTCATTATGCATTTTTCTTCACCTCCGCCATGGCTCCCTCCAGCTTATTGATACAGTTTGAGAAGGAGATGTATTCGGGACAGACATCATCACATCTTCCACAGCCCACACACATATGATATCCAAAGCGCTTCTTGTAGTCGTATACCTTATGAAGTACTTTAAATCTCATTCGCTGACCATTCTTTTTGCGATAGGCTCCTCCGCCCGCAACGTCCGTATATCCATCCACCATACAGGAGGCTGCTACTCTGCGTCTTTCACCTACCTTGCCATTATCCGTGTAAAAGACATCCTGCATGGTAAAGCAGGTACAGGTAGGACAGACAAAATTACATCTGCCGCAATTAATGCATCGGCTGTCATACTCATTCCACATCTCGGATTTAACAATATCTAGTGTTATGCCCTCTGGAACATTAACCTTGACTATATTTTCTGTGACATAGGAAGGTGTTACCTCCAGCTCCTTTTCACAGTGCTCTGAGAATACCTCCTCCCAAGCAGGTAATTTATTGTCAATGCGATATCCTTTTTTGTAAGGTTCGATTGCAGCATCATAAGAATCAATCTGATTCGTTCCCATGGAAACACAGAAGCAGTTTTCATAAGAATAGGCACAGCCCATTAAAATAAATTTAACCTTTTCTCTTATTCTTTTATAATAGTAATCTTCAAAACCATTCTTCAAATAGATTTCATCTAACCTCTTTACCGCATGAAGATCACAGCTTCTCAAAAAGATAATTGCACCCTTTTTTGGTACCTCTGCCTCCTTGATCTCCTCCTCGGTGAAATAAAACAGAGTCTGGGAGATCGGCGTAAGAATTTCTTTAAAGGAGAAGTCTGATTTTTTGTCAAACTCAATCTCCTCGATATCCTGAATTTCACTATAACGAACGGAATCTGTATCAGAGAAGGCACCTTTTCCGACCAGACACTTCGGAGCGTAGATTGCATATTCTTCGCTCCAGGTTTTAAATATGTCATTCATACTAGCTTTCTCTAAATTGTATCCCATGATTAAATCTCCTTCTTTGTGGAGGCTTTATCCTCCTTCTTACTAGCTATAATAAAGTAGGGAATTGCTAATCCCAATATTGCGCCGACCATATTACCCAGGGAAACTACGATAATGTTATAGAAATATCCTGCTATTGAAATATCTGCGGAAAGTGGTGATAAAATAGAAACTGTTAAAAGTGTCATATTAGCTACACTATGTTCATACCCACTGGTAATAAAGGCAAACAGGCACCAGAAAACCATAATAAGCTTTCCGCTTTCCGACTTACACCGGAAGCCGCTCCAGATAGCCAGGCAGACCAGCATATTACAAAGAATAGCTCTAAAAAAAAGTGGAAGGATCTCCAGATTCATTTTTACTGCAGATGCTGCAGCTATAAACTCCCCCGTAGCACCCTTGGTAAGTCCAGTACCCTGAAATATGAGGGCAAGAATAATTGCACCCACCCAGTTGCCAAGAAAACATACAATCCATAGCTTTAACGTTTCCGACCAGCTCACCGTCTTTCCAAGAGCTCCAACTGTCATTACGAAATTATTACCGGTAAATAACTCTGCTCCGGCAATAATTACAAGGCTGAGAGCGATTCCAAAGGATAATCCCATCACGATCTTTACGTAGGGCTGTCCTTGGAGCATTCCTCCAATTGAAAAGATTAATAAAATTCCAAAACCAACGAAGGCTCCTGCCAAGATGGAAGCCAGAAAATAACCGACTGGATTTTTCTTTAAAAAGTCCGTCTTAATCCTTGCAGAATTCATAACTGCAGATATTTCTTCAAAAAACATATGTTTTACCCCTTTCACATCACTTTATTAACACCTTAATTTCGTTATTATTTTAACATTCAAACCCATAAGCTTGTTATCGCTCACTAAGCATAACCTATTTTACGTAATAAGGATGTTGCCATGGCAACATCCTTAAAAAAATAATTATAGACCTAGACATTAAAATGGCTCCAGATACAGTAATAGAGTGGGATTCAGAGAATCCCACCCCAACTATTGACACAGAGCCGAAAAAAGAACGTATTGCAACCTAACCCAATATTGGTCAGTGCTGCAATACGTTCTAAAATAATTTATTCAGAAACTAATCGTTTCTCTCCTGAGAGTGCCTGAATCGGCGCAATATCCTGGGTGAACTCTAAAACCCCGAGGAATTCTCCGTTCTTATCTCTAACAGCAAAGTATCGAATGGATACATAGCGATTCCCCATCTTAATCCAAAAGTCTTCATGATCTTTTTTACCTGACTTTAGATCCTCTACAATCTGTTCAACGATATGAACACTTGCCGGTGGGTGACAATTCTTTACCTCTCTTCCGATTACTGCCTTGGTACGAGGAAAGATCCTTTCGCTGCCATTTGTGAAATATTTTACGATACCATCCTTATCGACAAAGGTAATATCCACAGGTAAAGTATCCAGCACAGCTTCTAATTCTACTTTCGAGAAAATTCCGGTTTCAAATTTGAGGAAGCCTTCACTTGCAGGTTCTTCTCCCTGATTTTTTTCCTTCTCTTCTACATTTACTCTAATCGGCTGCCATTCCTGCTTTGGTTCATATAAACAGAAGCCAATATCAGCACTTTCTTTCGCAATCTTCAGCCATTCATCTTCATCCAGAGTGTCAAGCACCATAGGGAATAGGATATTTTCTTCTTTGAATATCATTTCCTCTACTCTGCTCAGTGCATGCTCTACCCGTTCTGCAATAAACTCTTTGCTTTCCTTATTGTCCTTAACGATTTTAAGAGCACTCTTTATATCTTCTCTGATTTCATCATCAACGCCCCACATTACCTTAGGAGGAGCAGTGATTCCGTACTTTTCCATATAAGGGAACAGCAGGTTTTCCTTTCTCAGATAATGCTTATCGATTTCCCAAAGCTTGGTTAGCTCTTCAAACAAGCTATTCAGTTGTTCCTCAGTCCCCTCCTTGGAGTAACTCTCCAACTTAGGTCTGATTCCCTTCTTCATTAATCGTTCCAACGCTCGGTTTTCAGCCTTAAAGGTAAATACCGGATGACCTGGAACTTCTTCTTCCTTCGCCGGACGATGAATTAACTCAATGGAGCCTTTAAATACAGCTGCATGTACATCGCAGAGTCTTTGAACCTCTTCAATTGGCATTCCTTCTTTGATCAATTCATTTTCCATTGCAGATATTTCTGTTGCTGAAACTCCGTCAATTAATTTACCAAAGCGCTCCTTTACTTCCTCTGCACTTTTTCCATTGTGAAGCTCCAGAATTAACTCTTTTAATACCTTCTGACGATGTTCTCGATTATTAATGTACTCACTCATACAGTTATCCTCCTAACGCAATAATATCAGTGTAATAGATATCAACCTGATCTATTAAGGTATTTCTTTATTTATCATAAGTCTATAATTGAACTTATAGACCTTACTTCAAAGCCCTCTATATTTATATCCATATTTGCAATAAATATCCATTTTAACAAATATTCATTTTAATAATATCGATTTTATGCAAAATCCAAGTAATAAACTATCTTACTTTATATACTGATCTTTATGAAGTGTAATAAATATTAACCTTTGCTCTACGTTATAAAGATAAACCTTCTTAGTAATTCAATTAATTCATCTAAATAGAACTACCACGAATTGTTCTTAGGTGAACCATGCTTTTATTAGCGGATCGTATTCTTATTCTTCCTATAATAAAAATAACCGGCAGCAATAATAGCAAAACAAACTAAGAAGTAATATGGGAATAATGGATGAGTTATACTACCGGACAAGATAACCAAAGATCCAATGGTTGCTAAGATCGGTATAATATATCCCTTCCATACACCTTTTATCGTTCCTTTTTTGGTTAAACGCATTACTGTTACATAAAGTACAATATAATTTAAATAGCTAACGCCAATAGCAATCTCCGAGACGTCACCTCTCATTGCAAATTTCTGAGTTATGTAATGAATCAACATCCAGATCATGGCTAGTACATATGCGAAAATCGCAGAATTAACCGGCATTTGGCCCAGGTTATTATTCTCTTTCTTTAACCAGGAGCTGCCTGGCACCATGTTACGAAGTGCTAAGGAATAAGGCATACGGATAAAACCAAGGATTAATCCGTTCACTGTACCCAAAACAGAGATTACTACGAAGGTAAGTATCACTTTACCGCCCACATTACCAAATAAGAGGTTTGCAGCTGTAAATACTGATGCATCTTCCTGCTCCATTACGGCACCTGGTCCGATAAATGAGGTAATGCCCACAAAATACGCAATATAAATCACCAGAATTACCAAAGGAGATATGGTAAGTGCTAACGGCAGATTTCTCTTACTGTTTTTTATCTCATGACAAATTGAGGTAGATACAATCCAGCCATCAAAGGAGAAGGCAATCGGAGCGAATGCTGCTACCCAGCCAAAGGAACTGGTAGCTGCTTTAAAGGTTTGAATATCCCCCGCAACAAATTCACCGGGCTTTCCAAAAATCAAACCTGCAATTGCAATAACAATCAGTGGAATCAACTTAATAATCATGGATGCATTCTGAAAATATCCACCCAATTTTGCCGACAGCATATTTAAAATAAATAATACGGTCATACTGATTACGCCAATGATTACAGATTTTTCTAATGTAAATTCAAGTCCAAATAATTGGCAAATATAAATTCCTGTTACCCAGGCAACCACTGCTGTCAGGGTTGGCAGGTATAAAAAGGTCTGAAACCATCCAAAAGCACTGGAAGGTCCAATACCAACAAATTCCTCGGTATAAGCAATTAATCCGCCTGGCTTATCTGTCAGGTTTGCTAATTGTGAAATAGCTAAACAACCAAATACGATAGCAATCGCTGCAACTGCAAAAATGATAACTCCTAATAATACGTTGCCCCCCGTATAGCCTAACACATTGTCTGCTTTAAAAAATATACCAGATCCAATAACAACACCTGTAATCATGGTAATCGCAGTAAATAAACCGTATCTCCTCTTCTCCATAAAACGCCCTTCCTTATGTTTATTTAGTATCGTTATCAGAAGTTTTCTTCTGACAGGCGCTATTTTTGCGCCTAATATCTTTATCATTAAAGGAACAATACTTTGTTCCTTTAATGTGGTGATATAACTCTCCTAATATACCATTTTTTAAGACAAAATACAAGACGTTTTATAACTGGCAGATATATCTTTCATAACTACATCGAATATTACCAAAAAATTATTATTAATCCTCTTCTAAAGCAATCAGATAAGCTTTGATTGGCGCTGCTTCTGCTCCTATAATATTAAGCGGTGCTGCGGATAAGAAATATTCGCCTTCCACGATATCCTTTAGCTGCAAGCCCTCCAGGATATGAATTCCCTTCTCCATGAGCTGTATATGTGTTTCATGTCCCGGCTGAGCTCGCTCCACTCCAAGAGCGTCAATTCCAACGCCTTTAATGTTTTTATCTGCCAGATAGGCTGCACCGCTTTTTTCAATATAGATGAAATTAGTCTGCAAAATATCCTCAAAGGAGTTTTTTGTTTTTAATAATAGAAAATCTCCTTCTGCAATGGGCTTATCCTTTAAGTCAGCTTCCGTGATCTTTTCCTCCACCGAAGTGAGATCCAGAACCCTGCATTTTGTAATCATATCCTTCCATTCCAAGGTTTCCATGGTATTTCCCCCTGGGATCATATGCAACGTACGATCCATATGGGTGCCCGTATGAAGATTCATATGAATTCGGCTCTCATAGGCTTTCGAAGTCGTAAAATCAGACTGTACCTCAAGAATAGGCCTTTTTTCTTCTTTTCCATTATAAACTGGCATCTCATGATAAATTGGCATTGATATATCATAAATTTTATTCAGATTTATCTTCATCTCATAATACTCCATTCTTGTTATATTTTGTAAGTTATACATGAATTATAACACAGAAGGCCTTATAGATTCCACCATTTCCGTCCGTCTTTCGCCAATAATTCGAAGGCCTTCACCGGTCCCATGGAACCTGCATCGTAGTTCGGAAAATTATTTCTTCTGCGCTCCCGGTACTGAATTAGACGATCCGTCGCCGTCCAGGCAGATTCTACCTCGTCCCATCTGGAGAATAGGGTAGCATCACCACGCAGAATATCGAAAATCAACCGCTCATAGGCTTCCGGAGTATTTCCCTGCATGGGGTTATAATAGCTGGTATCCATCTTCGTTGGTACAATTCCGTTATGACTTGAAAAATCCTTCGTATTAAATTGAAAAAATACACCAACGCTGGGCTGTATTCGAAGAACTAATAAATTCGGCTCCTGCAAATCCTGGTCTTTGAAGTATAAAATATTGGGTAAGGATTTAAACTGAATCACAATTTCAGCGGAACTCGTCGCCAGGCGCTTTCCGGTTCTAATATAGAAGGGGGTTCCAGCCCAACGGAAGTTATTGACATGCAGCTTCATAGCCACAAAGGTCTCGGTCTCAGAGCTGCTGGGAACATTCTGCTCCTCCCGGTAGCCTAGCACCGGCGCTCCATCAATCATGCCCTTCCCGTATTGGCCGAACACCACATTATTTTTCAAAAACTCAGGGGTAAATTCCTCAATCGCCTCCAATACCTTCTGCTTCTCCGTACGGATCGAATCCATCTTTAAGTTAATCGGAGGTTCCATTGCAACCAGAGTAAGAACCTGCAAGATGTGATTTTGAAGCATATCCCGCATGGTGCCGGCTTGCTCAAAATATCCTCCTCTGGTTCCCACCCCAAGCTTCTCCGATAAAGATATTTGAACATTATCGATGAATCGATTATTCCACAGGGATTCGAAGATGGAGTTGCCAAAGCGAAGCACCATGATATTTTGAATCATTTCCTTACCAAGATAATGATCAATACGGTAAATACTTTTCTCCGGAAATACCTCATTGATCTTATCATTTAAAGCTCTTGCCGTCTTTAAATCCTTCCCGAAGGGCTTTTCAATTACCAGCCTGCTCCAGGTGTCCTTCTTGACTGCCATATCACTTGCCTGTAAGCCTTGCACGATGGTTTCAAAATACTCCGGTGCTACCGCCAGATAATATACCCGGTTGCCGCCGCTTTTCACCACTGTATCCAATTGATCTAAATATAGCTTCAGTTCCTGATATCCTGATAAATCTGTGAAGTCGAACTTATAGTAATGTATCATTTCCTGAAGTCTTGACCAAATAGCTTCATCTATTTTATTTCGTGAGTATTTTGTAATCGCATTACGAACATCACTTAAATATTCCTCTTCTGTCTTATCCCGTCTTCCAACAGCCACAATTGCAAAATGCTCGGGAATCAGCTGATCCCGAATCAGATTATATATGGCAGGCATAAGTTTTCTATGAGTTAAGTCACCAGTACCTCCAAATATCACCATAATCGCTGATAGGTCTTGTGATAATTGATCGTTGTTATCCATTCTCATACTCTGCCCTCCTTCTTTCATTAATAATAACTATCACTTACCATTTTGTATGATAAATTCCTTCTTTATCAGTACGCTCATAGGTATGTGCTCCAAAGTAATCTCTCTGTGCCTGTAATAAGTTCATCGGAAGCTCCGCGCTGCGATAGCTGTCATAGTAAGATATCGCGCTTGTAAAGGCTGGAACAGAGATTCCGGCAGTAATTGCTGTTTTTATTACCTCTCTCCAATCCTCCTGATAGCTACTGATGGCATTCTTAAAATAATCAGCAAGCAAAAGGTTCGAAAGCTTCGGATTTTGTTGATATGCACTTGTTATTTGATTTAAGAACTGTGCCCGAATGATACAGCCACCACGGAAAATCTTTGCAATATCGCCAAAGCTTAAGTTCCAGTCATATTGTTCGGAGGCAGTTCGAAGAAGGCTAAAACCCTGTGCATAAGCACAGATCTTACTTGCATAAAGTGCTCTGCGAACAGCTTCAATAAAGTCCTTGGATTTTTGAACCGTATCAGTGGGTCCGCTCAATTGCTGGCTTGCTGCAACTCGCTCATCTTTTCTTGCAGAAAGGTAGCGTTCATATACAGCATTTGTTATCGTTGGGATCGGTGAACCTAAGTCCAAAGCAATCTGACCGGTCCATTTACCAGTCCCTTTCTGACCAGCAACATCCAGTATCATATCCACTAAATAATTCTCGGTATCCGTATCTTTCTTCGCGAAGATTTTAGCGGTAATATCAATCAGGTAGCTGCTCAGCTCACCCTGGTTCCATTCCTCAAATACCTCATGAAGCTCTCCCGGCGTCAAATGAAGCACCTTTTTTAATATGGCATAGGCTTCGCTGATTAGCTGCATGTCAGCGTATTCGATTCCGTTGTGAACCATCTTAACGAAATGTCCGGCACCGTTCTCACCAATATAAGTACTGCAAGGCTCTTCCTCCACCTTAGCAGAGATTGCTGTGAGAATAGGCTCCATTATTTCATAAGCCTCCTGGCTTCCGCCGGGCATAATTGCCGGGCCGTTTCTCGCTCCCTCTTCACCGCCGGAAATACCGGTTCCGAGATAAAGAAAGCCCTTGGCATTCAGTTCTTTGGTTCTCCTTATGGTATCCAGATAGTAGGAATTTCCGCCGTCCATAATTAAATCTCCCTCTGAAAGTAAGGGAAGTAACTGTTCTATCGTCGCGTCTACTGCAGTGCCTGCTTTTACCATTAATATTATCTTACGGGGCGTCTCAAGAGAATTCACATAATCCTCTAAGGTGAGCGCACCTACTATGTTCTTGCCTTCTGCTTCTTTCAATATTTCATTGGTTTTCTCCGGTGTTCTGTTATATACGGATACCGAAAAGCCATGATCTGCAATATTGAGAGCTAAGTTCTTACCCATGACCGCTAAACCAATCACACCAACCTGTTGTTTTTTCATAGTAACACCCGTGCCTTTCAAATTTTAGATAACCCGTTCAATGTATTGAAAGGGCTGAATTATAAAACCTATTCAAAGCTCATTCATAATTATGTCTCAATTGTACTATTTTTCTTCTGATAACTTATATAATAGGACAAAATACGTGTTCCTATTATCGAGATGCACGGCGTAAGTACAGCGCCTTTTATCAGAAGTATAGTTCAACTTCTGATAACTTATATTATATCATTATTTATGGATACTTTAAGTACACATCTTCTATTTTAATACTTTTTTCTGATAAAATTCATCAACTAAGGAATTATATTTCCTACACTTCAAGGACTTCAAAGCCTGCGTTGCGTAAGGTACTCTTTATGTGTTCCAAATCAACCTTTTTTAATACTGCTCCCTTTGGAAGAGTCATAAACCTTCCAGCCGTAGCTAACATTCCTGGTTTAGTAATATCCCGAAATCCTAATTCAGCTAGAATTGCTGGAAGTTCAGGATACTCCGAACACAATTCGTAAACTGATTTGCTTAAATTCAATACTTTTCCTTCCATTTTTTTGACCCTCCATAGATTAATTTATCTTTTTTATTTTATGTAACTATTTTAATGTAACCGTAAATGCTACTTTTCTAATTTATAGTGTATGCAAGGTTCTATATTTTTACTGTGATTCACGTCACAATTTTTCAAGATATACCAACTATTGTTAATATACCACTGTCTGCGATCTCATGTAAGTCAATTTCACATTAATAATATAATTTATTTAATGAGGTTTTTTTTATTTTCTTAATTACTAATGATTCATTTATATAAGTATTTTGTTCCCAAAAATTTTTGTTTCTAAATGCTTTGTTTTAATTTTTCTAGTTTGCTTTCTTTATCATATAAAAATATAGTCCTACAAAAGTTTATAAAAATATCCGGAGGCATATTGTTATATTACAATAGCCTTACCGGATATTTCATTTACGAAACATTAAAAATATGATACACGAGTCAGGGATGCTTCGTTGATTAATTTAAGAAGTTATTATATCAACCTTGAATAACACTTTTCCTTAGAATACCAGCTCTTCAAACAGAGCCTTTACCGTAGTCATCTCCTTCAGACGATGTACATTATCTCCACAGAAGATCAAGCCATCCGCAAGATTTCCTTCCACCGCATTAATCAGTGCCGTTGTGATGCAATAGGGCGTTTCCTTTGGATTGCAATGTTCCAGGCAATTAAAGCATTTGGTTACTGGTATTCTTCCTTGCTTTACCGTTTTTAAAAAGGGATTTATGATAGCACGTCCCGGCATTCCCACCGGACTGATTACTATTTTGATATCCTCTTCCTTTGCCTCTAGATATGCTCTTTTATACGCTTCACTAGCGTCACACTCCTCTGTAACTACGAACCGGGTTGCAATTTGCACCCCGTCGGCTCCCAATTCTAAGGCATGCTTAATATCCTCTTGATCATAGATACCTCCGCCGATTACTACTGGTATCTTACGATTATATTTTTCTTCATATTCCTTTTTACACTCAATAATACCCTTTATCTCGGTATCATAGTCCAGCTCATCGATATGATCTAATTGCTCCTTTGTAAAGCCAAGATGTCCGCCGGCACGGGGTCCTTCAATTACAAGGAAGTCCGCCGTGGTGTTATATTTACGATCCCACATCTTTAAAATAACCGCCGCTGCTTTAATACTGGAAACAATGGGTGCAATCTTTGTCTTAAAACCCTTCACTAATTCCGGCAAGGACACAGGAAGCCCTGCACCCGAAATAATTACATCTGCACCGCCTTCACAGGCTGCCTTTACATATTTATCATACTGTTTTGTTGCCATCATGATATTGACGCCAACAATTCCGCCCTGGGCAATCTCCTTAGCTAACCTTATATGTTTCTTCACTGCAGATAGATTACTCTCAATCTGATGTTTGTTAAAATCAGGTTCGTCATAACCTATCTGAGCAGTTGAGATTATGCCGATACCGCCTTCTCTTGCAACTGCACCAGCCAGCTTCGATCTGCTGACACCAACACCCATACCACCTTGTATAATCGGAATTCTAGCCACTAAATCACCAATCACGAATGGTTGCATAATCATATTATTCTCTCCTAATTATCTGCGTTGACTGCATTATCAAAATAAGCTTCAGCAATGTATTACCGATTTAAATTTTATTTTGATAATCAAACTAATTTGATATTTTTTATCTGGTGTTTCCACCAGATTATATTTATTATAAATTATACAAGGCATTGTTGTCAATATGTTGTAGTATATTTTTCTATTTTATGTAGTATTCAAAACTATATATCCACTTTTTAACAAATTAAAATATTTTAACCATTATGGATTACAGGATTGCAATCTGTGTTCAATAACAACTATTGATAGGGGAAACACTGCCTATTATTTTACTATTATAGATACGATAAAGACTCAGTCACAATAGTCCATGTTCCGGACAATCTGTTAACTGAGCCTTATACTGGTCATTTAATTTTCTATAATTTATAGCGGCTTAACTGTGCTTCCTTACATCTTCCCTGTATTACTTATCGAAAGAATACACTACTTATTCAACGAATGGCACTAGACTCATACGAATAAAATACCCTTGGTCATGATGACAAACCGGACATTCCTTCGGAGCTTCCTTACCCCAATGAATATGACCGCAATGCAAGCACATCCAGCCTATTTCTACATCAGATACATATAACTTATTCTCTTCCAGAAGCTGAGCAAAGCGTGCGAACCTGTCGCCATGGGTTTTCTCAATATTGGCAATCATATGAAAAGAAGCAGCGACTTTATTAAATCCCTCTTCTTTTGCAATATCGCCAAAGGTCTTATAAACGGTGTCATACTCCTCATATTCGTTGTGCTGAGCTGAACGTAATAGCTTTTCTAAATCCTTATGAATGTCTACGGGATATCCGCCGTCCACATGGATTGTCTCTCCTGCAAATTCTTTCAGATGATTATAGAAAATCTCTGCATGCTCTTTCTCCTGATCTGCTGTAAAACGAAATACCGCTTCAATTACATGCTGATGTTCCTTTTTTGCCTGAGAAGCACCAAAGGTGTAACGGTTTCTGGCCTGGCTCTCACCGGCAAAGGCTCTCATCAGATTATCCTTGGTTTGACTGTCCTTAAAATCAACTGGCATAAGTTAACCTCCAAAATAAGTTTAGTTAAAGTATTGCCAGTTGATTTCGTATTCTAACATAAAAATATAAATTAATTGAATTATTTTCCTGCTCTTGTATCGTAATTCTTTAATAATATATTATTTTCCAAATGAATGTGCTCATGTAAATCCATCTCTAGCTCCTCCAGAAGCTCAAAAGTCTTACGGTAGGTTCCACAGACACCCTCTGGAATCTGATAATGCTTTGTTGCATGGCGCAGCTTTTCTAACACTTCACCGGCAGCTTCATGCTCCGTAATAATAATTGCTGACTGTTCGGCAATTTGTTTCTGGTTAGCTGCTTCATCTTCAAAGGATGGAAATAGCATAGTTTCCTCTCTAAGTAGATGCTGCTCCAGATCCGACTTTAGCATACCATACAGACGATAAACCTCAAAAAGCTCTGTATGCTTATTTCCATGCACCCTTAAGATGGTTGCTAAAAGCTCAGCGATCTCAGGCAGTGTCTCACGCAGATAATTATGATGACGATCCTCAATATAAGTGGAAAGAACCGTAGGGCTCATCGTATTAAAGCTAATGTCCTTATAAGTTTCTTCCCTCTCCTTCTGTGCTTCCTCCAAGGCTAGATAGATTGCTTCTTCGGATATCCCCTGTTCCTTGATTACCGCACTTAAATTTCTGTGACCCCCGCAGCAAAAATCAATTCCATAACCTCCAAAAATCTTGCTTGCTCTTGGTAGCTCTGCGACTACACTTCCAATTGTAATATTATGATCTCTAAAATTCATAAAAGCCTCCTATTCTGCTTACCCTCTTGAAAGCACCATGGCTTCAAAATGATAGCGTAACATAATGTGATTATATTTATTAACTCCGGTTTCTTAATGTCTTTTGTTGTTATCAGTATAATCGAGACTTAACGAATGTTCTGTGATTGTAATCAAATGTATCATTTTAATAATTCATAAATTATGAACGGATGAAATAAATAAATAAAATAAATAAACAAAATAAAAAACTATCAGACCTTAGCATAAACTGAGTATTCATGCTCTATCTGATAGCCCTAATTTAGATTTTTGTTTTCTATTTTACCCTTATCCTGCAATTTCTTGCAATGCTTTCGTATCAAGAATTAATATGGATTTATTATTAACAGACCTTATTACACCATCATTCTCTAACTGTCCCAGCTTTCGGCTTAAGGTTTCTCTGGCAACACCCAAATAGTTAGCGATTCCTTCCCTGCTAAGAGGTAACTGCACTAAGATTCCTTGGGAATTCTGTATTCCGTATTTGGAGGCAAACTCCAAAAGGATTCCCCCTACTCTGTTATCCACATTACGGACTCCCATACCCTGCATTGCATTTTCTAATCGAGCCATTCGTTCCCCTAGCTCCGAGATAATTTTTATCGCAATATCCGGATGGTGAGAAAGAATATTTTGAAACTCTGTTTTTGACAAGGAACAGGCTTGTACCGACTGAAGTGCTTCTACATTAAAAGTGGCTGTCCTATCGGTAAGCAGATTTGTCTCTCCAAAAAAATCACCTTCCGAAAACACATATAATATCTGCTCCCTGCCATCCGGTGTGTATTTGAATGCTTTTACACTTCCACCATTGATAATCGTAATTGCTTCTGACTTTTCCCCTTCACGCAAAAGAAATTCACCCTTCTTATATTCCCTATGTAGGATCAGATCTGCAATTTTCCCCAAGTCATCCTTACTAAGGGAAGAAAATATAGGAACCTTATGAATACATAGGTCATTTTGACAATGAAGGCACCTGCAAGTTTCTTTCATTCTATGTCACCTCTTTGAGTTTATTTTAACTATTAATCGTTTTAGTCATATACTAAACAGTAATTGAGAAACCGCATCTTGTCAATCCCTTTCAATGAAATCTGCATAGAAAAACACTCCGCCCTCTAAGATAAGAAGACGGAGCATCTAATTGCATATTTAGTTCTATACGGTTTCGTATTGAGAGCTTATGCTTCAAGTGATTCCCGCTCATTATAACGATGAGCCTTTTCAAGCATCATATCCTTTACCTTCATAAGACGAATCTGGGTACTGCGCTCATTCTCATCCAGCTTCATTACAATGAATTTAATCTTTTCCCGAAGCTCCGGAATCATAACATGCTCCAGAGCATTCACGCGGCGTCTTGTTTTTTCAATCTCAGCCGCCATGAGCTGGCAGGACTTCTCAATCTGTGCCAGCCTTAGCATATCCGGTAAAATCTCTTGCAAGGACAATACTGCATCATCCAGATCACTGGAGGTAAAAGCAAAACCATAGGAATAAATATCATTCAAATCCGGTGTTTTGGTTCGATATTCGAACTGTGGAATATCCACACTCATGACATTTTTTTTGGAGGTATCCAAAAATACTTCCTGCTTTGAAGCCATTAAGGACACCTTTAGAACCTCTTCCTGCATGGAGGATCTGGCTAATACAAAATTCTTATTTGCAGCCAGAATACCTTGTTCTACTTTTTCACGGAGTGACTTGTTCTCCCGTACCAAATCCAGGAACTGCCGCATCAGCTCATCTCGCTTATCCTTAAGTAGCTTATGCCCGCGAATGGCTGTTGTCAGCTTCTTTTTTAGCTTGGTCAGCTCCATTCGAGTCGGATTTACTTGTGTCTTAGCCAAGAATTAGCACCTCCTACTCTTTCCCGTAATACTGATCCAGTAATTCGTCCTTAATTCTCTTTAGCTCAGTTCTTGGTAAAATCTTTAGCAGCTTCCAGCCAAGATTCAGGGTTTCCTCAATATCTCGGTTTGTCTGATATCCCTGGGATACGTATTCAGTCTCGAAAGCATCCGCAAATTTAGCATATAACAAATCTATATCCGTCAATGCTGCTTCTCCAAGTACGACCATCAACTCCTTTGCTTCCTTGCCTCTTGCATAGGCAGCAAAAATCTGGTTCATCGTATTGGCATGATCCTTCCTTGTCTTTCCTTCTCCGATACCCTTGTCCTTCAGACGGGAAAGGGAAGGCAGTACATCAATGGGAGGCTGAACACTCTTACGATATAATTCTCGGCTAAGAATGATCTGTCCTTCTGTGATATAACCGGTTAAGTCAGGAATTGGATGAGTCTTATCATCCTCCGGCATGGTCAGAATCGGAATCATCGTAATACTTCCGTTCTTCCCCTTCTTTCTGCCGGCTCTCTCATAGAGGGAAGCCAGGTCAGTATACATATATCCCGGATAACCACGGCGTCCCGGAACCTCTTTTCGGGCAGCAGAGACTTCACGCAAGGAATCTGCATAATTGGTTATATCTGTTAGGATAACAAGTACATGCATATCCTTTTCGAACGCGAGATATTCTGCTGCTGTTAAAGCCATACGCGGTGTGGAGATACGCTCTACCGCCGGGTCATTGGCAAGATTAACAAACATAACGGTTCTATCAATGGCTCCTGTCTCACGGAAGCTTTCCGTAAAGAAGTTCGCTTCCTCAAAGGTAATACCCATAGCTGCAAATACAACCGCAAAGGGCTCAGTGGTGCCGCGAACCTTCGCCTGCTTTGCAATCTGTGCTGCCAGATCCGCATGGGGCAAACCACTGGCAGAAAAGATTGGCAGCTTTTGACCACGAACTAATGTATTTAATCCATCAATGGCAGATACACCTGTTTGGATAAATTCCTGAGGATAATTTCTTGCCGCAGGATTCATAGGCAAACCATTGATATCCATACGCTTATCCGGCAGAATCTCCGGACCGTTATCGATCGGTCGTCCCAAGCCATCAAATACACGGCTTAGCATATCCTCCGATACACCCAGCTCCATGCTTCTTCCCAAGAAGCGAACCTTACTGCTTGCCAGGTTAATACCGGCGGAGTTTTCAAAAAGCTGCACCAGGGCATTTCCGCCATCAATTTCAAGAACACGGCAGCGACGCTTTTCACCGCTTGCCAGCTCAATCTCCGCCAGTTCATCAAAGGCTACATTTTCAACACCCTTAACCAGCATAAGAGGACCCGCAACCTCTTGTATCGTTCTATACTCCTTTGGCATTAGGCTTCCTCCTCATTCAATAAATGATTTAACTCTTTATTTAAATCGGTAATTTTACAATACCATCAATTGAAGCACCTTTTTCCAGATAACCAAGTGCCATATCATAATAATGTATTACCAGCTCCATCATTAGATACTGCTTATGAAGATCTGTATAGGTATCCACCTCATGGAAGGCATCCTGATGTAAATAGTCTTCACGAATCGATCTTGCTGCTTCCAGCTTGAGACGATCCGGCGCAGATAATGCATCCATACCAACCAGCTTTACAATCTCATCAAGCTCTGCTTCATCATTAAGAAGGCGCATCATTCTTGCCCGCAGATCCTGCCAGCGCTCATCCACATTTGCATTAAACCATTTGCTTAGGTTATACAGAGAATAGCTGGATAACCAGTTAATTGCCGGGAAATGTCTTCGATATGCCAGGTTTGCATCCAAGCCCCAGAATACCTTCACAATACGAAGGGTTGCCTGGGATACCGGCTCTGATATATCACCACCGGGAGGAGAAACTGCTCCAATCGCTGATAATGCTCCTTCTCTTCCGTCCTTACCCAGAGATATTACACGGCCTGCTCTTTCATAAAATTGTGCCAGACGGCTTGCCAGATATGCAGGGTAGCCTTCTTCACCAGGCATTTCTTCCAGTCGTCCGGACATTTCACGAAGTGCCTCAGCCCAACGGGAAGTTGAATCTGCCATTAACGCAACAGAATAACCCATATCACGGAAATATTCTGCAATTGTAATACCGACATAGATGGAAGCTTCACGGGCAGCAACGGGCATATCAGAGGTATTTGCGATTAAGACAGTTCGCTCCATCAAAGATTTTCCCGTCTTTGGATCCTTTAATTCCGGGAATTCATTCAGAACGTCCGTCATCTCATTACCACGCTCACCGCAGCCGATGTATACGACAATATCTGCTTCCGACCATTTTGCCAGCTGGTGCTGAACCACTGTTTTACCACTGCCGAAGGGTCCGGGAACAGCCGCAACACCACCCTTTGCAATGGGGAACAGAGTATCAATAACACGTTGTCCGGTAACCAGCGGTTTATCCGGAGATAACTTTTGTTTGTAAGGTCTGCCGACACGAACAGGCCATTTCTGCATCATGGTAATATTAACACTCGTGCCGTCTTCTTTTTCCAAAACAGCAATGGTATCAACAACTGTAAAATCTCCTTCGGAAATAGATTTGATTCTACCCTTCACGCCATTCGGGATCATTATCTTCTGAATAACAACCTCTGTTTCCAAGACAGTACCGATAATATCGCCCGCCTCAACCTCTGCTCCGATTTCAACCGTAGGAAGGAAATGCCATAGAGTATCACGCTTTAAGGAAGGTATCTCCACACCACGCTTTAAATTCGTGCCGGTAGCCTCCATAATATCTACAAGCGGACGCTGAATACCATCAAAGATGCTTCCAATCAGTCCTGGTCCCAGTTCAACACTTAATGGCGCACCCGTAGATTCGACCGGCTCTCCCGGTCCTAAACCGGAGGTTTCCTCATAAACCTGTACGGATGCCAGGTCGCCATGTATCTCAATGATTTCACCGATCAGACGCTGTTCACTTACACGAACCACGTCAAACATGTTGGCATCACGCATTCCCTGCGCAATTACCAAAGGACCGGCAACTTTTTTTATGGTGCCTTTGCTCATATTAAACTTATACTCCTTTCACAGATTGGCAATTTTGTACACAGTACAAAATTGTGTGTGAAGATGCTTCTCCTTCACACTTTTCACCTGCTTTTTCAATATTTGTTATAGACATTATATCTGTCATAGCTGCTTAATCATTGTTGAATATGATATCAGAGCCAACTGCGCGCTCCACAGATTTTTTAACATTTCTCATTCCCCTGCCTGTATTGCCCGACACACCGGGAATCGGTATGATAGCAGGCAAATAGCTTGTTATATGACGGTCGATCTCTGCTTCAAGCTCGGCTTGCAGGCTTTCCGTAATATAGATAATCGCATATTGGCCTTCTACTAAGGTCTTTAACAGCTTTGCAGCTTCTTCCTTTTCTGTTACAGGGTATGTGTCAAGCCCCAATGCTGCAAAACCATAGATACTATCCTGGTCGCCGATTACAGCTACTTTATACATACATATCCCTCATTCTTTCCCGGATGAAACCGTCATCAATTTCATTTCGTTTTCCCGAAAGTAAGATGCGTACCGTTTTTATCTCATTCTCTCGTGCCAGAATATAGGCAGCCAGAGGAGAGATGGTAAACGGATTTGATTTTTGGGGCCTGATGTGCTTCATAATTAAATTATCACACCAACGCTCAAAGGCTGAGGAGGATTCTTTGATTGCTTCTACCGCATCCGCATAATCAGTAAATTGCAAATACTGATATATGGACTCCAGACTTTCCAGGGCAGCACTTATTAATTTATTCTTGTCAAGTGAAGCACAATCTGCTATGGAGCGTTCCAGGAATGCTCTGGATTTGCGGGTTTTATTGCTGCGAACCGCAATGTTAATATTCGCTGCCGCCACCTTTAATTCAGCGTATTTTGCCAATAGCTCCACCTTAGATTCCTTACATTTTCTAAGCATTGTCTCTAAGGCTGCTTTGTCAAGAATCACGTCACATAACTGACTATCACCGGTATGCAATAAAACCTGATATGCCTCATCAGCACTTTTTTGCATATGTTCAGGAAGCGCTGAAAAATTGTGCTCTTTTACTGAGTTCAGGATTACATCAACAGGAACAGTTCCCTGCGTGATATAGATATCGTCTTGCTTTGAATCAGTGTATACCTGCTTAATGGCAGCCTTGAGATTGTGATAGTCATTGGTGTATAGGAACATGTTGAATACAGAGATATCCTCAACCAATTCTTTCATCAGATTCCAGATCTTGTCTCGCTCAACCCTTAACATTTCCTCAGAATCTTCTTCCCCGGTTTTCCCCCAGCCTTTTTCTGACAGTAATTTTAAACATTCTTTCTCACTTTTGCAGTTAAGCAGCTGGTCAATCTCGGACTTGCTAAGAAGAAGCAGCTCCTTGGAACGAATCCGGGCTACTGCATAAGTGTAAAGCTGTTCTGCCATATCATCACCCTCCCTTCGGAATTAATCTGCAAACAGTAAGGAATAAACTTTATCCTGCAGGGTATCTTTTTCAGCAGAGAAAAGTGCATCAAAGGAGCAGTTTTCTTCAATATCCCCGTAGATTAATAAAAAACCACCATCCAGATTTGCAGTTTTCTCTGATACGGTCAATTCCGCAAGGGGTCGATTTGATAATGCATTTTTTAGAAGTTCATTAAAATCTGCCGGAAGACGTCTTATATCAGCAGCAGAAAATTGAATTTGTCCTGCACTGTCGTGTGCATATTTCTTTACCATACTTAAAATAATTTCGATATATTCCAAAGCCGGTAGCTCTGCCAAAGAACTTCTGGCTTTCGCTATTGTACTGCTGATCAGCTGCTGCTTTGTCTCTAAAAGAATTTTTCTCTCCTGCAAGGCTGCCGCTGATTCAGAACGATTCATGATATCTCTTACATCAAGCTCTGCTTTTTCAGCAATCTGAGCTTCTTTTTTCTCAGCTTCTGATTTGGCTGCAGCCAGGATTTCCTGAGCCTGCCGATTAGCTTCCTCAAGGATCTTGTCTGCGACCAGCTGGGCTTCATCGTTAATGGCCTTCAATATCTTTTCTAATCCAGTCATTTTAGCCTCCATTTTCACCGCGTCTGCGGTGCCATTTTCCATGCTCTCTATTTAGTGTTAGATGGATAAACCAGCCACACCATTGATAGACAACATTGAAATCAAAAGTGCTAAAATTGCATAGGTTTCAACCATTGCCGGGAAAATCATTGATTTACCAAATTGATCCGGTCTTTTCGCTAAAATACCCATACTTGCAACAGAAGCCTTAGCCTGAGCAATTGCTGATACATAACCTACGATTGCCATTGGTAGACACGCTGCCAAGTATAATAATCCTTTTGCTATACCAAAGTCAGCGCTTCCGCCTAATACACCGATATTGGATAGTGTAATAAATGCAATGAGAAGACCATAGATACCTTGGGTACCTGGTAAAAGCTGAAGAATCAATACCTTACCAAACTTAGCTGGATCCTCTGTTACCAAACCGGAGCCTGCTTCACCTCCCAATCCAACACCTCTTGCTGAACCTGCACCAGCTCCTAATGCGGCTAAAGCCGCTCCTAATAATGCAAATACGATACCAAATTTATCCATTGTTTACATTCTCCTTAACTTTGTAATATTTTGTTTTCATTGTAAATGGGTTAAAGGAACGTCCGCCCCCACTGTAAAACTTCCCAAAAAACTCTACATATTGAAGTCTGTTCGTATGAACATAAGCACCTAACGCGTTTATTGCAATATTGAGTGTATGACCGAAGAGCAAAATAATAATGAAGATTATCACACCCACAAATCCGAAGGATTTCGCCGGCATTGCTGCCATTTTATTAATAACGTTTCCGATAATACCGGATGCAAGACCTAGAGCTAATAAACGGGAATAAGATAAAACATCACTCAAAATACCGGTAATACCGTATAGGGCATATGCTCCTTTTAAGAACCGCTTGAATGGATTTCTTGATTCACGTCCATTCGTTAAGATTATGATAAGTGCTGATAAAATAGCTATGATTCCTGACAGCATTTTTATGCTGCTAGGTATTACCAGTGTCAGACCCAGAATATTTTTAATCATATCTAAGGACATTAGTAAAATGGTACAGCTTATAATCAGTAAAATCCAAGATACCGCATCATAAAAAATTCCAATATAATCTTTCTGCTGATATAACTGAAAAACTTTAATCAAATATCCTGTAATAATATGAATCAATCCCAGAATCATGGAAAAGGCCAGCATCCTCATCGGATCGTTCACTGGGAAAAACCAGAGCGGAGGAATGATCGGAACATTAGTAACTCCAAAATATGTTGTTGCTATTACATCAAAAACATCTCCGAAATAACTACCGAACATAATTCCCCAGAAGGTTGTGGAAATACCACAATACAAGAACATAGACATAAATTTCTTCGTATTAACTTCCATGGTTCTTCGATATTTATATAAGATATAGCCGCAAGCGACAGTCATAATAATTCCATAGCCTGCATCAGCAAGCATGATTCCAAATAGTACATAATAGAAACAGGAAACAACTGCTGTCGGGTCAATCTCGCCTTTTGCTGGTAATGCAAAGCCCTCCACAACAGATTCTACAGCACCTGAAAAAGGATTATTTTTCAAAAGTACCGGAATATCTTCCTCTTCAGTCGGAGTCTCAATCTCAACGGACAGCATAAACTTATGTTCCAACTCTTCCCTTAAGGCTTTTGTTTCTCTTTCCGGAATATAGCCTGTAATGATAAATATATTATTTGATTGGGAAATTTGTCCGAGAACCTGATATTTATCAGATCTCATTCTTTCATAATCCTGCAAGAATAACAAATCCTCCCGATTGCTGGCAAAAGCTTCAATTTTGGATTCCAAGGACAGGATCTCCTCCTGAATGCGAGAAACCCGATTGCTGTATTTCTCTAGCTGCTCTGCGGGTGCCTTATCTACAGAAACACTTGGATGTGAAAATTCTAATGATCTCAATTTCTCATAGACCTTCTCCTGCAGGCTATTCGTAACTAGAATAAACACACAGGTTTGTTCCTTTGAAGCACTGATGATATCAATATTTAACGGCATATACTCTGCCAGTTCCTGATAAAGCAGTTCCAAGGAATATTCCTTTGGAAAGGTTCCGATAAAGCACTTGGTTTGCTTTGTACCTTCAAAATTCAAGGGAATATCAAGATTTGTCCAAGGCTTTAACATCTCGATCTGTGCTTCCAGCTTTAAAATGTCAGCTCTACCTTCCGCAATTCCTTTATTACAGTTAATGATTTGATTCGCAATTCGAAGGGTATCGTCCAGCTTACTGTTAAAATTACTATATTCGTCTAATGATATAATTTTTCTGCCCTCGAAGGAAGACAGTATAGATTTTTGTTCAGAAACGTAGCTGCTTAATATCTGAGAAGCTTCCTTTGCTACATTAATGTTCCTTTCAAAGCTTGACCTTACCTGAGATACATCCATTTTCTGAAACACTTGATCTTCTGCAATACTATCACTAATCTCAAGTACGCCCCTGCGCTGTAGTAATTCTAAGACCGGCTTTCGATCCTTTTTTAATGCATAAATACTAATGCGCTGCATTTGCAGCATGGCCATACTTCATACACCTCCTCGCTGTTTACTTGGTATAAATCCAATCTCTTATCCCACGGTTGGCATTCATCCATCAATTTGCATGGATGACACTAGCGAGAATCATACGAATTGCCTCCTCTTCCTTTTGAAGAGCCATTTCCTTCATAAGTGAAACTTCATTCTCTGATCTTAATTTAGCTGCTTCTAACAGCTCAGCTCCCTTTTGATTTGCAGCAGCTTGTTTTTGCTTCGCTTGCTCCAAAGCTTGCTTTGTTATTGAATCAATTAATTCTCTGGCTCTGCGCTCTGCTTCTGAAATGATTGTTTCCTTACGTTTTAAAGCCTCCTGTTCCTTAACAGTTGCGTCTAATTCTGCTTGTCGTACTGCTTGTACCGTTTCTTTTGCCATTCATTCACCTCCGCATCCTAAAGTTATATTTAAATATATATTGCTATCGTAAAAAATAGAAAGAATTGAATCCTCCCTTATTATATACGATAGAAAAGTAATATTCAACAAAATATGTGGCAATAATTACAATCTCGATCATTTCATGGCAGAATATTGAGATATTTTTAACAATATACCCCTGTCTCATCTTAATATTATTGTATGATTTTAAAAACAATCTTCTTTTTTTTTTTAAATCCACCAAAAGTATCTCTGAAATATCAATTGAAATCTACTATATTTTTACTGCAGCAAGTTGAAAAAATGCTCCCCTAGTGTCATTCATTCATACAAATGATACCACAAGGGGAGCATTTTTTATTCATCAATATTTACTAAAAATATATATTTATTTCATTCGTCTCTTTACCACCTTTAGTCGATTTACAGCACGATTCATTGCTGCCATCGTCTGATAATATTCCATAGTGCTCAGCTTCTGGCGCAGTTTTTCCTCCGCTTGTAATTTTGCTTCTTCGGCACGATGTAAATCAATGTCTTCCGGACGTTCAATCGTATCTGCAAGAATGATTACCCGACCAGGAGTAATCTCCACAATACCATCGCTTACTGCGGCATAATGCCATTCATCCTCCGACTTATATCTTAACTCACCTGCACGTAAGCAGGTAACCATCGGTTCATGATCTGCCATGATACCGAATTCACCATCAATACCGGGGAACACGAGCATATCACAGTCCCCTTGATAGAAGGGATGATCACTTGCTATAATTGCAATTTGAAATTTTGCAGCCATAGTTCCTCCTTTATCTGATTATACCAATTCGAATGACAAAACAATGTTATTTTGCTTCCATTGCTTTAGCCTTTTCTTTTACATCATCAATGGTACCTACCATAAGGAATGCTGATTCCGGATATTCATCCATATCACCATTTATAATGGCTTTAAAGCCTTTAATTGTTTCACTAAGCGGAACATACCTTCCTTGGATACCGGTAAAGTTTTCAGCAACATTAAAGGGCTGGGATAAGAACTTCTGAATTTTTCTTGCACGATAAACAGCTAGCTTATCCTGCTCATCAAGCTCTTCCATACCAAGAATTGCGATAATATCCTGAAGTTCCTTATATTTTTGTAAAAGCTCCTGAGTCTTTCTCGCTACTTCATAATGCTCCTCACCCACTACATCAGGTTCCAGAATTCTAGAGGTTGACTCTAACGGATCAACCGCAGGATAGATACCCTGCTCTACAATCTTACGAGATAAAACCGTAGTAGCATCCAAGTGGGCAAAGGTATTTGCCGGAGCCGGGTCAGTTAAGTCATCCGCAGGAACATATACCGCCTGTACAGATGTAATGGAACCATTCTTTGTGGAGGTAATTCTTTCCTGAAGCTCACCTACCTCGTTAGCAAGGGTAGGTTGATAACCTACGGCTGATGGCATACGTCCAAGAAGAGCGGATACCTCTGAACCTGCCTGTACAAAACGGAAAATGTTATCAATGAATAATAAAACGTCCTGATTCTCTTTATCCCTGAAGTATTCCGCCATGGTGAGACCGGTCTGGGCAACTCTCATACGAGAACCCGGAGGCTCATTCATTTGTCCGAACACCAAGGCAGTCTTACTGATAACGCCTGATTCTTTCATTTCTCTCCAAAGATCGTTGCCCTCTCTGGAACGTTCACCTACACCGGTGAATATGGAATATCCGCCGTGCTCCGTTGCAATATTACGAATCAACTCCTGAATTAATACGGTTTTACCAACACCCGCACCACCAAAGAGGCCGATCTTACCACCCTTTGCATAAGGTGCTAATAAATCGATTACTTTAATACCTGTTTCTAATATTTCAACCACCGGACTCTGATCCTCAAAATTCGGTGGATCTCTATGAATCTTCCACTGCTCTTCTCCAACAACCGGTTCACCTTCATCGATCACTTCACCGAGCACATTAAACATTCTACCAAGAGTTTGTTTACCAACAGGTACCTGAATACAGGAACCGGTTGCTAAAACCTCCATTCCTTTTACAAGACCTTCGCTGGATGCCAGCATAATACAGCGAACTACATTATTACCAACATGACTTGCAACTTCCATAACAAGCTTTTTGCCTTCTTTTTGCACTTCGAGGGCATCCTTGATCATTGGTAAGTTTCCGTTTTCAAATTCTACATCTACAACCGGTCCTAAAACTTGTACAATTTTACCATTATTCATATCTATCTCAAACTCTCTCCTTTCCTTATTTTTTCAGACTCTTAGCACCACTTACAATTTCCGTAATTTCCTGAGTTATGGCGGCCTGACGTGCCCTGTTATACTGAAGCTCAAGCCCCTTCAGCATTTCCTTTGCACTCTTTGTCGCAGCTTCCATTGCCATCATTCTCGCGTTCTGTTCACTGGAAAAGGATTCCACTAAAACTCCAAAGATAAGACCCTTCAGATAATTTGGAACTAACTGCTCCATTACAATTTCCGGAGAAGGATCAAACAGGGCATGAACATATCCACTGGTCCTTTGCTCGAATTTCTTACGTTCCAGCGGTAAGAGCTTCTGGCACTGCACCTCTGCACGCATTGGTGTAATCATCTTAGTATAAATAACATAGACGTCATCCAATTGTTTATTGACAAACAGATCAATCAGCGTAAGCGATATGTTTTGAGCACGACCCAGATTAGGATTTTGAGCTGTATATAGGAATTCACAGTCAACATCAACACCTTTACGAATAAAGTATTGTCTACCAACCTGACCAACTACAAAAAGAAAGTTATTTTTGCTTTTCTTCATCTCTTCTTCGGCTCTTCGAATTACATTATGGTTATATGATCCGGCAAGACCTTTATCCGCTGTAATAACTAAGTACCCTTTTTTTCTCTCTTCCTGCACAATGTTGTCACGACGATGGAAATAAACTGAGCTGATATGTGGAGCGCGAACCAGAATATCATAAATGGTACTCTGTAATGCCTCAAAATAAGGTTCTGTAGCCTGAAGGCCTTTTCTTGCTTTCTTTAATTTGGATGAAGAGATTAGATACATGGCATTTGTAATCTTCATAATGTCCTGAATACTCTTTATTCTGGAACGAATTTCTCTTGTATTAGCCATATAAACCTCCATGCTGCCGAAAGGCAGCTATTAT
>JAQZBD010000055.1 GCA_029239235.1 Herbinix sp.
AAAAGTTTTCTGGAGATATATGAATTTGAAATTAGAAGTTACATAACTATGAAATAAGAGGGTTGTACTTTTAACTATATAATAATAAAAACAGGGGGTAAAAACTTGGAAAAATTACAAGAAGCCTTTTACAATGCGCTCATAGCAGATCAAAGATATCTGGCTTACTTAGATGGTATTAAAGTAACGATCTTAATATCCTTACTTGCCATTGCAATCGGTATCATTATTGGTATCCTGGTCGCAGTAGTAAAAGTTTCTGCAACAAATTCAAAAATGAAGTGGCTCGCCGGAATATGTAATGTATATATTACTATTATCCGTGGCACACCACTCATGGTTCAGTTATTGATTATTTATAACCTGGTATTTACATCACGTAATACGAATGAGATTGTTGTTGGTGCTGTATGTTTTGGTATTAATTCGGGAGCATATGTTGCAGAAATCATTCGTGCAGGTATTGAATCCATAGATAAAGGTCAGATGGAAGCAGGACGTTCTTTGGGATTAAATTATATTCAGACTATGCGTATGATTATATTACCACAGGCAATTAGAAACATTCTTCCTGCTCTTGGTAATGAGTTTATCGTATTGATTAAGGAAACCTCAGTCGCAGGTGTTATTGCGGTAACAGATTTAACAAAGGCGGCTCAGTATATAGGCTCAAGAACCTGGGATATCCTCCCTCCGTTGATCATAGCAGCAGCATGCTATTTAGTCATGGTTATGGGACTAACAAAACTCTTGTCAATATTTGAAAGGAGGTTGGCTCGCGGTGATCGAAAGTAAAAATCTTCAAAAATCATTTGGTGAACATAAGGTTTTAAATGGAATAGACATTACGATTAAAAAAGGTGAAAAGGTTGTTGTCATCGGTCCTTCCGGTTCAGGCAAGTCCACATTTCTTCGTTGTCTTAATTTATTAGAGGTTCCAACTGGAGGAGAAATCTGGTTCGAAGGTAATAATATTACTGATAAGAGAACTGATATTAATAAGATGCGACAGAAGATGGGAATGGTATTTCAACAGTTTAACTTATTCCCTCATCTATCCGTTATGGAGAACATTACACTGGCTCCTGTAAAGCTTGGCATTATGAGTCAACAGGAAGCTGAGAAAAAAGCCATGGAGCTGTTAAAGCGAATTGGATTGACAGAAAAAGCAGGCGCATTTCCAAATCAATTGTCCGGCGGACAAAAGCAGCGTATTGCCATCGTTCGGGCACTTGCAATGAATCCGGATGTTATGCTCTTTGATGAACCTACCTCTGCACTTGACCCTGAGATGGTTGGAGAGGTTCTTGATCTAATGACTCAATTAGCGGACGAAGGAATGACGATGGTAGTTGTTACCCATGAGATGAACTTTGCGAAAAAGGTTGCAACGCGTATTCTCTTCATTGATGAAGGAAAAATTATGGAAGAAAATACACCGGATGAATTCTTTGATCATCCAAAGCATCCGAGACTCCAAGAATTTTTATCAAAAATTTTATAATAATTTTTAGTAAACTGTAAGAAACTATAAGGCGGTTGTCAAACATGGGCAATCGCTTTTTGTACATAGTAAGAACAAATAAAAAAGCAAATTACCGTATTTTATTTTTATACAAAAATATTAATAAATACTAGGTTGAATCAAGCATAAGTGACAAAACTGGAATATTTAAAAGCTTCCTGTCAAAATAGTGTTGCAAAATGCGAAATTTTATGCTAGTATTCTTTCAAGGAAAGACAGTTGTATTTGAGATAAATACAGGCGTTTCATCTAATACGGAATTTGCATCTATAAACGCAGGAGGTGCTTATACATGAAAGGTGATCAGTATTTTATTGTTAAGAAGAAGGCTGTGCCTGAAGTATTATTAAAGGTGGTTGAGGCTAAGCGGCTTTTGGATTCGGAACGTGTTATGACGGTGCAGGAAGCAACTGATGCAGTTGAAATAAGTAGAAGTTCATTTTATAAGTATAGGGATGATATCTTTCCCTTTTATGAGAATACCAGAGGTAAGACAATTACCTTCATGCTTCAGATGGATGATAGACCGGGTCTATTGTCAAAGGTTCTTAACCAAGTAGCGAAATGTGAAGCTAATATTTTGACAATTCATCAAAGTATTCCGGTAAATGGAATTGCACTGCTTACATTAAGCATTGAGATATTGCCGCAGACAGACAGTACCTCAATTCTAATGGATGCGATTGAAGCGATGGATGGAATTCATTATGTAAAGCTGGTATCAAGAGAATAGGAATAGGATCTTGTAACCAAGCTTAGAATGTCCGCGGAAAGTCCGTGGATAGTGTACATGCGGGTTAGATTTTTGAGAGACCAGGTGAATAGCATATGGCCTCAGAAAGAAATCCGGTGGAGCACCTATAAAGGAATAAGATTGGTTACAGCAGGAAATGGAGGAACAAAGATGATTAATATTGCAGTCTTAGGATACGGCACCATTGGTTCCGGTGTAGTAGAGGTTTTAAAAACAAATAGCGATAGCATAACAAAGAGAGCAGGAGATTCGATTGAGGTTAAGTATGTACTTGACTTAAGAGAATTCCCTGAAGACCCTATTATGGATAAGATTGTCCATGATATTAATATTATCCTAGACGATCCGGAAGTATTAATTGTCTGCGAACATATGGGTGGAGTAGAACCCGCATATACATTTGTAAAAAGTGCGCTTCTAAAAGGCAAGAGTGTAGTTACATCAAATAAAGAATTAGTTGCAAAGCACGGTGCTGAGCTGCTTGATTTGGCGAAAGAAAAGGGACTGAATTTCTTATTTGAGGCAAGTGTTGGCGGAGGCATCCCCATTATCCGTCCATTAAATCAGTCCTTAACGGCTGATGAAATCATGGAAATCACAGGTATCCTAAATGGTACCACAAATTATATATTATCTAAAATGAGTGAAGAGGGTGTTGATTTTGACACAGCTCTCTCTGAGGCACAAAGACTCGGATATGCAGAGCGTAATCCAGCAGCCGATGTAGAAGGTCATGATGCCTGCAGAAAAATAGCAATCTTATCCTCCCTTGCCTTTGGCATGCAGGTGGATTTTGAAGATATTTATACAGAGGGTATCACAAAAGTATCTGACGTCGATATCCGCTATGCAAAAGCATTAAATGCAAGAATTAAATTGTTTGCATCAAGTATCCGCGAAGGTGAACAGGTATATGCCATGGTTGCGCCGGTAATGATTCGGGCAAATCACCCCTTATATAGTGTGAATAACGTATTCAACGGAATCTTTGTAAAAGGTAATGTAATTGGCGATGTTATGTTCTATGGCAGCGGAGCTGGTAAGCTGCCTACGGCAAGTGCAGTAGTTGCCGATGTTGTTGATGCGGCGAAACATCTAGAGAAGAATATCTGGACTATTTGGAGCAGCAAGAAGCTGGAGCTTACAAATGTAAACCACATACAACACAGATTCTTTATCCGTGTTAAGGATGATGCCAAGATAAAAGAGCAAGTTGCAAACTTATTTGGCAGCGTAGAAGAAGTAAAGGTGGATGGAATTACCGGAGAATATGCTTTCCTTACTTCTGATATAACCGAGCAGGACTTAAATGAGAATAAAAAGAAGTTATCAGATGTTCTCAGTGTAATCCGAGTTAGATTCTAAGATAGGTCTGGGTCTGTTTCAAGATAAAGGAGCTGAGATATTACGCTCGCTTGTTTTTGAAACAGCCCTTTGTTTACGTTAAGAATTAAGTTAAGCTGATATTGGCAAAGTAGAAAGGACTTGAAGTTATGAAATATATCATTGTATTAGGTGATGGTATGGCGGATGAGCCATTGGCAGCATTAGGTGACAAAACACCATTGATGGCAGCAGTCACACCCCAGTTGGATGTTCTTGCAAAATGGTCAGAGCTGGGTCTTGCCCATACGATTCCAGAAGGTATGAAGCCTGGAAGTGATACAGCAAATCTAGCAGTACTTGGGTATAATCCTAAAGTTTATTACTCCGGGCGATCTCCCTTGGAGGCACTGAGCATCGGAGTAGATTTAAAGCCTACTGATATCGCGCTTCGCTGCAATATTGTAACTCTTTCGGAGGAAGAAAAACCCTATGAGGAATTGACCATCGTTGATCACAGCTCTGGAGAGATTTCTACAGAGGAGGCAGCGATTCTTATTGAAGCTGTAAGACAAGAGCTGGAGAATGATATATATAAATTCTATGTAGGAACCAGCTATCGTCATTTAACTATTTGGGAAAAGGGAGAGGTCGTTGACCTTACACAGCCCCATGATATCTTAGGTAAAGTGATAGGCGAGCATCTACCTGTAGAAACAGCGCTTAGAGAAATGATGAAAAAAAGCTATGATATCTTAAATAACCATCCAATCAATGAAGCAAGAAAAGCAAAGGGTCTCAATAAAGCAAATTCCATCTGGTTTTGGGGCGCAGGAACGAAGCCGGCGTTAACCTCCTTCGAAGAGAAGACTCATTTGAAAGGTGCTATGATCTCAGCAGTAGACCTGTTAAAGGGAATAGCAGTCGGAGCAAAAATGAAGGTAATCGAGGTGCCAGGCGCTGACGGTACCCTTCATACGAATTATGAAGGCAAAGCTATGGCAGCAGTGGAAGTTTTGCTGAAGGATGATTATGATTTTGTTTATGTACATGTAGAAGCACCGGATGAGATGGGACATCAGGGGAATATAGCAAATAAGGTAACATCAATTGAGTACTTAGACCAGAGAGTGATTAAGGTTATTATGGACGAGATGGAGAAAGCAGGTGCTGAGTATCGGATGCTCGTCATGCCTGACCATCCCACACCGATTCGCTGCCGGACACATACCAGTGACCCTGTACCATATTTATTATATGACAGCAGGGCAAAGCAGAATAATAGCTGGTTCTATAACGAAGCGGAAGCAAAGTTAAGCGGGAATGTAGTTTTAGAGGGTTATACTGTCATTAATAAATTAATTGCACAATAAAATATATGGTAGACAACAGGATGAACATAAACTAATATCAATTCATTTCTAAGGGTAATCTGCGGATTACCCTTAGAAATACAGATTATAGTTTATGTTCATTTTGCTAGAGGGAGGCAGTTATGCTTATTGTTAAAAAATTCGGTGGTACATCGGTTGCGAATAAAGATAGAATCTTCAATGTCGCCGGAAGGATTAGGGAGGAATATAAGAAGGGCAATGAGGTGGTAGTAGTTCTGTCGGCAATGGGTAAGCAAACGGACGCTTTGCTGGATATGGCCAAAGAAATTAATCCAAGCGCATCAAAGCGGGAGCTCGATATGCTATTAGTCACCGGTGAGCAGATCTCGGTAGCACTGATGGCCATGGCCTTAGATACTTTGGGGGTACCGGCGGTATCCTTGAATGCATATCAGGTTGCAATGCATACCACATCTGTTTATGGTAATGCAAGATTGAAACGTATTGATCCAGAAAGAATTCAAAATGAACTGGAAAGCAAACGGGTTGTTATCATAACCGGCTTCCAGGGAGTTAATAAATTTGATGATTATACTACCCTTGGCAGGGGAGGTTCCGATACAACAGCAGTGGCGTTGGCAGCAGCGCTTCATGCAGATGCCTGCGAGATTTATACCGATGTCGATGGAGTATTTACAGCAGATCCAAGAATTGTTTCAAAGGCAAGAAAGCTGGATGAGATCACTTATGATGAGATGCTAGAGCTGGCCTCGCTGGGAGCTGGTGTCTTGCATAATAGATCGGTAGAAATGGCGAAAAAATTTGGTGTACAGTTAGTGGTTCGCTCCAGCTTAAACAATTCAGAGGGAACAATAGTGAAGGAGGTAGTAAAAATGGAAAAAATGCTTGTCAGTGGAGTGGCTTGTGATAAAAATACGGCTAGAGTATCCGTGGTGGGTTTGGAGGATCAGCCGGGGGTAGCTTTCAAATTATTTAATCTATTAGCAAATCATAATATTAATGTTGATATCATTTTGCAATCCATCGGCAGGGATGGCACAAAGGACATCTCCTTCACCATAAAAGAGGATGATCTAGAGGAAGCAGTGAATATCTTAGAGAGTCACAGAGAAGGCAGTCTGAAATGCCAGAAAATTGATACGGAGAGAGAAGTAGCCAAAGTATCCATTGTCGGCGCAGGCATGATGGCTAATTCAGGGATTGCGTCGAAGATGTTTGAGGCGTTGTATGATGTTGGGATCAATATTAAGATGATATCTACCTCTGAGATTCGAGTTACGGTTCTGATTGATGAAACTCAGGTGGAAAAGGCGATGAATGCGGTGCATGATAAATTCCTGTTTGCGATGTGAATTTAAAGGTAATGAGGCTGTTGCTTTTTAGGTTGTGGAATGGAAGGAAGGGCAATCAGCTGATTGCCCTTCCTTCCATTCTTTTTGATTTATCGTATAAGACGTTGATTACGCTACTGTATCGAAGTTTAAACCTCTTAAAAAACTGCCTTCCAGTGATTTACGGGAGTTTTCGTAGGGGTTACTGGTGTTGTATTCGATGGTTGAGCGTGTTGTGCCACCCGAGATATAGGGGGTACCGCATTCGGGGCAGACAGACATCTTAAGAGAGACAGATGCACTGATGAGACGGTTCCCTTCTTGATTTCCTTGGTTGACGGCGTTTGATACATGTTCTTGTTCGTGGGCTGACACAGCTGTGAAGGATGCAGCTGGTGATATGTGTGTGGGTGTTTGGAAGGATACGTTAGCATCATTAGAGCCATCTACGTATTTTCTGTCTTTACAGGTTTGGCATTCGGCAGCTTCTAATTTTTCGATAGAACCTGGAGAGGCCACACCGACTGGAGTAATGCCGTTTATCTTGCTGACAGCGTTTACTGATTGACCGATCGAGCTTATCCCGGCAGCAGGATAGGTATACGAGACAGAACTGATTGGACTTATCATCTAAGCGCCTCCTTCCTTAGCAGTAATAGTATAATATGTATAATTTATATTATAGTATAGCAAAATATGGTCGTCAATAGGCCGGAGATAACGTATGAATAAGCATTTACGGTTGCTTTTCAAATCATGAAATGGTATTATTATACTTTGAAAATAAAGCATCAGATATCATTTTGATATGAGGAGTAGAAAGCTTGAAAGAAAACCACTTTCAAACTACTTATTAAGGCCTATTCACAAAGCGAATCTATTCGCTTCTGGAATAGGTTATCAAAAAGTGAAAGGCAGCGGTATAAACATGGATATATTGAAACAGATAAAAGAGGAACTTGGCATACGACTGGAGCAGGTAGAAGCTACAGTAAAATTAATTGATGAAGGCAATACGATACCTTTTATTGCCAGATACCGTAAGGAAGTAACCGGTTCTTTGGATGATGAGCAGTTAAGAAACTTACATGAGAGATTACAGTACTTGAGAAATCTGGAAGAGAAGAAAGCTCAGGTGCTTAGCAGTATAGAAGAGCAAGGAAAAATGACGGAGGATTTAAGAGCACAGATTCTTGCTGCTGCTACCTTAGTAGTGGTAGAGGATTTGTATCGTCCATATCGCCCAAAGAGAAGAACCAGAGCGACGATAGCAAAGGAAAAGGGGCTGGATGGGCTGGCGGCAATCATTCGTGCTCAGGAAATTAATGAACCTGTGGTTAATGCAGCACAAAGCTATTTGTCCGAGGAGAAGGAAGTTCGTACGCCGGAGGAAGCGATTGCGGGTGCCATGGATATTCTTGCAGAAGACATTTCTGATGAAGCGCAGTTCCGCAGTTATATTCGTGAGATAACGGCAAAGGAAGGAAAGCTTATTTCGACTGCAAAGAATGCAAAGCAGGAATCTGTTTACGAGATGTATTATGAATACGAAGAAGGAATTGAAAAGCTGGCAGGACATAGAATTCTGGCGATTAACCGTGGAGAAAATGAGAAGATCCTAAGTGTTAAAGTTGCAGCTCCAGAGGAACGAATTATTCGTTATCTGGAAACCAAGGTTATCGTAAAGAATAATGAATATACAAATGATATCCTAAAGGCTACCATTGAAGATAGCTATAAGAGACTGATTTCCCCTGCAATCGAGCGAGAGATCCGCAGTGATCAGACAGAGAAGGCTGAGGATGGAGCCATCAAGGTATTCGGTAAGAATCTTGTTCAGCTTTTAATGCAGCAGCCAATTGCCGGACAAGTAGTTCTGGGCTGGGATCCTGCTTTCCGTACAGGCTGTAAGCTGGCGGTTGTTGATAGTACGGGAAAGGTTCTAGATACCGTGGTTATCTATCCTACCGCACCTCAGAATAAAGTAGCAGAAGCAAAAGCGGTTCTTAAGAAATTAATTGATAAATACAATATTACACTCATCTCTGTAGGTAATGGTACTGCATCTAGAGAGTCAGAGATGATAATTGTTGAGCTGTTAAAGGAAATTAATAAGCCGATTAAATATATTATAGTAAACGAAGCGGGTGCTTCTGTTTACTCTGCGAGTAAATTGGCGACGGAAGAATTCCCGAACTTTGATGTGGGGCAAAGAAGTGCTGCTTCCATCGCAAGAAGATTGCAGGATCCATTGGCGGAGCTGGTTAAGATTGATCCTCAGTCCATTGGTGTGGGGCAATATCAGCATGATATGAACCAGAAAAAGTTAAGTGAAGTTTTATCCGGTGTCGTGGAAGACTGTGTAAATAAGGTGGGTGTTGACCTGAATACAGCTTCTGTCTCCCTGCTGGAGCATGTATCCGGTATAAGCAAGGTGATTGCCAAGAACATTGTTGCCTATCGGGAAGCAAATGGAAGATTCAGAAGCCGTAATGAGCTTTTAAAGGTTTCCAAATTAGGGCCAAAGGCTTTTGAACAGTGCGCCGGCTTTATGAGAATTCCAGGCGGAGATAATCCTTTAGATGCAACGGGTGTCCATCCTGAGTCCTATGAGGCAACCAATGCGTTGCTTGCTAAATTAGGCATGTCCCTGGAGGATGTAAAAGACATCCAGGGCAAGGCCGTGAAGCAGAAGGAGAAGCTCCGGGACAAGCCCCAGGGAACGGAAAGAAACACAGAGACTAAGGCGGAGAAGAAAAAACAGCAGACAATTACAGTGAAGAGCCAGAATACAGCGTTTGCTAAAGCCTTAGCAGCAGCGGTCGGTAATAGTGCGGTTCCTGTAGCGGAAGATGCGGGCAAGAAAAGTGCTTCCCCGGCTGTCATGGAGCGTGAAGAAGAGATTATTACAATTGGAAAGAAGATCAAGGATAAGCATAGATTAGCCGAGGAGCTGGGAGTTGGTGAAATCACTTTAACCGATATTATTAAAGAACTTGAAAAGCCCGGCAGAGATCCAAGAGATGAGATGCCAAAGCCAATATTGAGAACGGATGTACTGGAGATGAAGGATCTGACAGAAGGAATGGTGCTAAAAGGTACCGTTCGAAATGTAATTGATTTCGGTGCATTTGTAGATATCGGTGTACACCAGGATGGTCTGGTTCATATCTCCGAGCTATCGAATAAGAAATTTGTAAAGCACCCGTTGGATGTTGTAAGCGTTGGGGACATTGTAGATGTTAAGGTTCTCAGTGTTGATCTTGCAAAGAAGAGAATTCAGTTGACAATGAAGCTGTAACCTGAAGGTTATTTGGCAGGAATTACGCTGGGTAGAAGCAATTTATAATAACTCTTATCATGGGAATTATCAAGTAATGAGATGATTTCCATGATATCCATGATATAAAAATGCAAGCATGTCATTGAATAACGAGCATGTCATTGAATAACAATCATATCACTGAATAAAGATAATAGTTAATTATTTTATCATCGGAAGGATGTACTGATTCGTATGAGTTTACTGGTTGGAATCTGTTTTATTCTGGGCGTCCTATGCCTGATCTATTATGGTGTTATAACTGCTTATGCAGGATTAGGAACAGCATTTGCGGGCTTTTGGATTTTTGCAGGAGTGGGGCTTATATTACTGGGCTGCCTTTTGATATACCTGTCAGTCCATCCTATAAAGTTACCCAATCTAGGTAGGTATATCATTACGGGGATGGTTGCTGGCGGCTTGTGTATCTTCCTTTTGATTGAAGGAACAATTGTTTATTATTCCAATAAGGAGGCGGAGCCTGGAGCGGATTATGTCATCGTGCTTGGGGCGCAGGTCAGGGGGACAACAGTAACAAAGTCCTTAAAAAAACGGCTGGATACGGCGGTGGAATACTTAGAGGATAATAAAGAAACCCTGGTAATTGTGTCCGGCGGACAGGGAAGCGGCGAAGATATCACAGAAGCGGAGGCTATGAGCATCTATCTTAAGTCCAAGGGAATTCCAGAGAATCGAATCATCATGGAAGAAAAGTCTACAAATACAGCGGAGAATATTAAATATAGTAAAATGCTAATCAAAGGTGATGAATCGAGGGTAGTGATTGTTACCAACGGATTTCATGTGTTCCGGGCACTGAGTATTGCAAAAAAGCAAGGATTATCACAGGCTCAGGGATTAGCCGCTCCTTCTGACAGAATACTAATTCTTAATTATTATATCAGAGAGGCAGCAGGGGTTCTAAAAGATTTTCTGGTAGGCAATATTTAATAATTATGTGCAAGAAGTCCCTCCTCCACAAGTGGTGGGAGTATGCCGCAACAAAGAGAGATAGAGAAGTTATTTTGAAGAATAATATAACAATTTTGCCCTATAACATAAGGTTATAGGGCTTTTTCATACTTCAGGACATGTGTGGATTATTGTCAGAACAACTAATAGTAGAATTTTAAATGGTATGACTTTAGCTTTTTTATATGATATATTTTTAAAAATAAATAATGGTGAATTATGGTAGTGATAACAAAATAAATAGTATATAATAATATCAAACACTAACTAACAATTGTATGAATTGCGTATTAATTCATTTTTAAGGAGGTTTATGAAATTAAAATATTGGTTAAAGTATTTAATTCATATTACAATCTTATTTTCCCTTACAGTTTTAAGGGGGTATATCGAAAAACTGTTTTCAGCATCATATTATAGATTTGACAATCCTGCGATTCTTTACTATGCAATTATAAGTTTGCTTCTTGGTGCATGCATTGGATTGTTTCTGGGTTTAGAGCATTTTATCAAAGAAATAGGGAAAATAGGAATATGGAAAATTAACTTGCCAAAATTAATTTTAATTGGAATACCTGCATTATATTTTTCTGTAACTAATCTATTGACTATTAGTAGTAGCCAATTTATACATGAAATTATAGCATACCCATTGCTTTATTTATCTGGATTTGGTTCAGGTTATGTATCTATATTTCAGATGATCCTTGGATATGTGATAATAACAAGCTTTTTTAAATATAGTGAAAATGTTTGAGTTAATTCGATTTATTTCCCTATTACGACAGAAAATCAAAAGAACAAGTCAACATCACACTTTTTAATCCTGATGGCAAATTTTTATATTGACTATCCTGAAATGCTGTTGTATGATGATACTGTAAATGAATAGAGAAAAATCTTCGGGGCAGGGTGAAATTCCCGACCGGCGGTATAGTCCGCGACTCATGTGCATGAAAAGATGCCATGACTGATTTGGTGAAATTCCAAAACCGACAGTAAAGTCTGGATGGAAGAAGAGCAGCATTATTATAGGTATCATAATGATTATGCCCCGATTTTAACATGTTTAAAATCGGGGCTTTTTGTAATAATATCAATATCTATCATATATTTTGTAGATGACAGCTGCACACCCAAGGTTTTTCCTTTGAAATGAAAAGGAGAGAAAAGTATGAGTCAGATAGGAACAATGAGTAATAATCAAGGTTTTGGAGATTTAAGAAAGGTAAAGGTGTTATCAGCGAGAGGTATTACGGTAATTGCATTATTATCAGCCTTAGCGACAATATTAATGTTTGTTGAAATACCTTTATGGTTTGCACCAAGCTTCTATAAAATTGATTTTAGTGAAGTGCCGGTTCTAATCGGAACCTTTGCTTTAGGGCCGATGGCGGGGGTATTGATTGAATTAATTAAAAATCTGCTTCATATTGTTGTAAAAGGAAGCGATAGTGCTTTCGTTGGAGAACTTGCAAACTTTATTCTGGGCTGCTCCTTGGTGATTCCAAGCTCAATTGTTTATTTAAGAACGAAGACAAAGAAATCAGCAATCATCGGTCTGGTTGTAGGAACTATCAGTTTTATCATAGTAGGATGTTTGTTAAACGCATACTTGTTGCTTCCAACATATGCAACCTTGTTTAATATGCCAATTGATGCACTGGTAGCCATGGGAACAGCAGTAAATCCTAATATTACTAGCTTAACTGGTTTCGTCTTTATGGCGGTTGCACCCTTTAATCTTTTGAAAGGTGTATTGGTCTCAGTGGTTACAATCCTTCTTTATAAGCAGGTAAGCCCTATCATTAAAGGCTTCCATAAATAATTATTTTACTAAGAATGAGCTTCAATGAAGGCTATCACCTTCAAAGAAGCTCTATCTTTTTTTGAAGACATCTGCTATAATATGCGCGTAAGAGCAGCAAAAGTCGTATAGGAAGACCAGAGGTCTTGTACTAGCGGTTACGTTTTAAAGGATATGTACGATAAATGCTAATAAATGATAAAGATAATAAACGAGGTTTCCTATGATAATAGAGAGTTATAGCGCAGAAGATACCTTTCAATTTGGTGTTAGCCTGGGTGCAAATGCTAAGAAAGGTGAAATATACTGCCTTAGTGGTGATTTAGGAGTTGGAAAAACAGTTTTTACCCAAGGGTTTGCAAAAGGTCTGGGTATTGATGAGGCAGTGAATAGTCCTACTTTTACGATTGTGCAGGTATATGAAGGAACGAAGATGCCCTTCTATCACTTTGATGTATACCGTATAGCGGATATTGATGAAATGGAAGAGATCGGTTATGAAGATTGTTTTTATGGAGAAGGGGTCTGTCTCATTGAATGGGCGGAGTTAATTGAGGAGCTCCTACCAAAGGAAAGAACAAAAATTACAATTCAAAAAAACCTGAAAAAGGGGTTCGACTATAGAGAAATTTTAGTGGAAGGGGAGGAATGATCAATGAAACTATTAGCAATTGACAGTTCCGGTTTAGTCGCTACCGTGGCAATCGTATCAGAGGAAGCTATGATAGCTGAGTATACCGTGAATTTCAAGAAAACTCACTCTCAAACCTTGTTGCCAATGCTGAATGAGATTGTAAAAATGATAGAGCTGGATTTATCAGAGGTTGATGCGATTGCGGTGGCAGCAGGACCAGGTTCTTTTACAGGACTTCGAATAGGCTCTGCAACAGCGAAGGGATTAGGGTTAGCTTTAGATAAACCGATTGTTGCCATCCCGACACTGGAGGGACTTGCATATAATCTCTTTGGTACAAATCAAATTATTTGCCCGATGATGGATGCTAGGCGGGGGCAAGTATACACAGGATTATATGAATTCGATCAATATGATCTAAAAGTAGTACAACCCCAAGCTGCAATTAGTATTGAGGAAGTACTGGAGGAGCTGAATCAGAGAGGAAGAGAAGTCATTTTTCTGGGTGATGGGACGGAAACCTATCAAAGTATCATTCGAGAGAAATGCACAGTGCCATATAGCTTTGCGCCGATCCATCTTAACAGGCAGAGAGCAGGAGCTATCGGAGCATTAGGGATTACCTATTATAAGCAAAATTGGATCGAATCGGCAGCCGCCCATGAACCTGTATACTTAAGACTTTCCCAGGCAGAAAGAGAACGAGCCGAACGTCAAAATCAGTAAAGTATTGATAGAATATTCGAGGCAAGTAAGTGAGGTTGCCGGTTTAGAGTATTCGTATAATTTTTGGAGGAGCCAATGTTAATCCGTAAAATGATTGAAGGAGATCTGGCAGAGGTATGTTCAATCGAGCAAGAGACATTTTCTGATCCCTGGAGTGAAGAAGACTTCTGCAATTCGATGAGGGAAGCTAATAATACCTATCTTGTGGTAGAAATCGAAGGAATGATTGCCGGCTACTGTGGCTACTGGGGCATCTGCGAGGAAGGGTATATTTACAATGTGGCAGTAAAAAAGGAATTTCGCAGACATCATATTGGATATCAGATGTTGAAAGAACTCATCAATGACGCAAAGAGTAGGGGTATCGCCTCCTTGACTCTGGAAGTACGCATTTCGAATGAACCTGCCATTTTGCTGTACGAAGCTCTTGGATTTGAAAGAGCCGGTATACGCAAGGACTTTTACACGAAGCCTAAGGAATCTGCTGTCATTATGTGGTTGAAAGCTATACAGCAATTCCCACTATAAAAACAAGCTGTTTCGGATTATAATAGATATAACAGCGATGAGTGCACAATCAGGAGGGGTAAATCGTGAAGAGGGCAGCGCATATTCAAAGAAGAAAACAGCAAACAGCGTCACTTATCATTAGAAAAAAGGAAAAACAACCAATCAGTTGTAATGCCTGTGGAAAGATGATTGTTATTGAGAATGGCATCATGAAAGAAGATGCTTTTGAAGCAACAAAGGAATGGGGCTACTTTTCGAAGCGAGATATGGAAGTACATCGTTTTAATCTTTGTGAGGAATGCTATGAACGGATAACGGCTCAGTTTAAAATTCCGGTTCAGGTGGATAAGAAGGTAGAAGCATTATAGTATTAAAACCAAAGCTTTTGCATTATGCTCAGTGATTCAGCCGCAGAAAGGGGACAGGCCTTTTGCGTACGAAGAAGTGAACATGTGCAGAAGCTTTTTACATATTACAAATAGATATATTCTTACCTCCTTTCCCGAACTAGTGCTAATATAAAAACAATTTTCTGGACAAATCATAGGAAAGATTGTTAAAATAATAGGATACATGCTTATATAATAGTGAGAACTGTGGTAAAATGTGTATGAAAAGAAGTTAGAAAGGCATGGAAAGAAAATGTTAGATGTTTGTTTGTTGGGAACAAGTGGTATGATGCCTCTGCCAGGTAGATGGCTTACTGCTTTAATGACCAGATATAATGGAAGTAGTTTATTAATTGACTGTGGGGAAGGAACTCAGATAGCCATCAGGGAAAAGGGTTGGAGTGTCCATTCTATAGATATCATTTGTTTTACTCATTATCATGGAGATCATATCAGTGGTCTTCCGGGGCTTTTGCTTTCCATGGGGAATGCGGATAGAACAGAGCCGGTCACTTTAATTGGACCAAAAGGCTTGGAGCGGGTAGTGAATGCGCTGCGTGTCATTGCACCGGAGCTTCCCTTTAGCTTAAAGTTTATAGAACTGGCACAGCCGGAAGAAAGCTTTGAAATCAATGGATATGTTATTAATGCATTTCAGGTTAAGCATAATGTGATTTGTTATGGATATAGTTTAATGATTCGAAGGGGAGGCAGATTTTTTGTAGAGAAGGCGTTGGAAAATCAAATTCCTCAAAAATACTGGAATCGTCTTCAAAAAGGAGATACAATTTCAGAAGGCGATGAGATTTATACCCCGGATATGGTCATTGGACCTGAGCGTCGAGGTATTAAACTGACTTATTGTACGGATTCCAGACCGATCAAAGCCATTGCTGATAACGCTGAAGGATCAGATTTATTTATCTGTGAAGGAATGTATGGTGAGAATGAGAAGGATATGAAGGCAAGGGAGTATAAGCATATGACCTTCGTTGAAGCTGCAAATTTAGCAAAGTCAGCTCAGGTTAAGGAATTATGGTTAACCCATTACAGTCCGTCTTTAATCCGCCCGGAAGACTATATTGGAGAAGCAAAACGTATCTTCCAAAAAGTAAAGCCCGGAAAAGACGGAAAAAGTATTACGCTGGAATTCGATAAGGATGAGTAGTGTGAAAATAAAGAACGATTTCACATCCTGCATTGAGCGGCCTCACGGCCGAATGACAGTTAGTGTGAAAATAAAGAACAATTTTTACATCCGACATGGAGTGACCTCACGGTCACATAATCGTTAACGTATCAGATAGGAGGAGATAGTGTGAGAGCAGCTAAACAAAAAAAAGGAGCTGTTATTGGTGTAATAGCTCTATGTGCAATTATTGTACTTACGTTTTATTATTATTTGGTAAATCATGCGCCTACAAAGGAAGCTCAGGATCAAACAATGACTGAAACAGAGAAAATAATAGCTTATGATTTGGATGCAGACTATCCACAGACTCCAAGGGAAACGGTTAAATTATTTGCAAGAATTATGAAGGCTCTCTATGATAATCCGGAAGATAGGGAAATTGAACCTCTTGCACTGAAAATTAGAGAGTTATACGATGAGGAATTCCTAGATAGTAATCCGCAGGAGACTTATTTAAGCAGTTTAAAATCAGATATTTCCGGGTGGAAAGAATCAGATCGCAGAATTACAAATTATCTACTGGTGAATGAAGATTTGGAGCAAGAAAAGGAACTGGAAGGTGTAAAGTATTCCGTTAATTACGTTTCTTATACCATACAAGAGAATGGCAAATTTACAGAGACCTGGAAGGTATTATTACGTCAAGACAAGGAAAATAAGTGGAGAATTCTTGGCTGGGAGTATGTACCTGAAGAGGAATAAAGCCGGTAGAAGACAATGGAGGATATGATATTGACGAAAGATACATTAATATTAGCAATAGAGACCTCCTGCGATGAGACTGCAGCAGCAGTTGTGAAAAATGGCAGGGAGGTATTATCAAACATTATATCATCCCAGATAGAACTGCATAAGCTCTATGGGGGTGTTGTACCTGAGATTGCATCAAGAAAACATATAGAGAAAATAAACCAAGTAATCGAAGAAGCGCTTACAGAGGCTAATGTGACATTAGAGGATGTGGACGCAATCGGTGTAACTTATGGTCCTGGATTAGTAGGGGCTTTGCTGGTGGGGGTTGCCCAGGCTAAGGCGATAAGCTTTGCAAGGAATAAACCTCTGGTAGGTGTGCATCATATTGAGGGGCATGTATCGGCAAATTATATTGAGAACAAAGAACTGGAGCCGCCATTTTTATGTCTGATTGTCTCAGGAGGACATACGCATTTAGTGCTGGTGAAGGAATATGGCGTTTATGAGATTATTGGAAGAACGAGAGATGATGCAGCAGGAGAAGCTTTTGATAAGGTTGCTCGTGCCATTGGTTTAGGCTATCCCGGCGGTCCAAAGATTGATAAGTTATCAAGGGAAGGCGATAAAAAGGCGATTACTTTTCCGAGAGCACAAATTGAAGGAGCGCCCTATGACTTTAGCTTCAGTGGTCTAAAATCAGCGGTATTAAATCATATAAATTCCTGCGAGATGAAAAAAGAAGAGATTCATGCGGCAGACATTGCAGCTTCCTTCCAGGAGGCAGTGATTGATGTGTTAGTAACAAAAACTATCCTAGCAGCAAAGAATTTTGGCATGAAGAAAGTTGCTTTGGCAGGTGGTGTGGCATCAAACTCACATTTAAGAGAAGCAATGGCAGCTGCGTGTAAGGAAAATAAGCTTGAATTTTATCATCCATCCCCAATTTTCTGTACGGATAATGCTGCGATGATTGGTGCAGCAGCATATTATGAATATTTAAAGGGGACCAGGGCTGGACTGGATCTGAATGCGGTACCAAATTTGAAGATCGGTGAGAGGTGAAGGTTTTTATGAAAAATAGATTCACTGCGATAATTTTGGCAGCCGGTCAAGGGAAAAGAATGGGTTCTGAGGTAGCCAAGCAATTTCTTATGCTTCAGGATAAACCGGTACTTTATTATTCAATAAAGGCATTTGAAGATAGTGATATTGATCGTATTATTCTGGTAACCAGTGAAGATCAGGTAGAGTATTGCAGGACAAATATTGTTGAATATTATGGCTTCCAAAAGGTTGTGGATGTTATATGTGGCGGTAAGGAACGATATGATTCTGTATATAACGCCTTGATAAAAACAGAGCTGGCAGACTATGTATTAATTCATGATGGAGCAAGACCATTTATTTCAAAAGATATGATTAAAAACATCATGGAGCAGGTTATACTAGATAAGGCTTGTTTAATTGGTACGCCGGTAAAAGAAACGATCAAGGTGGTGGATTGCGGTGGTATCATACAAGCAACGCCGAACCGTAATACACTTTGGGCTGCTCAAACACCACAGGCCTTTGAATATACCTCTATTAAAAAAGCTTATGAATTGTTTCAACAGGAGTTAAATCCTGAGAGCCTTGGAATCACTGATGATGCAATGGTTTACGAGGCATACTGTAAGCTTCCGGTAAAGATGATAATGGGTGATTACAATAATATAAAGCTTACTACACCTGAGGATTTAATGTTGGCTAAGGGGATTGTTAAACAGTTATTGTGTTAATCTGATAAAAAAAAGAAACAATTCTTTAAAAATCAACAGAAAACCTCTTGACATACTCTTTTTAAGGTGCTATACTAGCAAAGCAACATTTGGAGAGATGCCCGAGCGGCTTAAGGGGCTGGTCTTGAAAACCAGTGATTCTGAAAGGAACCGTGGGTTCGAATCCCACTCTCTCCGTTTAAAGTTTCTTATATCAATATATTGTGTTTAAAAGTTAGACAAGCAATATGAATGGTATATAACTTTATAATAGAAATCAAATCATCTTAATGGAGAAATACCCAAGCGGCTGAAGGGGCTCCCCTGGAAAGGGAGTAGGTCGTTAATAGCGGCGCGAGGGTTCAAATCCCTCTTTCTCCGTTCTA
>JAQZBD010000056.1 GCA_029239235.1 Herbinix sp.
TCTCATCCTCCAGATCACATTCCAGTAGCACAGCTGCCTCACGATGGGATATACCCTTCATTTGACAGGCTTTTTCCAGGATGGCATCAATTAACTCCCTGTTATCCTTATTTGCTTTTGCATATTCTATAGTCTCTAAGATTTCCTCATGACTAATAAATTCCTCTGCTTTTTTTGACATTACATCATACATATTATCTTCCTGCCTTTCTATTTGAGATGAACTATCCTGCTATCTGTTGCAGGATTTTAATCGGCTTAAGTACATGATTCAAATTACATTTCTGATGATCCATTCTAATATGTTAATCTTTGATAGTCACCACGGTGTACAGCCAGCTCATAGCCTATATTCTTCATTCTACGATCCAGACAGAAGCGACATTCTGCTGCCTCATCTCCGGTACAGATCTTATTATCATAAAGCTGATAATTCTTACGGACAACGGTAGGGGATAGGTTTGGCATTACCACATTCGCTCCTGACAGAATTCCCTGTTCTCTTCCGTTAGGATTAACAGTACCAAGTGCTGTGGTGGAAGGAATCAATGCATTCGGCAGCATCAAACGCAAAATACTGATAAAGAGCAATGTTTGTTCCATCGTACCCTTGGTTTCCTCTGCAAAGGGAGTTTCATGATGCGGAAGAAAGGGGCCGATCCCAACCATCTCAGGATCAAGTTCTTTTAAGAAGAATAAATCTTCTACCAGATTCTCAGTCGTCTGGTACGGAGAGCCTACCATAAAACCTGCTCCAACCTGGAAGCCAATGTCCTTTAGATTATTTAAGCACTGCTTCCGGTTCTGAAGGCTTAGATTTTCCGGATGCAGCTTTCGATAATGCTCGTCATTTGCTGTCTCATGCCTTAGTAAGTATCGATCCGCTCCAGCCTGATAGTATTTTAAATAGCTTTCATAGCTCTTTTCACCGATGGATAATGTAATTGCACAATCCGGGTAGTCTGTTTTAATTTTCTTAATAATCTCTACCATATCCTCATCGGAATAGGTGCCATCTTCACCGCCCTGAAGGACGAAGGTACGAAATCCAAGCTCATGACCTTGTCTGCAGCAATCCAGTATTTGCTCCTTTGTCAAACGGTAGCGTTCTACGTTCTTGTTACTCCTTCGAATCCCGCAGTAGTAACAATCATTTTTGCAATAATTCGTAAACTCAATTAATCCCCTGGTATAAATATTATTTCCAAAATGCTTCTGAGCTGTTTCTCTTGCCCGCTCCCTAAGATACAGGGTATCCTCTTCAGAGATGGTATTGATTAAAGTCAGAAACTCCTCTTTGCTTAATATTCTTTCTTCTTCCAATTTCTTAATTAGACCTTTCACTTCTTCCATGCATTACCTCTTTCCGATTCATCCATCAAAAAATCCCCGTACCTAGAAAGGCACAGGGATAGCTATCGAAATCCTTAGCTCACTGATATCAGAAGAATTACCTTAATTCATCTCGCAGCTTTATAAGCTTGAGATCCTGCAGGTGTCACATCTTTAATCACAAAATAAGGGATCAATATATTCTAATCTGTCGCCTTCTCACTTGGGCGTACCCTCGTTGTCAGAACGAATATTTTTGTTATTTATTTAACAATTATAATACATAATTCCTGTTTTGTAAATGTATTTCTCTGTCTTTTTGATCAATTTTATCATTTAGCATTTTCTACAAATTGAATCTTTAAACCATTGGGATCATGCACATAGATAAATTTAACCATTGGGTTAGGAGAGAAGGGTCCTGCCAAAATAGCAATTCCTTTTTCCTTCAAAGTATTCGTAAATTCCTCCAAAGACTCTACCTCAAAACCAAGAGAAATATCTTGTCCATAGCCCAATTCTCTTTCTCCACCACTGGTCATTAATTCAATCTCTGTTTCTCCATCACCCAAGAATACAATCTCTCCTCCGGGACCAGCGTTGAATCTTCTATGCTCCTTTAAGCCTACTACTTCTTTATAAAATGTTAGAGATTGTTCCAAGTTCTTTACAATAATCGTTGTCCATAAAAATTTCATCTTCGTTCCTCCTAATGCTTATTATTATTCTATTATAATCCTTTCCATTTGATTATTAAACTAGGTGTATGAAAAATTTAGAAATTATATTGGTTCAGATCCCTAATTCGATTAAAATTGGCTAGAATTAAGGCTTTCCGGAACCCACTGATCCAGAAAGCCTTAACTGTTCTACTTATTTTTTCGACTTCTCATCTAATTACATAACCGTAAAAAGCACATGATGTATTTGGGGCATGTATGACTTTTTTAATATTCCTTTATTAGATCTATGGCAGAGATTTTCTTGATTCGTCTAGCCATTAGAATTGATACCAATAATGAAAAGACTGCTAAAAAAGTGACGATACCAACACTCCAAAGAATTGGTATTCCTAGGCTTAGCTTTCTAATCCCAATGGAATAAAAGCATGCCAGCCATACACGGTCTACATAAATTTGACCAAGAATTCCACCTGCAACCGTGCCTAACAAGATTGTGGGCAATAAGCTATAGGAAATCTGCAGGGATAATTGTCCCGTTGTATATCCAACGGCTTTCAAAATACCTAATTCCTGATTTCTGTGCCCTATCATTGTCTTTATAATCATATATAAAATAGCTGTTACCAATAACAAAACGATGACACTGATGGTTCCGATCATCATCGTAGTCAAGGGAATAAAGTTTCCAAACCCTTCTTTTAACATGGATTCCACATCACAATAGGCAGCCAGCTTATCCCCATGAGCTTTTATCATATCCCGGACAAAAGCTGCTGATAATGAGGTATCCCTTAAATAAACATAGATTGTTAAGGGTTCAAACTGTTCCTTCAATCGCCTGAAACCTTCCGGAGTCAACTCACAAGCTTCACCGCTATAGTTTGGTGCCTGCAGTAATCCAACAATAAGATATTCAATTTTGTTCTCTCCGTAAGTGACAGTAACCATATCACCAGGCATTAACTTCATTTCTTCAGCCAGCGCTGATCCTAAGGTGATCTCATTGTCATGTAGTGGAATCCTTCCCTCATAACACAGGTTGATATCCAATTTATCATAATCCTTTATCACAAATGCGGCGGTACTCAGATTATTGATCATTACATTTTCCGTATCGTAGTAAAGTGCTTTTTCAACATCCGGGTTCTCCTGCAACTCACCAAGCATCTCTTCGGCCTGTTCCTTCGTGAAAGCTTTCAACGTTACTGTTGCATTTTCCTCACTCATAACCTCAATAAACCGTTCCGGCCGAAGGACAGAATTGAACATACCGCTTCCTGAATAGATTCCGGCAAAGGTCATTACAGATAAAATAATAAATAAGAAGATATTTTGTTTTATACTATCAAAGAAATTCTTTGCAGCTAAGGCAACGTGAATCTGACATTTTGCTTTCGATAAAGGAAAGAAATTCCTCTTAAAATTATGATGTTTGATACCATTTCTCAGCGCCTCTATGGCATGAAGCCTGCGAATCTTACCTGCCGATAATAATGTCGTCACCACTACTAAAACCATAATCACAGACATAACAATGGCTGAAGACATGACGTCAAAGCCTTGTTTCCAACTCAGACCTGCGAGTTGTTCAAACACACCCTCCACCTTAGGTAAACCCAGATATGACCCAAAGATTCCAATCGGTATAAAGATTGCCGCTAAGAGAATATAAGGAAATACCACTGACAGCAGCACCTGCTTGCTTATATATCCAACCGCTTTCAGAATACCCATATTCTGCAGCTCTTCCTCGATGCTGCTTTTAATTCGGAAATTAATTACCAGCATCGTAATAACCACCAAAATCAGAGAAAATGCTACCAAGACCGATGCTACAATGGTTGCAGTTATGGTTCTGTTACGTTGGTTTAACTCAAAATAGCCATAGGTGTATTCATAAGGATAGGATAATTTACCGGACAGATTTTTTACTAGCTCTGTAAATACCTGCTTTCCATCCTGTCTATCTGTCAACTTGATGCACAAGGTTGATGCATGGGTATTTTCATCAATACTATCATACATCCTTTTAAAATCATCCCTAGGCAGGTAAATCCCCATATTTCCGCAATTATTATTGCCATACATGATATCTTCAACAAAGCCGGCAATGGTAAAATTGTAGGTAGTGTCACCAGATACAAACTGATACCGATCACCGATTTTGCATCCATTCGCCTTAATCCAATAGGAAAGATAGATGGGATTCTCGACATTCTCAAATACCAAGGTATCTCCTATTGGCTTGATTATATTCATGCTATGGGCTTCATTCATGTTAAAGAAAATATGAGTTAGGGTATTACCCGTATCACCATAGGTGGCTGAACCGGATAGCATAATATTTTTCCTGGTTTCAACCTGTGAAACCCCAGCTAACGTCTCTGTCTGAGCAGCCAAATCCTCCGACCAGTCAAAATCGAACATGGTATAAAATACGTCAGCACAGTTATATTGCTGAAACTTCTTCTCGTACATCTTACCAAAATTTAATATCGTGATTAATCCCATACTGAAGATCGCCGCTGCAATTGCAACGATGAAGCAGAAAGAAATATATTGTCCCCTGTTCTTCCTGAAATAGTAACCCAGGAATAACGTATATTTTCTCATAATTACCACCCCATTTCTGTTAGGAAGGCCATCAAATTTAATCTACGTGATTCATCCTCCTTCTGGTAATCTCCAAGAATACATTCACCGCAGACCTGCCCATCCTTCAGATAGATAACCCGGTTACCGCGAATCGCCGTCTTAAGATCGTGAGTAACAGCCACAATACTCTGACCCTCCCGGTGAAACTCAGAGAAAACGTCCAGCACCGCTTCCGAATTACTGGAATTTAGTGCTCCTGTTGGTTCGTCTGCGAATAAGATGCCCGGCTTATTGATTAAGGCTCTAACAATTGCTATCCTCTGCTGTTCCCCGCCGGATAATTGAGATGGGAATTTTTTTTGTAATTCCTCCGTTATATTTATCTTAGAAAATAATTCTTCTGCCGTTTGGACTACATTGTTCTTTTTCTTATTCACCAGCAGCCCGCTGGCTAAAACATTATCCATAACACTCATTTTATCAATGAGATATATCTGTTGAAAGACAAAGCCACAGTTCTCCCTTCGAAAGACCGCCAGCTCATCCTCACTGTACTTAGATATTTCACTGTTCCGATATAAGATCTGGCCTAGGGTGGGTTTATCCATGCCGGACAGACAATACATTAGGGTAGACTTGCCAGCCCCGGAGGAACCCATTATGATTGTGAAATCTTCTTCATATATCTCCAAATCCAGATTTTTTAGAACATGCTGCTGTACGCCGCCATTGGAAAATGTTTTACATAGCTTTTTTGTTGATAATATCGTTCTCATAAACTCCCTCTTTCAGCTTAACATATAGCTCTTTTCTTGTTTTCTGACACCATATTATCACTTATGAAAGCGCAGTTCTTTATCCATTTCTTGTATAATTCTTAATTATTTCTTAACTGTGGAATTGAGTCGTATACTCCAACTTAATACTCCGATTGCTAAATACTGATTATACTAACTTACACCCAACTATGGCTTTGAACCCAGTGGTTTCATTCTCCAGTTCTAAAAATCCATGCATTTTCTTCATAAAATAATCCGATATGTATAAGCCAATACCGGCTCCGCTCTTGCCAACGCTATTTTTTCCACGATAATATTTTTGCTTTAACAGCAGAAGCTCCTCATCACTTACACCTGCCCCATGATCCTTTATGATAATGCAAAGGTATTCTCCCTCAAGGAGCGTAGTTACCTTAATTTTTGTATTGGCATATTTATAAGAATTATGGATCAAATTATCAAACACCTGCTGCAATCTGAGTGGATCTGCTTCCACCAGACATTCCTGCATAGGAAACTCCTGTATCTGATGATTAAAATCAGAATTCCGTAATATCTCCGCGACCTGTATGCTTTCAATTACTACAGGCTGAACCCTTAATTCTTGAATCTCCTCAAGGGTTGCGTGGAACAAATTATTGATTAACGCCTCAATCTGATCTGCTTTTCCATTCATCATTTCTAACTTATTAACAAGGGCAGGCTCTGGATTCTTCACACATAAGACCTCAATCATCGCCTTAATGGAGGCCAAAGGAGTCTTTATATCATGGCTTAAGGACGCTACCAGCTCCTTCTTGCTTTCATTGGCTTTTCTTTCATTCTCTCTGGCAATTGACATTTCTTCCCGCATAATATCAAAGCTCTCCGTAAATGCTCCAAACAAATGATTCTTATCCATACTCAGAGGCATGTCGAAATTACCTGCTGCTACTTCCGAAGCAAAGTTCTGCATTTTATGAAAGGGTTGAATAATATTTTTCTGTATATAATGGATATAGTATAAAATAAAAAAGATAGCGATTATCACAGCACTAATCAAAATTACCGTGACCATCCTATCCCTGCTCTCTTGCTTCGAGGATTGATCCGAGTAGATCAGTATCTTCCCATCCACATAACTATATTCCAAGCCATACTTTTCTTTTAATTCTTTTACCTTTGGAGAGGCTTCTCCCTCTTCCTCCAGGGTTTTCATCAAATCATTGACCTGCACCAAGTCCGGTTTCGTTTGATTTTTACTAAGAAATGATATTGCCCATGTCCCAAAAACAGTTAGAACTATGAGTATCACGATGCTTATCATGCCGACCTTCTTAATCTTCATAGCTATAGCCTCGTCCCCACACTGTCTTAATATGTATGGGTTCATTTGGATGATTCTCAAGCTTTTCTCTAAGGTGCCTGATATGTACATTCAAGGTGCTGTCTCCAGTAAAAACATCCTCCCACACATGAGCAAACAGCTCTTCTTTGGAAATGATTCGTCCTTTATTCTGCACCAGATAATGAAGGAGCTTAAATTCCATACCTTTAAAGGGCACCTCTTGACCCCTTCGATATACCTTACCCGCATTCTCATCAACATAGATATCCTGTTCCTGAATCGGCACAGACCTATCCCTAGCGTCTTCCTTCCACCGAGATTCCTGCATGCGTTCTAACCGCTTTAAAACCACCTTAACCTTTGCCAATAACACACTTAGCGTATAGGGCTTTTGGATATAATCGTCCCCACCTATGTTTAGTGCCAGAAGAATGTCATCATTACTACTTCTGGCACTAATAAATAAGATAGGTATATCCATTGTTTTTCGCAGTTCTTTACACAAATCAAATCCTGATTGATCTGCCAGGTTAATGTCCAGAAGAATCAACTCTGCACTATTCTCTCTGAAAAATTCAAGGCACTCCTGGTAGGACAGCACATAATGTGTTTTTAGATCAAAGTAATTAAAATATTCACAGGTACTCTCTGCTAATTCTTTTTCATCATCTACAATCAGGCATTTATAATCCATCGATTATCTCCTAACCCCAAAGCGCACTGGCATCACTGGAACTTCTGTTCAAACGTGAGAAATCGGTCTTAACAAAGGATCTTGTTGCTAAAATCAAGAATACTGCACCAATAGCCATAATGATTATGAAGGATAAAACCGGCGATACCACAAAGCCATTGATATTAATTGCCAAGCCTTCTTTTACAAGTTCAGCATTGGAAAGATTTGTTTTTTCCAATACAATCATTCGGAAAAATGCTGTAGCATAAGTCATAGGGTTAAAATAGGACACTACCTTTAGGGCACCGGGTAACATATCAAGGGGAACATATGCACCGGATATAAATGTCAAGGGCATTGTGATCGCCGTCTTAATGATCTGAAAGGTCTGCCCATTTCGCACCAACGTTGCCATAAATAAACCGACACCGGAAAATACCAGTCCAACGCATATCATTGCCAACAATACAAATAAAGGTGTTATCCAGGTTGTAAATTTAATACCGGTAAACATTCCGATCACCAGAATCAATATTCCCTGCAAGGTTGAAACAGTAGCAGCAGACAATAATTGTCCGATGGCTACGGAAATTCTTTTTGCCGGAGATACAAGCACCTCTTTCATAAAGCCGCTTACCATATCATCTACGGTGGTGGAAGCCAGATTTAAAGCTCCTTCAAATACTGTAGTGATAATAACACCGGAGAGCATGTAGGCAATTGGATTGTCAATAAAATCATTCTTAAATATTGCACCAAATACATATACGAAGAAGAAGGGGAACACCAGGGAAAAGATCAGCCCTGTTTTATTTCGAAAAAAGGCCTTCAGTCCTCTTTTCCATAAAGCTATTACTGTTTGCATATTATGCCTCCTCTCGTATCTTCTTCCCGGTTATTTCTAGGAACACATCATTAAAGGTACCCTTTTTAATCTCAATATCTGTGATTACATTCTTCTGCTCACTTAGAACCTGCAGCAGAGGATGAATGTTTTCAGCATCCACGCGATAGTAGCCCTCTTTTTTCACATATTCTAATTGATATTGCTGAAGTAGTAGCTCTAGCTCTGCCTCATTTTTCGTAGTAATGAAAGCCTTATCCTTGGTATATTGTTTCTTTAAGGCATACGGGGTATCATGTGCAACGATGACGCCACCATCAATAATGGCTATCTTATTACAGATTTCCGCTTCTTCCATGTAGTGGGTAGTTAGAAAGATTGTAATATTACGTTCCTTTTGAAGCTTTCTAATGTACTCCCAGATATGGGATCGTGTCTGCGGATCAAGACCCGTAGTAGGTTCGTCCAGGAATAATACCTTGGGATAATGAATTAATCCCCTGGCAATCTCTACACGACGTTTCATCCCACCGGAAAGTGAGCTGATCAATTTCTTTCGTTCTGCGGTCAAATCCACTAATTTGAGTACGAACTGAATCCGCTCCTCCACTTCTTTCTTCGGTATATTATAAAACACGCAGTGGAGCTTTAAGTTCTCCTCAATTGTCATCTTCGCATCCAAGGTAGAGTCCTGAAACACTACTCCTATGGCTGATCTAACCTCGCTTTTTTGGTTAGTAACGTCTTTCCCGTCAATGGTAAGTGTTCCAGAGGTCTTTTCAAATATGGTGCAAAGGGTATTAATCGTTGTACTTTTCCCCGCACCATTGGGACCCAGGAACGCAAAAATAGTTCCTTCCTCTACTTCAAAGGAAATATCGTTTACGGCAACGAAATCACCGTATTTCTTGGTAAAGTTCTTAACATTAATTATGGACTTCATCAATTCTTAGTCTCCTTACAAAATCTCTTTTTCTATTGTATTATTACTAGTTTAAGCGGATTGTCAAAAGGCATGTTATTATAAAAGTATTCCCATAAAAACCTGAAACAGCGTCAGTGAGGTTGTCAGCAAAGCCGGCAACCTCAAATCTTAATGACTATTTAATTCATTTTTCGTATCATATATAAATCTACATCTTTTGTTTACCGTTGCAGTATTTCTCAGTAATATCCCGGCTAACTGCGGTGCCTTCTTCTACGCTTGCTCAAAGGTTCACCAAGTATTTCCGACCAAATAATAGCTTCCTGTAACCGCTCTGTAGAAATAATATCGGCTCCTTCATAGCTTGATACAGGTCTCTTACTTTGCCACTCAATATTTCTCTGAACCGGAGTATTACTTGGGGGCGGAGATACCTTCAAATTAAGTTCCATCGGTCTCGTCCCAGGCTTCTCATTGTTTGATGTTATGGGTGTACCACCAGCCATTTGACGACCGTAGTTCTGGGTATTATTCTGTCTTGGGGGCTGATTAGCCTTCGATAGTTGTTTTGGAATTCCTAAATTACTATTTATCAACATTGTTGCTCTACCAGCAATCGAATTTGGTGGAGAGGATCGTTCTGGAATTCCTGTAGCACCATTTTTTAAGATTGCTGCTCTACCGGCTATTGTATTCCTACCACTATTCTCCATTATCTATCCTTCTTTTCATCAACAATTGTCTTTTTTGAGGTTTCGGATATCTTCTCTCTCATCCTGGTATCTGCTTTGATATTTTGCATATCATAATAATCCATTACGCCAAGATGTCCTTCTCTGAGTGCCTGAGCCATTGCCTTTGGTACCTCAGCTTCTGCCTCTACCACATAAGCTCTCATTTCCTGTTCTCTGGCTACCGCCATAGCTCTTCTTTCCTCAGCCTTCGCCTGGGCGATGTTCTTATCCGCCTCCGCCTGCAGGGTCTGCAGCTGGGCACCGATGTTCCTGCCAACATCTACGTCTGCAATATCGATGGATAAGATCTCAAATGCGGTTCCGGAATCCAGACCCTTACTTAATACTCTCTTTGAAATGTCGTCCGGATTCTCCAGCACTTCCTTGTGACTTGACGCAGAACCAACGGTAGTAACAATTCCTTCACCGATTCTTGCCAATATCGTCTGCTCTCCTGCACCACCAACCAGACGCTCTAAGTTTGCTCTTACCGTTACTCTTGCTTTTACTAAAAGCTCAATACCATCCTTAGCCACGGCTGAGACCATAGGAGTCTCTATTACCTTTGGGTTAACGCTCATCTTTACCGCATCGAATACATCTCGACCTGCCAGATCAATCGCTGCTGCCTTTTCAAAAGGAAGCTCAATAATATCAGCTCGCTCTGCTGCAATCAAAGCATTTACCACTCCATCCACATTACCACCAGCGAGATAGTGAGCTTCTAACTGATTAACGCTTACATTAAGTCCTGCCTTCGTTGCTTTAATAAGCGGAAGTACAATCCTTGACGGAAGAACACGTCTTAGTCTCATACCAACTAAATTGAAGATACTGACTCTAACATTAGCCGCTAGTGAAGAAATCCATAATCCAACCGGTACAAAACTGAAAAACAATACAATCAACAAACAAATAATTCCAATTAGTATAACATAACCTATCTGTGTTCCTGGCATAATATTCTCCTTCTTTCTATGTAGTTATTTTAATATAGTATTACCTTAATCCAATTCTTTTACTATTAATTTTGAACCAAGAACCTTAAAAATAATCACTTTTGCACCTTTTATTATATATTTTCCTTCTGAAATTACATCCTGATCAACTCCATCGAAGCTTCCAATACCTGATGGTCTTAAATCAGTTAATGCCACACCCTGCTTTCCTAGCAGATGCTTCAGGTCATTTGCACTGATATAGCCTTCTTTGTTGCTTTGCTCTTCCTTTAGTATAATAGGAGATTTTAGTTTTCCTCTTGATAACAAGCTCAGGATAACCGCAAGCATGATTGCGAGGACAGCAAGTACTATAATAGTAATAATAGCTCCTTCCACAAAGGTGTCGGAAATCAAGAAGATTGCAACTAAAAGACTTACCGTACCGAAGATACCCGGGGCGTGCAGACCCGGCGTTATCATTTCGATTCCAACCAGGATAAATCCGGTAATAAATAAACCTATTGCCAACACAAGTAACCAATCAATCAACATTTCTCTACTCCTTCCGATTAAAGATATCTGCTCCTTCTGCTTTCGCTGCTCTTATGTCCTTTAGCATACAGATGGATAATGGCATATTCTTATATTGTCCGTAATTATCAATCACTTGAAATCCAATGGAAGAATATAATCCAATCGCGGATTTCATAGCTTTGCCGGTCTCGAGAATCAAACTGTCGTAGCCTTGTTCCCTGGCTTTATCTTCAACCTGCTGCATTAGAAGTTTGGAGATACCCTGCCCTCGGAACTCTTTTCGGACAAAGACACGCTTAACCTCAGCCACACCTTCTGCATAATATTTAAATGCTCCGCAAGCGATGGGAGTGTCATTATCAGAAATCAAAATAACATCGTGGATATGATCCAGTTTATTATACTGATTATATTCCGTTCTTTGGGTTTCGCCTCCCACAAGCTCATTCAGGCTCTCATCCAGCATCTGACATAGACGGGCAAAATCCTGATTATTTCCGTTCGTATAATGAATGTTATATGATTTAAGCATATGAACCTCCATAGCTGTCTAATCTTTCGCACATATGATATGCTCTTTCGATTATATTCGCTTTTCTTACCATTCATGTCTTAACCTCATATTAACACTACAGACTTCTCTAAGCAAGTAGAAAAGCCATTTTAATCAACTTCTAATATACAAAATTACCCTATCTTTGTACCGTATCATTAATCTGCTTAAATCAATAACTTACGCGCTGCTTTACTTATTATGATTTAAAAACTACGCCAGGAAATAGATCCTATTTCTTGGCGTAATAATAATCTTGTTGCGACGCGTAATACTGTCTTTATGCTAAGCCTAATTTTCTTCTCTTTGTAATAATATGAGCTTCTATCCCTTCAGCCACTTGAATCGGGTCATCTCCCAGCGCAATCTTACCACCCGTTAGCTCCTCCACATCCTCGGTCAACAGCTTAACAAGGTTCGGAGCACCTGTAATAAACGGAGTTGGGGACAAATGGGTATAGGCACCATAGGCTACAGCAAATAAACCATCAATAGTAGCCTTCTGCTCCATCCACTCCGGAGCCGTAACAGCGATCGGAAGATCAGGAATGTCAACGCCAAGGTGATCTGCCAGAGCAGTAACCAGCATAGAAATTCTACCTGTGTCCGTACAGGTTCCAAAGCTTAATACCGGCGGAATTCCCAGCGCTTTACATACCCCCTTCAACCCTTCTCCAGCCTGCTCCACCGCATCCAGATTACAGAGTCCTGCCACTTCCAGGGCATGATTACCACAGCCTCCGGCAACCACGAGTATATCCCTTGCAATCAATTGCTTTGTCAGGTTGACCGTATTCCAGTCTTGAGGGCCATTACGCAGGGTAGAACAGTTTGCCAGAGCAACTACACCCTTAATCTGACCCTTCGCAATAACGTCCACCAATGCACCGAGATCATTTCCGATTGCCTTCATAACAGCCTCAGTGGAGAAGCCGGCAATTGCCTTTGTCATGTGCTTTGGAACAAAGGGCTTGATCTTTCCATGACGCTTTTTAAAGTTATCGATTGCAATATCAATACAGCTCTCCGCCATTTCTTCCGCCTTCGCCGGATAATAGGGCATTGCATGTCCAACGCCTGGTACGCCTATAATTGTACTTACGCTGACTAAGGCTACCTGATACTTCTCTGCATACATGTCCATATCCGGTGGAGAACAGTTCTCTTCCATAACTAATGCATCTACGGTACCTGTTGCCAAGAAGGGTTCAAGGGCTAACCAGTTACCCATAAGTCCTACAAAGACATCATCCACCTCAAAGCGCTGCAAAAGCTCCTGTCCGGTCTCAATGGAACCAACAATACGAATTCCTTTTGCTCCTGCCTGAATTGCTTTATGCTGATATTCCGGGAGTTTTGCCTTTTGTAAGGTAGCTACTCCAATCCAGGGCTGGTGTCCATTAAATGCAATATTAACATAGTCTCCATCCATGATTCCGAGATCTACGTTCACCTCATGAGGCATAGGGGTGCCAAACAGAATGTCCTGCACCATCTCCAGCCCAATTTGAGCGGTATATATGGTGGAAACTCCTAGCCTCAGTGCCTTTTTTGCCAATGAAACATAATCACCATCTACATTTGTTAAGCAGCTTGCGATACTATTTTCAACCTCATGCTGGATACCGCAGGGATATAGATGCAAGTCCTTCCATATCTGTTTTCTTTTCTTTGGAGCGAAGGCTTCTACCATAATGCTGTCACCATCCGGTGTAATCTTCATTTCTCTGTCCAATAAATCCGCCAGCTCTGCTGCCATATGGTTAGCATCCTGATTTGTATCCACTCCTAGTTTTTCGCACATCCATTTCAATTTATCAAAATCCTTAATTTGAAATGGGGTTTTTCCTTCTGCCGTTGCTTTTAGAGTACGAAATGCTTCATAGGCATGATGTCCGTAAGTGGCCGCACCCATAATGTTACGGATTAGCATATTACGCATTGCCATAGCATCATTTCCGATACCACAGACTCCTTTATCTGCCCCTGTCTTCTCATTAATTCGGCATGGTCCATTGGTACATAACCAACAGCTCATGCCGGCCAAACAATATCTGCACCGAATTTTTTCCTGCTCTGTCCATCTGGAAAATACGCTCGACAAGCCATCCTCTTTGATTCGAAGAAGCATTTCTTCTACGGAATCATGGTAGCTTACACGCCCTACGGGTTTTTCTAATATTTGCTCAGACATAAAAACCTCCATACTTAGATAATCAATCTTCGCTAGTTAATATGTCCAGTTCTTACAATAAAATACTAATAAAACTTATGAAAACCCGTATATTGTATAGAAAAAAGTTCGTGTTTGAAACCTTTGCATATTTTAATTTATTTTCAATTGGGATATAATACCATTAATTACAATTATAATCCAGATATAAGGAGGTAGATTATGAAGAATGTGGTTATTACCGGTAGCACCAGAGGAATTGGACTTGAAATGGCGAGAGAATTTTTAAAGCATGGCTGCAATGTAACAATCTCAGGAAGAAATACGGCTCCCCCTGGTAAGCTTGAGGAGGAACTGACAGAGTACCGTAAAAACTATCACTATGTGCCATGTAATGTGCAAAGTAAAAATGATATAGAAAACCTATGGGCCTCAGCGAAGGAGCAATGGGGTACCATTGATATCTGGATTAATAATGCAGGCCAAAATACTCCCCATGAATTCAGTTATGATACGGATTCCTCCAGTACTGAAGCTGTAATTCATACGAATATTCTGGGTATCATCTATGGGGCACAGGTAGCTGCAAAGTATATGCTTCTGCAAGGAAACGGACAGATCTGGAATATGGAAGGTCTGGGTTCGAATAACATGATTCAGGTTAAAACCATCCTTTACGGAACAACGAAGCATGCTTTAGTCGCCAGTTCTTAAGGACAAGAGCTTTCAGTTTGTATTTAATGCCCTAGCGGATCGGCCGGAGACAGTGGCAGCCTTTTTTATCCCACGTATATTAAAAAATTCGAAAAATAATGCGCATATCGTCTGGTTGACAAATGCCAAATCTATGTGGAGGTTTCTAAAGTATCCGGTTCTTAAAAGAGAACTGATTTAGCATCAAAAAAGTCATGTAACAATTCAAGGTATAAAATTGCTACATGACATTTTTTATTTGTTTACTACATTATCCATATTTACTTGAAGGGTCTCTCCCTCTTCTAACATGATATGACCTGATTCATAAGGTTTATTGTCCACCGTTATTATTACCTTCTGTGCCTGATAGTAATTACCCAGGGTATTTGTTATGCCCTGCAGTATTAGTAACTCGTATCCAGCACCGGCGTTCATATCATCAACTAATTCCTTAGAAAAATCCACCCTAACTATGCCATCCTCGGATAGATAAAGACTGTTAACCTTTGTATTAATACTTGCTAGTGGAAGATAGGTATCCTTCGATGTCTTCTTGCTGATCGCAGCTTCAAGAATATCTTTTGTTTCATCTCCAGTATGGAAGGTTAAAGTCGTTTGCTCCGGATAAAGCTTCTCATCTATATCGGGATAGTAAATATCAATTGTCTTAGTATAGGCTTTGTTTGTATTGATTGTCTTCAGTGAGGAAGTAACCTCCATGTCACCGGACTGGAATACACTTTTTACTAATCCAACTTGAGGTGCATAATAATCCTTTGAAGCACTATCCTCATTTTCAGTAGTTACCTCAATAGCCGTATATTCACCGGAGGGAGTTGTTACCGGTACATCAACACCGGAAATATATCGTTTTCTGCCATCGGATAATGTCCACTCTGTTCCTTGTACTAGAGGCTCCATTAATAAAACCTCCGGAGAATCCTCTGAAGCTGTACCGGATAAAAAGTTATCCCTGTAGTAGCATTCATTTAACCGTTTTATAATCTCCAGCTTGCCAGCCTTGATTTCAATTACCCGAACTGTCTCTGTTCCACCATTATTCGTTCTGGTTTGAATTCTTTGATTGGCGGCATCCAGAAAATCAGTCGTTTGTTCATAGGAGGCGTATTCATTTCCCTTCCCCTCATAAACATACTCTGTATCAGCAGACATGGGATAATAGTCAGCGATGGTAGCTGCTTTTTCATCTTTTGTAGTACTATCTTGAGTATTATATATTTCATCCTCTGCAGGTGATGTAATCTTCGGAATTACTGTTGGTGTTACCTCATTTGTATCTTTAGACTTATTGCAGGAACCTAGAAAAAGTACCAGTAGGACTACACTAAGTAATAAAATCTTAATCTTCATAATAACCTCCTTTTACCACTGTAACGGTATCAATAGCAGTATGTATTTATTCTAATAGAAAATGCGCATAAGTGCAATCCTCCTAGCTTACCAGTTTTTCGCCGGTCGCTGCGGATCCAAAATATCCTTTGTATCAAATAAATCCTTCAGCCTTTCCGGGAATTGCAGCATAGCCTGCCCATCCAACGGTCTTCGATTCATTCTAACATAGTCCTTCTTAATCTGCATCCAGGGTTCTTTATAAACACCTACAAAAACATTAAATCCCTGCTGCTTTAAATATTTATACTTCTCATTAGTGTAGTTACCAACTGTATTTTCTATATCATTTCCAAAGGGGAATACATAGATATCAGTTTCTCCAATCAGTGATGCAACTTCTTTCAGCCACCGATCCGTATCTCTTTTTAAAGTATCGACAGAAACCTCCGTCATATTCTTATGTCCCCAGCTATGGGAAGCAAACTCCCAGCCTTCCTCCTTTAATACCCTGGCTACCTCTATTACAGACTCCTTATCTTTATCATAAGTTGGCGAAGCTTCATCATTGGTACGGTAGCCCAAAACTCCTTCATAGCCGGTTAAAGCCAAAAGCGCTCTGGCACCTTGATAGGAAAAATCCGGATGCTTTTCGATAAAGGCATCCAGTATCGGTACAAGATCAAACGCTCCTGTTATGGTAGTTCCGTCCTCCTGCAGCATTTCACAAGTCGGTTTACCATCCTGACCGATGACTATTCTAGTTGCAAAGCCATCTCCATCCATATAGCTATAATAATTCACATCATCCTGTGATATCACGAAGGGCTTTTTACCGGGTCTTAAGTATATCTCATTTTCCACATATCTTGATGTCCCATCCTCTAAGGTCTCCTGTTTCACCAAGTCAGCCATCTTGACTAGAACATAGCCATCCTGATACATGGTATCAAGCATTTTATTGAACTCTGATATCGTAGTCATGTACATATTATAACCCTTGCTTTTTCTGTCTCCATCAAAGGCCTTGGAATTGTCAGCTATAAGGGAGTGGAAAAATATATGGTTGATTTGGGTTATGGAAGTATACTCCCCACCATAGAGCAGTAAGGAGGACTTTTCCTCTTCCAAGCTTTGATAGGCTTTCTCTAGTTCCTCATACTGGGTATAATCACCTTTGTCACCCACGTAGTCTTTTATTAGCTTTAGGGCACCCTCATAATCATAGCCCAGTGCTAATCTCTCTGCCTGTGTTATTAACACTTGCTGTTCATCACCTTTATTATTCTCATTTGTATTTTCATTTGTATTATCATTTGTATTTTCATTTGTATTTTCAGCCTCTGTATTTGATTCCGAAGATGTACCTCCTGGAGAGGTCTCTGTTGATGCTGTTCCTGGAGTGGTCTCTGTTGATGTATTCTCTGAAGTCGTTCCGGCTGAGGTGCCATCTGTTGTTACTACAACTGAATCACTCTCTTGATTTGTCTCCACCGTGTGAAATGCTTGCTTCGATTCCCCATCATCTCCATTCACTCCAGCTCTGCGGCCATTCAGAACCCAGTAGGCGCTCACAAGTAATAAGATTACTACTGCCCCGCCTAATACTATCATCCATTTTCCCGGCTGTTTCTTCCCATTGTTTTCTTCCTTATTAAATCTACCCATCTCCAGCCCCTCTTCTGTATTCACACGAACGGTCATCCAGCTGCAAGGCAGCTCAATGCCAATGTTAATTGATTAAATACTACATATCGAATTATATCATATAATGACTGATGTATTTCTTACGTTTCGTTTAAATTTATATCAAATAAGGTTAAAATAATTGTAATAGTTCTGTAAGTAATTGAACACTGGAATAATTTACAAGCTAATATTTACACTTACTGTTAAAATGTGGTACAATAACCACTAATAGGCAATTTAGACAACCTAGAAGCACAGAATTGAATTCTACTAGACATTTTGTTCACCAAAGATTACCACTAGCGTAGCACACTCGGATTTAAATGGCAGAGACAATCTTATTCAACATTTTAACGAAAAGTAAAGGAGTGTAGTAATTTATGGTACTTGAAGGAAAAGTAGTTGTAGCACAAGGTGGAGGTCCTACCGCTGTTATTAATCAGTCTCTGGTAGGAGCCGTGCTGGAGTCTAGAAAATTTCCACAGATCACAAAGGTTTACGGAGCAATTAATGGGGTTCAGGGTATTATCAACGAAGATTTTATGGATTTAACACAGGAAACAACCAATAATCTGGAGCAGGTCGCTATCACTCCATCCTCTGCGTTATTTTCAACCAGAGATAAGCCGAATAAAGCTTATTGCAAAGAGATTTTTAAAGTGTTTCAAGCACATAATGTCCGATATTTCTTTTACATAGGCGGTAATGATTCTGCGGATACCGTTAGAATCGTTAACGAACAAGCCGAATCCTCGGGCTATGAATTCCGCGCAATCCATATTCCAAAAACGATTGATAATGATTTGATGATGAATGACCATACTCCCGGTTACCCGTCTGCTGCAAGGTTCGTGGCACAGTCCTTCATCGGTCTAAATCTTGATAATAGAGCCCTTCCGGGTGTACATATCGGTGTTGTCATGGGTCGAAACGCTGGTTTTCTAACAGCAGCTTCCTCCATCGCTCAAAAATATCCTGACGATGGTCCCCATTTAATCTATCTGCCGGAACGTCACTTCATTATAGATAACTTTCTAAAGGATGTGAAAGAAGTGTATGATAAATATGGACGCTGTATCATCGCCATTTCAGAAGGTGTTCAAGATGAAAACGGTATTCCTATTGTAACTAAGCTAGTACGCAGTGAAACGGATTCTCACGGAAATGCTCAATTATCCGGCACCGGAGCCTTAGGTGATCTGCTTTCCAATGAAATTAAAGCAAAGCTGGGAATTACCAGAGTTCGTTCTGATACTCTTGGGTATCTTCAAAGATCCTTTATGGGCTGCGTGTCCGGTGTTGATCAGCACGAAGCAAGAGAAGTTGGAGAAAAAGCCGCTCAGTTTGCTATCTGGCATAATATTGACGGGTCTATTACAATTAATCGCACGGGTATCTACTCTGTGGATTATAAAATGACCGATTTGAAAAATGTTGCAGGCAAGACAAAATTAATGCCCGATGATTTCATTAACAGCCAGGGTAATAATGTCACGGATGCTTTCAAATATTATCTGCAACCACTTCTGGGTGCTGATATGCCAGCGGCTCACATGCTGCGTGCTCCAAGAGCTGATAAGATTTTAAATAATCCGATAACTCTTTTCTAATCGATAAGTTTTGAATTTAGCTTAGGCTGATTTACCTGATATAAATGTTATAAATAAGAATGGAGAGCAGATTTTTAATTGCTCTCCATTCTTATTTTTCAATCTGTTATTTTTCTATTTCCGATGTTTGTTGATATCTTTCCCAACTCACTAGCTCATCTAGCTTCTTACGACGAAGCTCCGTGGTTCTCTCACCCTTTGGATATCCGAGGGGTAATAAAGCTACAACCTCCAGGTTTTCCGGCAAAGCTAGGAGCTCATGGCAAAGCTTCGCATCGAAGGCGCATACCCAACAGCTTCCCAGTCCAAGGTCAGTTGCTGCCAGGGACATGTGATCAATTGCAATCGCAACGTCAATGTCAGCATGATCCTTCCCATCCTTTCTATCCCAGGAGGTCTTATGGTCACCACAGGCAACGATAATTACAGGTGCCTCCTTAATCCAATCCCTTTTATAGGTCTGATAAAGCTTTTCTTTTTCCTCCTGTTCCGTAACCACAATAAGATGAATGGGTTGAAAATTTACCGCTGAAGGTGCAATTCGTCCTGCTTCCAACACCTGTAACAGCTTCTCCATCTCAACCTCTTTTTTCTCATAACTTCTTACTGAATATCTGGCATTTGCAATGTCTAAAAAACTCATTGTGTTTTCCCCTTTCGTGTCATCTATTATTTACTTTCATTTAAAATATCATATATTTTTCACATTTATAATTACCATGAATCAATACTTACACACCCAGTTACCTGAAAATAAAATCGCATGTTATACACTTTGTAACAGGGTTTATCTTCTTTAGGTTTGATACTGGTATAATATCCGTCGATATTATACCATAGAAATAAAGTCTGTGTCATCTAACCATACCACATTTATATCATCTTAATAATTTATCCTATTCAAATCAATATAACTTATCTTAAAAGTTTACTTATCTTAATTAACATACTAACATAAATAACTTATATTGCCTTTTGAATTGCTAAAGATACACAAAAATTCCCTCCTATACAACGAACAGAGGGAATTTCCGAAATGCTATTTTTTCTTTGTAGTGCTCGCTGCGCTTGATCCGCCCTTCTTCTTCGGCGCTTTTTTTGGATTCTTATCACCCATGGAATTCACCTCCCTTTGTAAAGTTTTAGCATATATTACCTATATTTTATATGCACGACAATACATTGTCAAATGAATTCTATACAGATTATTCGTCATATATCACTTAGTTCTCAAACCATATATCAATTATTGTAGTTATTGCATGTACAATTCAATTTACTAAATAGAGATTACTTCCCTTTCTACCCCAATAATTTCTCCTTCTGTATTTTCCTCTGCAAAGTTAAGTACATGATCTATCACACTATCTGCCATAGCTGCATCTCCTGCAAGTCCAGCGACGCCTATCACCGCAATCTGATGGATATCCTGTTCGTCCACTTCTGCTACGGATACGTTAAACTTATTACAAAGCTTTGCAATTAAGCTTTTTACTACCATTCTTTTTTCCTTTAATGAATGAACCCAGGGCAGATGAATCTTAATTTTTACAGTTGCGATTAGCATATTTCACCCTCCTCTTTAATTTATCCATAGAAACCAAGTCATACCATCAGGGTTTCCATATTATACTTTATTCATCCATAGTCAATCTATTACTCGTAACGAATCTTTTCCAGATAAAGCCCGCAAGCGTCCGCTAAGTTTCCTGTCTGATTTCTATCCTTGGACAAAAGCATCTGCGTAATATCCTCTGGCTTACGATTTCCTAATCCAACCTCCACCAAGGCTCCCACCATCCATCGAACCATATTGTATAAAAAACCGTCTCCGCAGATTCTTATATTTAGAAAGCCTCCCTTCAGTTCAAGGTCAATGGCTCTAATATTTCTTACCATTGATTTTTTCTTGGATTTTGCATTTGAGAAGGCAGTAAAATCATGTTCTCCAAGAAAATACTTGCTGGCCTCCTGCATCGCAGTTACATTCAGCAACCCGCTCACATGCATACTATATTTTCTCATGAAAGGATTGCTGTATTCCTCATTCCAGATTTTGTATAGATAAGTCTTGTCCTTTGCCAGATATCTTGAATGAAAGCTCTCCTCAGCCATTATTACCTCAAGAATGCTGATATCTTGAGGCAAATAGCGGCCTAAATAGCTCCTAATCTCTTTCTCCGGCACATAGTTATCCAGCTTAAAATTAGCAATCTGGGCAATCGCATGAACACCTGCATCCGTGCGGCTGCATCCGATAATCTCCAGCTTATAACCAACCATCTCAGATAGAACCTGCTCTATCTTAGCCTGGATCGTATTCTCTCCGCCGCCGAGCCGCTGCCACCCCTTGTAACGACCTCCATCATATTGGATTGTCATTTTGTAATTAAACATGTACTACCTCCAATCAGATGCTCTTTCAAATTTCATCCCTATCATGACATACATTTATTTTTCAATTATAAACCTAACTAATGCTTATGGTACACAAAAAGTAGCAAGATTTTCACCCTGCTACCCTATGCTTTATATATTTATAATTTATAATTTATCTTCTGCCTTGTCTAAAGTTTCCGCCTCTGTTTCCGCCGCCAAAACCATTATCCTTCTGAGCTTTTCTTGCTCTTCTGCAATCTGGGCATCTAACCGGTTCATTATCAAAGCCTTTCTCTTGATAAAAAGCCTGCTCGCTTTCAGAAAATACAAATTCTGCCTTACAATCCTTACATACAATAACCTTGTCTGCCATACCAATTTCCTCCTTAATTTTAGGCACACTCATCTCTTTCCTTTAGATCTTGTGAGCCTTTCAAAAACAAAATTTTACACTAAGTTACTAATTGCTCCGATAAATTAAAGGGGGTTGGTAGAAGACATCAATCCAAATTAATATATGGGAATAATTAGATTATAACATTGGAGGTTTTAAATGGCAACCATAGTTTCATAATCTGATTTTAATTTATCGGTTTTTAATTGCATATCACTGTTTTATCAGCAACATACTAAGATTTATAATATAATAATAAATAAAATTGAGAATTTTATACAAAATAATCCTACTCCAATCTATTATTTCTTTTTAAATAGATTCATAAATCCTAGAAAGTTGGGTGACTTGATGCAAACGGTAAAAAGACTAACTGCTGCATATGAGAATGCAAAGCTGGAATACTTTGATACAAACTCCAAGTATGTATTTTTCAGCGATGTCCATCGCGGAGATGACAGCGTATCTGATGAATTTGCCAGAAATCAGAACATTTACATCCATGCGCTAAATTATTATTACGAGAAAGATTTTGTATATGTAGAGGTTGGTGATGGCGATGAACTATGGGAATATTCTAACTTTAAGCATATTCGCCTTGCACACACGGATTGCTTTGTTGTCTTAAAAAAATTTTTTGATAAGCAACGCTTTATTATGCTATACGGTAATCATAATATTTTTTTGAAGGATAAGGATTTTGTAAGCCGCAATTTCTATCAGTTTTATGATGAATATAAACAGGAACGTGTGGAACTCTTTAAGGATCTTAGTGCCCATGAAGCTATTTTATTAAAACACCGGGAAACAGATCAAGAAATTCTTGTGGTTCATGGCCATCAGGGTGATTTCATGAATGATCAGGGTTGGCGTATCTCTATGCTGTTGTTGCGGTATTTCTGGAGATTCATGCATGTCGTTGGCTTTGAAAATCCGGCCAGCCCTGCCCGTAACCTATTCAAACGACACAAGGTGGAAAGGGCTTATAATAAATGGATAGAAAAACATAAAACAGCGCTGATCTGCGGTCATACCCACAGACCGAAGTTCCCTAAGTATGGTGATTTACCATATTTCAACACTGGCTGCTGCATTCACACCCGGGGTATCTGCGGAATCGAAATTGAAAATGATCAAATTTTAATGGTAGACTGGCGTATCGTTGCCGATCATGATGGCATAGTTAGAATTGACCGGCAGGTTGTAAGAGGCCCGGAGCCGATTGAAAGCTTTGACTGCAAGCGAAATCCGAATTCAACCCACTGTTCTTGTGATGAAGATGATGAATAGTATTCCATTTTTATAAGAAAAATTTAGCTTTATAAAAAGTAAAGACTTCGGGCAATCTAATGTTATAAGCCGGAACAAATGATTTGATTTAACTGTTCGTTCCTGCTTAAATCTATGTTGGCTGAATGGAGGTTATTTATGAAATTACGTGATATTATGTCAAAAGATGTGGTTAGCTTAAGATCAGATGACTCTGTAGAGCGTGCTGCTCAGCTTATGAAGCAGTATAACTGTGGTTCCATTCCTGTGTGTACTCAGGATAAATTGATCGGTATCATAACTGACCGTGACATTGCCCTAAGAAGCGTTGCTTCCGGTGAGGATTGTCATCAAAAGGTTTGTGACATTATGACAGATTCCGTTGTTTTTGCAAGTCCGGAAACAGATGTTAATGATGCTGCAAAATTAATGAGTGACCGTCAGATACGAAGATTGCCCATCGTTGAAAATAACAGCCTTGTAGGCATTGTTGCCCTAGGCGATATTTCCTTGGAGCCAGCTTGCCAAAATAGTGCAGAGGATGCTTTAAGCGGTATCTCAAAGCCTGGTATGAGCGCACGATAATAATTTTTGATAACCTCAAAAGAATTCGTTAAATAGGAAAATAAATCGGAACAGCGCGGAATCGTCTGTTCCGATTTATTTTTAGACAAAATATATGTTTTATCTTATTTTTTAGCAAATTCTAATTGAATTTCTGTTTTTCAATGTTACAATGGTTACATTGCATAATTTGAGCGTCAAAAACCAGATTAGATCGTGAAGATGAATGTGAGTTTATAGTTTTAATAAGGCTTTTGACGCTCAAATTATTGTATTCTTTTACGGAGGTTGTTTTATGAGGAAATTTTTTAAATTTATAAGTAATGATGGGCATTTCGGCCTTAATGTAATCTATTTTATTCTACGAATACTTGTTATTCTTGTTGCTATCGACCAGCTGGTCAGTAGAAATTACGAGAATCTATTCCTGTGTATTTTAACCTTAGTGCTTTTTCTGGTTCCCAGCTTTATTGAGAAAAGAATACATATCGATATACCGGATACCCTTGAGGTAATTATTCTGTTATTTATTTTTTCCGCCGAAATTCTGGGTGAGATACAGGAGTATTATATTCTTTTTCCTTATTGGGATACTGTTTTACACACAATCAACGGCTTCCTTGCTGCTGCTATTGGCTTTTCGCTGATTGATATCTTAAATAAGAATGATAGATTCGCTATCTCCCTCTCACCGGTATTTGTGGCCTTAGTTGCCTTCTGCTTCTCCATGACCATCGGTGTATTATGGGAGTTCTTCGAATTTGGCGTAGACCAGCTATTAGGCTATGATATGCAAAAGGACACTTTTGTGCAGTCCATAAATACGGTTCTATTAAATCCGAATGGGGCTAATGTTCCTGTTCATGTGAACATTCAGAGTCTCATTGTAAATGGAGAGCCTTGGAGCGCTTATATTGATTTAGGCCTCTATGACACCATGATGGATTTAATCGTTAATTTTATTGGTGCTGCCGTGTTTTCTGTCTTTGGTTATTTTTATATTAAACGTCGGGGAAAGGGCTTCTTTTTAAAAGGAATTATTCCAAGACTAAAAACAAAAATTGAATCCTAATAAAACAATGGGGCTCTTGATATCACTTTATCAAGAGCCCCATTCGCTTCTATAACTAATAAATCAGTTCTTTGATTCATTTTTTTATTTTATTAATAACATCTCTTTGTTCTTCTTTTTATTTTTATTCAGATACATTAATCCATCAATATAATTAATAAAGTGATCGATACTGCTATAGCTTTTGTCAAAGATATCCCCGCCAAAGCTGCACTCCAGCTTGTACCTTTTGGTAGAATCTTGATTATATTCATCAAAGATATGTTCCATCCTTTGTACGATATGATCCAGATCTTTCTTAAACGGACTTTTCACAATAACCAAAAATTCGTCTCCGCCATGTCTTACAATGATATCTTCGGTGCGTATTGCCTCTCGTAGTAAGCAAACCGCCGTACTAATGGCAAAGTCACCTTCTCGATGTCCATAGCTATCATTGATTTCCTTCAGATGATCAACATCACAATAAATAATACCAAAGCCTTCCTGCTCCTGCGGCAGTCTGTTACGCAGGTAATATTCGAAAGAGCCTCTGTCCCAGGCACCTGTAAGCTCATCCACATGTATCATCTTTGCTGCAGGAGGATATAAACGACCACCAAGGAAAAAGCAGAACAGCTCCAAATCAATAATGGGCCATACACAAAAGCCTGAACCAATCCACCGCAGATGGGTAACCCAATAAATATGGTCAGAATATTGGCATCCTCTTTTGCAATGCTCTTTCGGTTAATCAAAATTAATTATCATTTCATCAAAAATAACGCAAGGAAGAATGTTATGAAGCGTACCCTGTTTTAATATTCCACTTCCTGTAAAAATAGGCCTTGTGCACTTGCAGGTGTACTTCCCAAATCCGGCTGATTTGGATCCAATATCTTTTCAATTTCCCACATACTCCGGTTACCCAGACCTATTTCCAGCAAGGTGCTAACTAGCATACGAGCCATATTGTGCAGAAAGTCATTGGCTTTTATGGAAATTTGAATCTCTTTTTCGTCCTGGTAGATATCGATATCATAAATCTCCTTCACTGTGGATTTGCCTTTTTTCACAGAGGAAAAGTCTTTAAAATCATGTTCTCCCAATAATAATTTCGCTGCTTCCTTCATATGTGTAACATTTGGCCTTTTGAAGCAATAGTAGGTGTACTTTCGATCAAACACACTGGGAACATCACCGATTGCTATGCGGTACAGATAGGTTTTACTTTTAGCATTCAGGCTGGCATGAAATCTTTCCGTCACTTCTTCTACGCTGGTCACGGCGATATCCATGGGCAAATATCGATTCAAATAATTTTTAATTTCGAAACACTTTAAATCTGTGCTTGCTTTAAAGTTTGCCACCTGAGCATAGGCATGCACGCCCAACTCTGTTCTGCTTCCACAGTTGAGTTCAACCTCTTTGCCTGTCATCTTGTGAAGAACTTCCAAAAGCTTATTCTCTACCGTATTGTCTGCTTCCCCTTTTCCTAACCTTTGCCACCCATTATAACGACTTCCATCATATTCGATGGTCAATTTTATATTTCGCATTGCTTCTCCTCTTTCAACATTGTCTATCTCTATTTCTGCCTGTTTCTAAATTATGCCTGTCCCTAATTCTGCCTGTCTCTAATTCTGTCTGTCTCTAATTCTGCCTGTTTCTAATTATGTCTGTCACTAATTCTGCCTGTTTCTAATTATGCCTGTCACTACTCTCTCTTCTGTTTCAATTCTTTCCTTTCTTAGATATCTGAAAGCCCGGCTCACGTTTTATATAATGGCGGAAATAAAAGATAAACATAATTGAAGTTACAGACCAGGTAAGCGGATAGCTGAAAATCAAGGTTCGGATATCATGCCAAATTGGTACTGTTGTAAACACCCAAAGCACTCGAAGTACACAGATCCCTATTCCGGTCATAAGCATGGGCATAAAAGAATCACCCATCCCTCTTAAGGATCCAGAAATAATTTCAATGAGCACATAGGTACAGAAGGTGGGTACCATAAAGTGAAGAATTTCAATTCCCCGCCGGGTTACCTGCACATCATTTGTAAATAGGCCGTAAATGCTTGGTCCTGCAAAATATAAGATCAGACTTAGAACCACTGCCACTCCAATGGTCATGGCTAAGCAGATCCTAATTCCTTTTCGCACCCTGGCAAAGTTACCGGCACCATAATTCTGCCCTACAAAGGTGGTAATTGAGATGCCAAAAGAGCTCATGGTCATCCAGAAGAGACCATCGATCTTACCATAGGCTGTCCAGGCTGCGATTGTATTCGTTCCAAAGCTGTTGACACTGGATTGAATTATAATATTGGAGGAGGAATACATGAGAGACTGGAGTCCTGAAGGTATTCCGATCCGAACAATTTTCATAAGTATCTCTTTGTGAAAACGTACCTTTCTTAAATCTAATCGATAGCATTCCCTGGTACGCATCAAAGTAACACAGATAAGCACTGCGCTAAAGACCTGTGCAATTACAGTTGCTAGGGCAACTCCTGCTACGCCCCAATGGAACCCTACGACGAACAAGAAATCCAAGATAATATTTAAGACTACACTTGCAGCCAAATAGTAAAGAGGACGTTTGGAATCTCCGATTGCACGTAGAATTCCAGTTCCCATATTATATATTAAATTAGCAATTGTACCACAAAAATAGATACGGATAAAAGTAAGGGAGTAAGGAATGATATCCTCCGGTGTACCCATCAAGCGAATTGCTAATGGAGCACCTAAAATTCCAATTACCATAATCACCGCCCCTGCTGCAACTGCTAAAGCAATGGCAGTATGTACACCTTTACTCACTTCTTTCTCATTCTTCGCTCCGAAATATTGTGATATCGTCACGGTAGCACCGGAGGAGGTGCCCACAAAAAATCCGATAAATACATTTATTAAGGTACCGGTTGTACCCCCTACAGCGGACAATGCTTCTTTTCCCACATAATGACCTACAATAATAGCATCCACTGTATTATAAAGCTGCTGTAAAAAGGTACCAAACAGCAGGGGAAAGAAAAATAGTAATAGCTGCTTCCAGATAACGCCTTCAATTATGCCATTGCTTTGTTGTTCTTGATTTTTCATTCGAATTCCCTATCCCCTTTGACAGAGTCAATAATTTTATTTGTAAAAGCTTAAGATAATATTCTACCTTAAACAGACAAAATGCGCAAGGTAAGCAATTGCTAAATTATTCTCTCCACACTCATTGGTCCTATGTGAAATTGAATAAAATACTGCTTCGTGTATATACTAATTCATCAAAACAAAAAAGGAGGCAGTTACATGGATAATAATAAGAACAGAATGAAAGATCGAGAAAAAAGCAATCCAGAGATGAGAAAAATGGATCCAACCGGTAATGCTGACCATGGAATCATCAATGGACAAGTAATTGGTGTCCATGAAGGAAAGCATGAGAAAAGCAGAGCCGGAGGCAGAAACAAGAATCATTAATTTTTATTGTACGTTAATTAATTTTACTGTCTTATTGCTGTGATTTTATATGTAAAGAATGTATTAGTAGACTAAATTAAAAGAGAGAACGATTCTATGAAAGCAGAACCATTCTCTCTTTTGAAAATTCCAAATATCACCGGTCACAAATTGATTCGGGTAAACTTCCCTTTGTTTATAGCAGGGTTATATATTCATGATCAATCTTGCGCCACCATAAATACCCGCATCATTACCGAGGGAAGCCAAGCTGAACTGTGTTTGCTCCGATGCCGGGAAGGCATATTTTTCAAAGGCATGTCTAACGCCCTCTAACAAAATGGTTCCTGCCTTGGATACTCCGCCACCAAGTACAATGATTTCCGGATCTGTTACACAGGATATTCCAGCCAGTGCTGTTCCCAGGTCGTCATACATCAACTCTGTAACCTTTCGTGCTACCTGATCTCCTTCTTTTGCCAGATTAAATACGTCCTTTGCCTCAAGCTTATCAAATTCTCTTAGCTTTGTTGGTTCCTGGCTGTCCTTTAGAAGCTCATAAGCATACCGAACAATACCGGTTGCTGACGCATACCCTTCCAGGCAGCCCTTTTTACCGCAACCACAACTAAAATCTGCATCCCTCTTTATCTTGATATGTCCAATTTCACCGGCTGCTCCATGCTGTCCGGTAAGTACCTTACCATCAACAATAATTCCGCCGCCTACTCCGGTTCCCAGAGTGACAAAGATAACATTGGAATAGCCTTTCGCACCGCCCTGCCACATCTCACCTAACGCTGCCGCATTTGCATCGTTAACAACCTCTACTGGAATTCCTACAAAGGCAGATAGCTTTTCAGAAACATCAAAATCTCCCCAACCATTTAAATTCACACAGCGCTTTACATATTTCCCGTTCAGCACTGCACCGGGAACACCAATACCAATTCCTTCTACACAATTTTTATCAATGTTAAATTCACTTAATTTATTAGTGATTGATAACGCGATATCTGGTAAAAGCTGTTCGCCGTTATTCTCGGTTCTGGTTGGAATTTCCCATTTGTCAATCAGAATTCCCTCTGTTTTGAATAATCCAAGTTTAACGGTCGTTCCGCCAAGATCCACACCAAATGCATACTCTCTCATTTATTACACCTCATCAAATAGTATTTAAAATAAAATTATATCAAGGCAAAAAAGATAAACCAATTCAGATTTAGACCTGATTCCTATCATATTTTATCCATGCATCCAAGCTTAACAGGTTGTAAATTAAAATTTGCATATTAAAATTTGTAATGCTTTAAGGTTTCCTCTAGCTGACCGGACAGCCTTGCTAACGTCTCTGCGGAAGAAGCAACCTCCTGCATAACTGCGGACTGCTCCTGCGTCGCTGCAGATATGGTCTGACTTCCAGCTGCGGTTTCCTGTGAGATTGCCTTAATCTTATCTACCGATGTGACCACACTGGTGCTGGAGTTGGAGAGATGCTTGACATTCTGAGTAATTTTCTGGACTGCTTCATCCACATTATTAATCTGCTGTTGAATGCCCTGGAAGGCTTCTCCTGCCTCAAGCACAACCTCTGTTCCATAGGACACCTCTTGCGCACTGCTATCCATCTTTTGAATTGCATATCTGGTCTGAATTTGAACACCTTCAATAATGGACGCGATATTGCTGGCAGCTTCCTTGGACTGCTGTGCAAGCTTGCTGACCTGCTCTGCTACCACAGTGAAGCCACGGCCTTGCTCTCCTGCCCGCGCTGCTTCAATCGAAGCGTTTAACGCCAGAAGGTTAGTACTGGAGGCAATGCCCGTAATTGTTGTTACGATCTGGCTGATCTGTTCTGAGGAGCTGTTCAAATCACGGATAGCATTTGCTGTCTCCTGAACAATCTCATTAATGTTTGTAATTGAAGTAACTGCACGCTTAATAGCCTTTTCTCCGTCATAAGTGGTAGCTGCTGCCTTACCTGATAAATCTGCTACCTCGAAGGAGAGATTCTCTATCTCACCAATTTCATTACCGATTTCGATGACAATATCGGCGGTCTGATCCACTGCCTGTACTTGTTCTGACGCTCCTAAGGCAACCTCTGCTACGGTCTCTGCCACCTGATTGGAGCCTTGTGCTGACTGCTCCGTACTAATCTCCAGAACCTCACTGGAGGAGGCAAGCTCCTTAGTGGCTTGTCCGATTTGCTCCATGGTACTCTTAAGCATAACAGCCATATCCTTGAACGAGCGTTGCAGCTGACTGATCTCATCCTTCCCCTGGGCATCTAGTGCTATCGCCTGAGTAAAATCACCGGAGGCAATGATATTTGCCTGGTTAGCAATCTTCTTAATAGGTGTTGCAATGAGTGCAGATAAGCCAAGAGCTGCTGCTATTCCCACTGCTGATGCAATCAGAGTAATAATAATCGCTGAAAGCTGCTCCTTACGAACTGACTCCATGGCATCATAGTACTTCATACGGCTGGCTACACCAAAGGAGGTTCCGGGAATATTAGCATAGGCAGCGATTACCTTTACTCCATTAAATTCATAGACCTGGGTACCAGCATGTCCGGCTACAGCATCTTGAGCCATTTTTGTCAGCGCCGGTGCCACGAGACTTTTATCCTTTTCATCGGGATTAATAAACTTTAAGACCCCAACATAATCCTCCATCGGATGTGCAAAAACTAAGCCATCCTTACCGTCAAAGGCAAAGGAATAATTACTGTCACTGTTTTTCATGTCAGCAACAATGGTTTTAAGCTCTTTTGTATCAAGGGATACGCCAAGATAGCTTTCCTTAGCTCCCGCAATTTTTATTGGTGTGGCTATCATAATAGCCGGTTCGTTCGTGGCCTGAGAAATAAGAATTTCATTGGACACAACAGTTTCTCCTGTATCTTTCACCTGCTGCATGTATTCTCGGTCAGCGAGGGACGCAGCATCACCCTTTTCATTGATACGGCTAAGGGAAGCATCGCTTAAGAACACCGTTGCAAATAAGGGATTCTGATTTTTGATGTTATTCAGCTCCTGGATAATCACACTCTGATCCTGGGATAGAAAAGCGCTATTATTAGATGCTGTCTCCACAGCGGATACTGCTTTTGCAATCTCCACTTGTAATCTGGTAGCTGTCAGCTCAGCCGTATGTAACATATCATCCTTTACGGATTGCTCAAGATCTGATTGTCTGGTAAAATAATCATAGGATTTCGCTGCTCCCATGGTGAGACAAACCAGTGGAATAATTACCAATAAAAGCTTGGTTCGGATACGGCTATACTTAAAGAGTCCGCGCTGTTTTTTCTTAATCATAAGTTAACACCCCCGTAAAAATTTAAGTTGTTTTATTAGTCCGATTATACTATAATTCCAAAAAAATTGACAGCGTCAAAAAGCAGATTTTAAGTGCTTATTTATGGTATTTTTAATCTGTTTAGCACAGATATAGTGCAAGGAAAGATACGATTTCATATGGATGTAAATAAGAGGTAAAACATTTGTAGTTATGATGTAAATAAGAGGTAAAACATTTGTAATTATATAGAAAAATAAGTGATAAACAGATCAGGAGGAATATGGATGAAAACAAGATCAAAATGGCATTTATGGATCATTTCCTTATTTATGATTTTCATGTATATCATGGGCATTTATGATTTCTTTATGATGCTGGCTCATAATCAAACCTATTATGAAACTCATGGATACGGATCAAAGGTAGTTGATTACTTCACGAACTATCCAATCTATTTTATGATATTTTGGATTGTAAATTTATTAGCTGGCTTCCTATCCCCGGTATTATTAATGTTAAAAGATATTCGTTCGAAATATCTGGCCCTGGTTTCTGCCATTGCCGATACCATATTATTAATACTGACCTTTACTTTTAGAAATCGATGGGATGTATTGGGGAGTGGTGTGGCGGCTTTTGACTTCTTTATTCTAGCTATTACTTTTGGGTTGTATTTCTATTGTAGGTATGTATTTAAGCGTAACGCGTGAAATTCAACTTAGGGATGTAGTTACAGGTAAGAATCCGAGGACAGCATCTTTAGTCCGGAGATATCTTTAACAACATAATAATCTTCTTGTTTTTCTAAAATGCCATCCTTCACAAACTGTTGCAGTATACGAAGTAAATGCCGATAGCTTGTTCCAAGAAGCTCAGCTGTTTCTGTAAGGTTTTCACGGAATACCGTGTTATAGACGGACTTTTGATTTGTGTTCTTTTCAGAAAGATAATAGATGTATTTAGCAAGCCGGCTTTCCAGAGTACATAAAATATTGGCAGAGCTTACGTCTGATATTCTAACCAGTTTGTTTGCTAAGGAAAAAGAAAGGAAATTCAAAAATTTAATATCTTTCAATAATGCATTCTTAATTTTTTCATCCTTTATCGGAATGGCGATGCAATAACTTTCTTTCACAACTTTAATGGAATTGTAAGGGTTTGCAATTTGATAAAGTTCTAGGTCACCTAGGATTTCAAAATCTTCAAAAAAACATAGCAGTAATGATTTGCCGTTGCTTAGATTACTGCAAACCTTTAATTTCCCGGATAGAAAAAAATAAATATAATCTAAGGATTCTTTATCCTGATAAACCATATCATTTTTACTAAAACGAACAAGCTTCAGGTGCTTATAGAAATAGTCAAAATCAGAAAAATAATCTGCAATTTTATAATTATTAATATATTGATCCAATTGAAATTGATTAAGGTAGACCTTCACTATTACACCCCCTGCTATTCCATTCAGGATAAGCATGCCCTTTTGTTACTGCATCAAGCTTCTTCATCGGTAGATTTACGAAGGATAATTCGACCTTCAATCTTAACTTCTTCTGTGAGCTCCCCTTGAATTTCTGATAAAATTCTCCGTACCGCCAACTCTCCCATCTCATTAAACGGCTGAGCCACCGTAGAAATAGAGGGGTCAAATTGTGCCGTAATGCCCAGATTATCAAATCCAGCTACATAGATATCTTCCGGTACACGCAGTCCCTTTTCCTTAAATGCTGAAATACAGCCGATTGCGATCTTATCATTAAAGCAGAATACCGCATCCGGCATCTGAGACAGGCTCATATAATATTCGGCTGCCTCTCTTCCTGTGGAATATCCAACATCACCTATATATTTTAACGAATCTATCATATCAATTCCTGCTTCTGCTAAGGCCTTCCTAACCCCTATTTCACGATCTCTTGAGAATTTAGGTTCTACCTTACCGCCTAATTGAATTCCTACAATTCCGATTCGCTTCTTTCCTTTTTCAATCAAATGCTTCGTCATGTTATATGCTACAACCGCATTATCGATGGCAATCGAATTTTCATCCCTGCCTTCAAAGGACATGACTCCACCGCACAGAACTACCGGATAACGCTCCATAATATCATACAGAACCTTCTGATCCAGCATAACATCCTGAAGTATAACGCCATCTACCAATCCTTGATAGACCGGACTTAAGGGCTTGGCATTTTTAATATATGCGGGTGAATAGTAAAACAATATCGTATAGCCTGCTTTATCCGCTTCTGCGGTTACCGCATTCATAAATTCGGGAATTAATACGGAAAACACTACTAGTATTGACTTAGTTTCTGATTTCCGCAACATTCTACCAGCAATATTAGGTTCATATTTTAACCGCTTAATTGCATCCATGACCAATTCACGTCGTTTATCACTGACCATGTCCGCATTATTCAATACACGGGAAACCGTCGCTTTTGATACACCTGCACATTTAGCTACATCGTCTATTGTTACCATCCTGGTCTACTCCTTACATTGTTGTACATTTGAGTTATATTCTGTAGGTTGCTCGCTCCAACTTTTCTTTTCATTTTCTATAGCGGGAAATCATATTTGCAATTCTCACTCTGTAACAAGTTTACCACACTTTCCCGGTTATTACAATTAAAATGGGACTGTCTGTATTATCTCGGCAGTCCCATAATTCACTATTTTATATCGTTAATATTAACCCAGACCCCGTCATTATTGCTGCTCTGAACCGCAGCATGAACATATTTTACACCTGCAATGCCATCTTCAACGGAAGGAAAATCATAATCATATTTCGTAAGCTCCTCGCCATTGACTTTCTTGATGATTGCATTGATAAATACTCTGTAAATATTAGCAAAGGCCTCATATAAGCCTTCCGGATGACCTGATGGGATTCTTGATACAGACGCAGTTCTTTCTGTCACATAAGCCATCCCCCTGTTATAGATCTGAGTTGGCTGACCCTTCAAGGTCACATAGAGGATATTCGGATTCTCCTGTACCCATTCGATCGCGCCCTTCGTTCCGAAGATACGTACCACTAGCCCATTCATATGTCCAACGCATACCTGAGAAGAGCAGAATACACCATGTGCTCCATTATTAAATTCAATTAGTATATTTGCATTCAGATCAAGGGGCTGACCATAATGATCAAGGACAGCTGCCACCCTCTTTACCTTAAGTCCAGTAATATAGGATACCGTATGTTCAATATGCGTTCCGATATCACCCACACAGTTTGAGATTCCGGCAACCTTAGGGTCTTTTCTCCATACCGATAGCTTGTTCATTGTCTGGTCACCTGCACCAATATCATCAATCAACCATTCCTGAAGATATTCCGCATTTACATTGATTACCTCACCAATGGTTCCGTTTTCAACAAGCTCCCTTGCTTCCTTTACCATGGCATTACCGGAATAGCTATAATTTACTGCAAAGAGTAATCCTTTTTCTTCTGCAATTTTTTTCAATTCCTCAGCCTGAGCTACTTCAAAGCATAAAGGCTTCTCGCAGAGTACATGAATACCGCATTCCAGGAACTTCTTAGCCACTTCATAATGAAGAAAATTAGGAGTAGCAATGGTTACAAAATCAATTTTGTCTGCTCTTTTACTCTCTTTTTCTGCCATTTCCTTATAGTCTGTATAAATACGGTCGTTTTTTAATTGATAGAATTCTCCGCACTCCTTACTTGCAGCCGGATCCGGATTAAAACAACCTGCTGCCAGGAATGCTGTTCCTTCAAAATGAATTGCTACTCGGTGTACTCCGCCGATAAAAGCATTTCTATCTCCGCCAACCATTCCATATAGTAATGTTTTTCTACTCATCATTTAAATACCCGTGCCTTTCACTTTTTGATAACCTATTCCAGACGCGAATATATTCGCTTAGTGAATAGGTCTTAATTAATAGTTTGAAAGTGACCTTCTTTAAACTTCCTCCCTGCATTATAAATTAATTCGCAATGGCATCATCGAATTTGATATCAGATTTTGCAAAGTCAACCTTTCTTACAAAAGCTGCCGCCTCGGTTGCTCCATAGATACGCTCCATACCGCTATCCTCCCACTCTACGGAAAGAGGTCCCTCATAGCCGTATGCATTCAGAACCCGGATGATCTCTTCAAAATTAACATCGCCATGTCCTAAAGAACGGAAGTTCCAGCCTCTTCTTAGATCGCCGAAATCAATATGAGAACCTAAGAGCCCTGATCTGCCATCCAGTGTAACAGCCGCATCCTTCATATGAATATGATATACCTTATGTATGAAATCCTTTAAGAACAGATCAGGTTTTATTCCCTGCCAGATCAAATGACTCGGGTCAAAGTTCAAACCAAATTCTGGTCTGTGTTCAAATTTTTTCAGCAGCTTCTCTGTGGAATAATAATCAAAGGCAATTTCGCCAGGGTGCACCTCTAATGCAAATACCACACCATTTTCCTTCATTACATCCAGGATAGGCTCCCATAGCTTAACAATTGTGTTGAAGCCATCCTCTACCATCTCTTCCGTAGTCTGAGGGAAGGAATATAAGTATTTCCAGATTGGAGAACCAACAAAGCCCGTAATGATTTTAACACCCAGCTTATTTGCTGCAATTGCGGAGTACTTCATGGTTTCAATTGCCCAGGCACGAATCTCCTCCGGTTTGTCTGCAAGCTCCGCGGGAGCAAAGTTATTCAGACGAGGATCATTATAATCTCCTACACACTGTCCAATAATGTGGGTAGCAATCGCCTTACACTGAAGACCGTTCTTCTCCAAGGTCTCTTTGATATAGCTTACGTAGGAGGGATCTGTTGCTGCCTTTTTCACATCCAGATGGTTACCCCAGCAGGCGATCTCAAGACCGTCATAGCCCATCTCTTTTGCTTTTTTGCACATATCCTCAAATTTCAGGTCTGTCCATTGACAGGTCACTAATGTTACTAATCTGCTCATTTTTATACCTCCATAATTTTTTTATATTGGTTTTTATAGTTCTTCATTTAACATCGCGATTGATTCGGAAAAAGATCATCCTGTTGGTATATAAAATTGGCTTATGACCTATGTATCATTATCAGTCTATCCCCTGCATCCTTGCCGCTTTTTCACTTCTCTCCGATAATTTCAGATTAATTGATGTCGCAATCAATACACATAACAAAGCAAGCCCGGTTATAATTTGCTGTAAACTGCTGGTTAAGCCCATGGATACTAAGCCTGCACTAATTATTTTGATTGATACTTCACCGATCACAACCCCCAGCGTAATATTGATATATCTCTGCAAGCTGAGTGCAATGATCATACCCATAATCGGCTGGAAGGTCATGGACATGGTTGCCATATTATATTTTGCAGCGGCTGTTCCGCCGTAGCTCAGATATGCAATTGCAGCTACTCCAACGAAAAAGCCAGCTACAAGAAATGCCTGTAATTTAACCTTTCTAGGATTAATGCCTACATTTTTTGCAACTAAGGAACCGTTACCCATAGCTCTAATATTACTGCCGAAAACCGTATGGTTGTATACGACGTAATAAATAATGCCAATTACAATACAAAGGATGAAAATATAAGGTGGCTGCCCCAAAACAGATGCCCCATGTTTCACCGAAATTGGCCCTCCGTTTTTGTAGATCGTTGTGGCTGCTTCATAAATAAGCATCATGCCAATCGTTGTTATGATGGATGGAATTCTTAAAAAGGTGAACACCAAGCCCGTAATCGCCTCCAGCAGGAAGGATATCACCAGGCATCCCAAGATTAAACCGACCAAACCAAAAGAGCCTGATAGGTCTGCCGCAATCATGGCTGCCAAAGCAATGGTAGCTCCCGCACTGAAGTCCCAGGCTCCAACAATCAGGTTAAAGCTAATACCCCATCCAATGAGAATTGGAATTACTGCCTGTATCAATACCACCTTAATACTGATCGGTGATCCGAATTTACCGCCGGATAGGATTACAAATAAGAAGAATAATACAATTGGCAACAGTAACACTTTTAATGCATTTAACAATGATTTCTTAACTGCTTCCATAAACGCTCCTTGTATGCTTCAGGGAATGCTCAAGGGATACTCCTTAAAAATCCCCTCGCTGATAATTACTGTCTTCTGCTCAGAACATCTTCCATACCATAGCTGTCACAAACTTCCTGGAATTTCTCATAGGTCAAATCCGGATTGAAGTATTTACATAGGGCTCTAATCTCATCTTCGTTGTAGGCCAGTGCCCCATCTTCCCCTTCACAGTATTTAAAATATGCTTCACAGTCAGCTGAACTTTTCAGAACCAGGTTATGCATCTTAGCCAACACCTTGTCCTCCCCGTTTAATGGATTACCGGATAGCTGGTTGACCAGCATCATTGTTGTAAACAGGATATTCGGATACTGTCCGCCGATCGCGCAAGTTACGGTTCCATTATCGATTTGATCTGCGATTCCATCAATGAAGTCAACCATTGCAAGCTTGATTTCTCCTGCTTTGCCCAGGGACTGAAGAGCCTGAATACAGCCCTCACCTCTGGAATCGCTGCCGCTGATACAGAAGATACCATCACAGTCAGGATAACTTGCAACGATATTATTAACCGCTTCTGCTGCATCTGTAGCATCTGTTAAGGTACGCACCTCCGTTATTACCTCAATACCATAATCAGCCGCATTGTCTTTAAACACCTGAGCTCTGGTATCCGTTGTAATGTCTCCGGTAGTCGGGCCAACGATCGCTGCTTTTGTAACCCCATTCTCTTTAAGAGAAGCTAATGCATCGAGTGCTACAGCTGCTTCATCGGTATATGCTCTGCCTACATAATACTTACTTGACTTTAGAAAGCTTAGGATCTCTTCGTCTGTTACATCACGCAGGAACTGTGCCCAGTACACCTTATTCTCATCACAAATCTGAGCAACCTTAGGAAGTACATCCGTGGTAAAGTTGATAAATACAATGGCATCTGCCCCGGCTGAAATAACATTTTCCACACTGGTAATCTGTTCTTCCGGAGATACTGCACCTACATCATAGATTACCTTAAAACCACAGGCCTTCCCTGCAAGCTCAAGCATCTGGGCACACTTTTGAAACAGTCCGCCGGATGTTGTTACCACCACCATCGCTAAGGTAAAATCTTCTGGAAGCTTATCTGCCAAAGAGCCAGTTCCCCGAGTTGTATCCTCTGCGGAAAATGCTTGTTCTGAATTTTCTTTTGAATTTTCTGAGGTCTGTGTTGCACTTTTACATCCTGAGAATGTCCCCATAAATGTCAATACCACTACCAGTACTACTGCGATTTGTTTCACCCATCTTCTCATAATTTCCTTCTCCTTTTTAATGAGTCCAATTAATCAATAACTGCAACATTAGAACGTTCATAGGATAAGGCTACAATCAATAGCAGGATAATTCCTTCAATTCCCTCCTGCAGCTTGGCATCAACTCCGCAAAGTACCAGTCCATTTCCCAGTACTGCCAGCGAAAGTGCTCCAATGACTGCCGCCCTTACCCTTGCCTTAGCCCCCCGGATAAAGGCATTCCGCCTAATACCAATGCAATCAGTACCTCTGTTTCAAACATCTGTCCTGTTGTTGTGAAGGAGGTTCCTGATTTGATTAAACTTAAAAGTCCACATAAACCGCCAAATAGCCCTGAGATGGAATAGGCTATTACTTTTACCTGATTAACCGGCACACCGGACTGCAGTGCCGCCATCTCTCCGGAACCTACTGCTTTACAGTACTTTCCAAACTTTGTCTTATTGAACAAAATGTAAACGATTACAAAAACGAGTAAAGCAATAACTACTCTGTAGCTTAATTTATCATACTGATACATGGAAAACGGTAATGCAATGGAGCTGTCCTTATTCAATATCCAGGTCAATCCTCGATACATAAATAAAATAGTAATTGAGATAATAAAGGGATTTAATTGAAAAAGTGCATGTAAGCCACCGATTAAGACACCTGTTAACGCACCAATTACTAATACAGCAAGGAGTGCCGGAAGAATTCCAAAGGATTTTGACACCAGACATCCAACGGTAGCGGTAACACCAACCAAACTTCCCAAAGAGAAGTCCAGTTTACCGATGGCTAGTACAAAGCTGCTTCCCAGAGCTCCGATCATTATAATCAGCATTTGATTAATAATTACTTTGATATTTCTTGAAGATAATAGCTCATTACCGCTGGCAATGGAAAAGATCAGGATAATTGCTATCAATCCCAGATATGGAACGAGAGCTTTCAAATCAATTTTTCGTTTCACGGTAAGCCTCCTCCTTTAAGAGATCATCTTGTCAATGATATCAGACTCTGATAAGGTTTCCGCTCTTAAGAACTCACCGGAAAGCCTGCCATCCTTCATAACAAGAATTCTGTCACTCATACCAATCAGCTCCGGAAGCTCCTCCGAAATCATCAATATCGATTTGCCTTCCGCTTTCAATTTCTCCATTAATCGATAGATCGCAGCTTTGACACCGATGTCAATTCCCCTGGTAGGGCAATCCAAGATCAGAATCTCAGAGTCGTTTCCAAGCCATTTTGCAATCGCAACCTTTTGCTTGTTACCGCCGCTCAGATTCATTACCAGCTGATTAATACCGCTCATTTTTACTTCCAATAACTGAGCCATCTCAGAACTTAATGACTTTTCCTTTGAGTCAGGGATCAAGATACCTTTTTTCATCTTGTCATAGGAGGGAAGGCAAATGTTATCTTTAATGGATGCGCTTAAGTGAAGTGCTTCCTGATCGCGATTTTTTGATATGTATGCTACCTTATTATCGATTGCCACACGGGGAGAGCTGATGTTCAAGCCTTTTTGACTTAAGCTAACGCTTCCCTGATCCGGCTTTTGTACCCCGAAGATGATTTTTCCAAGCTCATGCATACCAGAGTCTGTAAGGCCCCCAAGCCCCAGAATCTCTCCCTTATGAAGTTCAAAGGAAACATGGCGCACTTCCCGTTCAAAGCATAAATCCTCTAATGCCAGAACCACCTCACTCCCATAGTTGTGATCATAATCGGATCGATAATAATGCTCTCCTAGCTCGCGGCCAATCATCAGTGTCTTTAAAAGGTCAGTATTCAGATCCTTTTGATCCACCGTCTTAACATACACCCCATCCCTCATAACGGATACACTGTCAGAGTGCTCCATTAATTCTTCCAGGTCATGGGATATGAATATTACTGATTTGTTCTTTGCACAAAGCTCGTGCATTACATTATAAAGCGTGTCTCTGCCGTTCTGTGACAGAGCCGTTGTGGTCTCATCCACAATCAGCAACTCGGGATCTTTGTAGATTGCCCTTGCTACCTCAATTAACTTTCTGTTTTCAAACGACACTGTATTAATAATTTCAGAGGGATCAATATTGTTGATACCAATCTGCTGTAATGCTTTTGTTGCCTCTGCTCTCATGCCCTTGCGGTCAATGATACCATTTTTTAAAAACTGCTTCTCATTTCCTAAAAACATGTTTTCAGCAACGGTAAGGTTATTGATGGTCGCCATCTCCTGTACAATCATACAGATCTTATTGGCACTGGAATCCATCATGGAATGAGGGGCATAGGACTGCCCCTTCCACTCCATGGAACCGCTGTCGGGAGCAAAGACTCCCACAATAACATTTGATAAAGTTGACTTACCGGAACCATTTTCACCAATCAGTCCACGGATTTCACCGCGATTAAATTCAATTGAAACATCTGAAAGAGCCACTGTTGATGAAAATTTTTTCGTAATATTGTTCATTTTCAGTAAAAGCTTTTCCTCCATAACCTTCTCCTTGTTTCACCCTTTTATGAATAGTGAAACTCTATAGTTTGTGGAATTTAAGTTTCTTAATTGCCTAGCCTTTTATTAATCCAGTGTTCCGTTTTTCAAACCCGTTGGAATTGGCGTCGGCTGCTTACAGGTGGATTTCATCTTGTAGACTTTCCCTGTCTTTGCAGCAATATCAAAGCTGAGTAATGCTTCTGTTACATGGTAAACCAAATCTGTATTGGTTCTGTGGTCTCTTTCTTCGACGATGGAATAAGCCATATCAAGAAGTCCTAACCCGCGCATATTATCTTCTGATTTATTGTAGAGCAGTGGAACTTCCTTGAAGAACTCATACATCTCTTCGGAATGAATCTTCTCTACCGCTTCACCTACATCCATTCCTTCTACGCTGTCCACCATGCTATTTCCCCTTAACAGCTTTACAGGACCACCGAACATGTTAGGATCGGGTACCACTAAGGTTCCCTCAGAACCAAAGATTTCAAATTGAGGAAGATTTGACAGCCATACGTCAAAGCTCATATTAATGTTTACAATTACCCCGTTTTTGAATTCCATGATTCCAGCGTAGTGAGTCAGGACATCCACATCGATCTCCTTGCCTCTCTGAGCCTTGCTGGTAATTACACGCTTATCAAAGGATTTCTTAGCAAGGCAGTGAATCTTATCAATTGGTCCGAGCAAGGACACCAATGCAGTAATATAATAAGGTCCCATGTCAAGCATTGGGCCGGCGCCTTCTTTATAATAGAATTCCGGTGCCGGATGCCAGGTTTCATGTCCATGACCTACCAGATTAACCGTTGCACCAAGAGGCTTTCCAATCCAGCCTTCTTCAATTACCTTTCTACAGGTCTGTAAACCTGCTCCCAGGAAGGTATCCGGTGCACAGCCCAGTAGTAAGTTCTTTTTCTTAGCTAAATCAATCTGCTCCTTTGCATCCTCCAGGGTCATTGCCAAAGGCTTTTCACAGTATACATGCTTACCTGCCTCCAAGGCTTTCATATTAATCTCTTTGTGTGCCTTAGGGATGGTTAAGTTGGCAACGATCTCTACCTCCGGATCTGCGAGGAGTTCCTCAACCGAACATGCTTTAGACACATTAAACTGTGTTGCAATCTCCTGTGCCTTATCGATAAACATATCCGCTACAGCAACAACTTCCAGATTTTCAAATAACTGTGTAAGGTTTCTCATATAGGTCTGGCAGATGACACCACAGCCGATAATGCCGACTTTCACTTTTCTCATTTCTTACCTCCATCATGCTGCAATACAGCGTTATAAATACTCAGGAAACTCCTAATGGATTATCATATTTCTTCATGGTGCTTCTCCAAGTCTTCTCTAGTTCTCTCTAGTTTTCTTTCACATTCTTCTCATGGAATAATGAAAGCTTTTTCAAACAACTCAGCCTCATCAATGTCAAACTCTATTCATAGATAGGATGAAGCACATGATTAATATAGTACTTGGATAACAGCATGGTCGCCATAGGATCCGGTGTACCATCTGTTTCCAGACCGATCCAGCCCTTGTACTCATATTTCTTTAACAGCTTCCACAGACCTACGAAATCAACTTCTCCTGAGCCAAGCTCCCAGAACCAACGATCACCATTATCCTGGAATTCAGCCCCTGCACAGAGTCTTAATTCGTCCGGTGAATTCGGGAAGGTTGTATCCTTCAAATGGAAGTACTTCACAAAGTCATGGTAGGTGTCGTAGAATTTCACTACATCAAAGCCAAGGATTGCTACCTGAGCTGTATCTAAGCAAAATCCTACATATTTCTGATCTATATTCTCAATATATCTCTCCAGCTCATCCTTATTAATGGAACCCCAGAATTCTGTATGTACGCACGGAATGATATCTTTTTCTGCACAACGCTTACCAAATTCATTCATAAAATGTGCAGAAGTTTTAATCTGTTCCTTATCCAGCGGTCCAAGTCCATAATAACCGCCGCATGGCATGATATTAATTCTGTGTCCACCAAGTTCCTTCGTAAAATCAGCAATGGCATCTAACGGCTGTATTGCCTCACTGAATTTTGATTTGTCCTGAGAATTAAAGGCAATGGCAAAGGTACCAGTAACCTCTTCAATTCCTCTTTCCTTAACAAACTCCGTAAACTTCTTCGCTTCCCCGAAGAACTGCTTTATGTACGGTTCCATATGGAACATAAGCTCAATTCCGGTAAAACCTGCACCGATATGATATTTGATAATTTGATCCCAATCCAGATAATATACCGCATTACTAAAGTCACCTTTATACCACTCGTCCCAGTTAGTCAGCTGAGGATATTGAACCTTAAGGCCCCACATATTAGTCTGATATGAATACTTTAAATTTCCCATTATCCCGCCTCCTTATCTTAACTTTTCCACAATTTTATGTTGAACGAACCAGCCCATCTTCAGCAGTCCCCGATATACATCCAGTGTCTTCTTCTGTTCGCAGATGATCCAGCCGTCATAGTTACTATCCTTTAACACCTGAACTGCACTGAGGATATCTACCTTTCCTTCTCCAAGATCACAGAATACCTTCTGAGGTCCCTCTACCGGAATTTCAGCATTAATTTTTTTCCAATTGTTAAAGGCATCTTCAAAGCCGGTATCACTTACGCGCATATAAGCTACTTGATGCTTGTGTGCATTAACCACAATCGTGGTAGGATCTCCTGAAATCTGCATATGAGCCAGATCAGGGCACAGATAGGAACCGCTCACTCTCTCCAGCAGCTTTGCCATCTTATTGCCGCGGAATAAGCTCCAATATTCTGTTTTAAAAGCTACTTGAACTCCTTTTTTCTCTGCCTCTGCAACGACCTCACTTAAAATCTCTACTGTTTTATCTGTGAATTCCTCATCCAGGTCACCTTTGAACAATGTCTCTAACCAGCCAATCTCAGGGGTAGGTGATATCACCAAGCCTTTTCCTTTTAGGGAGATCAGATGATCAATTGCCTGCAAGCACATATCACGGAATAAACCGTAATAATCCTCAGCTTTTCTTGCAGCTGCAATTACTTCCAGCATTGCATCATTTGCATTCACATGAACACTGGTCACCTCTTCAATGCCAAATTCATTCAGCATTGCAAGAAATTCCTCCGGTGAGCCGTATTTTGAGCGAACTGCAACCGCATTGCAGGGTATTCCGCATCTGCCTGTCTCAAAAGCCATCGGGTCACTATTATACGGATTAAAAGGTAATTCAATTCCCTTAAACCCTACTGCTGACACATATTTAAAGAACTCAACCCAGAAACCTTTTGATTGCTTGTAAATAAAGTTCGGTCCGCTTGTCAGCATATTTACCATTTCTAAACTACATCCAAATTTCAATGAAACGTCCTCCTGTCTGTTGTAAATACATATTTTTGTAATCGTTTTCATTT
>JAQZBD010000057.1 GCA_029239235.1 Herbinix sp.
GGAAGAGCAGAAGCTGAGCACCTCAAAGGGGAATATACAGGTTATTGGAATGCATCTCATACTGGATTACTGGTTGGACAAAGATATTATGAGATAGTGGAAAGAATCCAGGGATGGCTCAGTAGGTTTAGATGAGAAGCTGGAATTAATTTGGAGAATTGATAGATTTATGAATAAAAACGTATTATACTATCCTTAGGTATTAATTGCTATAAAATTCGATTGCAAACTATCGTGCCAAGGCATAAAATGCCTAAAGAGGAGATTGAAGATGAGAGCTAAAATAATAGGTGTTCTATTAATGTTATTATTAAGTATATTAACTACGGCATGTTCCAATAAAAGCAGTAATCCCAATGTTTCGGCAGGTGATCCGGCTGATCATAATATTTCAGCTACAGTTTCACCTACAATAGTACCGACGATTATACCAACATCAACGCCAACATCTATACCGGAAACAAGTCCGATTGTCAGTAGAAGCGAAGCAGATTTAGCCATGGAAGCATACAAAAGGGTAATACAAAACGAAGATGAATTTTATAACTCGGATGAAAATAAGAAATTATTATTAGAAGATTATTTAAAAGAAAATTTCCAGGGTATGCAATTAGAATTAGCTCACTTTACTGTAATAGATATGGATAATGACAATATACCGGAGGTTATTCTGGAGCTATCGATTGATGGCTATCCTGAGTTTTATGAGATATTGCATTATAGTAATAGTGATGAACAGGTATATGGGTTTAAGTTTGTATACAGGGGATTAGAGCAACTTAAAACAGATGGAACCTTCTGGGCTTCCAGCGGTGTGGCAGATAATGAATGTGATAAGCTTAAATTCAGCAATGGCGTATATGAAACAATCACTTTAGCACATAGTGAATCAAAGCAAGATAGCAATGGGATGACTGTTTCACATTATATTGATAATAGAACAGTTACCGAGGAAGAATTTGATTCTTTTAGCCAAAAGCAGAATGAAAAAGATGATGTCGTTTGGACGGAAGTAACTCAAAGTAATATTGAAACTGGGCTATCTGTGGGTGAATGATACAATCTGTTCTGCAGAATAAGCACAGTGCAGGCAATAAGGTACGGCAAATCAAATATCTGACATGGGTGAACCCTTGAATAAAAATTTGAAAAACACCATCTACATTCTATGCGATGTGGATCGGTGTTTTTATTTGTCTGCTGGTTTAAAGTCATAGCTTGATGAATCTTTCTAACAATTAAGGAATCCTCTATGATAAGGAATCCTCTATGATTAAAAAACGAAAAAAAAATTTTGCGCAATAAAAAAGACAGTTTGATGCATCTTTATTAATAGAGAGGAGGAAAGAGATGGGAATAAGTAAACGGGATTATGTTATACAAATGGAAAAATATAAAAAAAGCTTATACCGAGTCGCCTACAGCTATATGAATGATAAAACTCTTGCTCTTGATGCGTTGGACGAAGCCTGTTATAAAGGATATGTCAATCGAGGTAAATTAAAGAACGAGGAGTGTTTCAAAACCTGGCTCACCCGAATTGTTGTGAATGAATGCTTACAGCTTCTACGCAAAAATAAGAGGGAGGTATTGACTGACGAGATGCCGGAGGAAGCAGCAGAAAGATTTGATACTCTTCCGATCAGAGATGCCCTCGGTAAGCTTTCACAGGAATTGGCTAGTATAATCTATCTGCGTTTTTTTGGCGGTTATACCTTGGCGGAAACGTCTGAAATTTTAAAGATACCACAGGGTACGGTAGCCACAAGAGAACGGAAAGCGCTGGCATTATTAAAATTGGAATTAGCAGAGTAAGAAAGGAGAATATTGTGAATCAAGTTCGTTATACGGAATATCAAGATACTATGAGAAAGTCATGTGATTATCCCACGGAGCTGGATTACTTAAATGGCCGCCTTCACAAAAAAATTCGGCAGAGGAATGCAAGACGCTTCTTAACGGGTATGGGGGCTTTTGTCGGAGCAATCGTATTATTTATCGCAGCAATCAATACATCTACGGTAATTGCACAGACAATAGAACGCATCCCTGTTATCGGTGATCTGGCCAAGTACGTCAGGTTTGACAAAGGACTAGAAAATGCTGTTAAGAATCAATTTGCCCAAGAAGTGAATTTGGAACAGGAAGTAAACGGCCTCACACTTAAGATACCTTATGTAATTGCTGATAGTAAGCAACTGGTGCTTTTCTTTCAATTGCCGGAGAGTATTTCAGATCATAGTGATGGATATCAGGTTGTTTTAAGCGAGGGTGCCCTGGAGAAGCTAGACTGTAGAAGTGTTAGCTACAGAGAGCTTAAAGATGAAACAGGTGCAAGCCTCAATGGACTGCATGCAATGATGATACGCTCCGATGAAGCAGCTATTCCTCAGGACATAAGCATAACAGTATCACTGGTAAAATTATATAGCACAACAAATATAGCGCCGGTAGATAGGAAAAATGAAGGTGAGCATGATTCAACGGTTCTGGCATCCTATGATTTTGATCTTCAACTGAAAGACTATCAGGAACCGGTAACAACTGTATTAAATCAGGAAGTAAAGGTGCTTGATCAAACTGTAGTAATTCATTCAATTACCGAATATCCTACCGGTGTTGAAATCAAAGCAACGGCACCTAACAACGATGCTGCAGTCATATGCGACCTGCAGTTCGAAGGTATCGATGAAAACGGAAATACATGGAGTATTCCGGAGGGAACGCTACCCGCAATTACTTACGGTGAAGCTGTAGATATCATTTATTATCTGGAGAATGATTTCTTTAATGAGGCATCGCTGGTCGGGTTGGAGATTACGGGAGCGGGTATGTTCATGAAGGAAAATCAGATGGTTACCATTGATTTATTAAATCAGACGATGTCACCGGCTATCTCCGATCTATATATTAAGGGTATTAAAAGAAATGGAGATACTGCTGATATTATCTTTGAATCGGATGTTGCAGGTTGGAGTATGTATGACATAGCAAGTACATTCAGTACACGATATGAGGATCTTCAGGGAAATGTTAATCATATGACAGGGTATCAGAGAGCATCGCAGTTAGATGGTAAGACACAATACTATATAACAGTAATCTGGCCTAAGGATAATCAAGTGGTCTTAGAGAGAATGAAAGCTCCTATTACTGTACTTGAGAATTCTGTTAGTGTCTTATTGAATAAGTAATCGGGTGTATATTGGGTGTATTTTATAGAATCCTAAGCTCTTTTTTATAAAGAACTGCTGAACATATAAAAGCAACAAGAGATTAGCTGTTCTATGAGTATTGCAGGCAGAGCAAATAATAAGCATAAAAGCCTTGGTTCAAAGATCAATTTGAACCAAGGCTTAAAATATATGGTACACCATCAGGCATTCGATAATCTTATGGCGCCATTGTTCTCGTAAGCTTCTTTCTATAAGTCTAAAATCTGTTCTTTGATATCTTACTTACTTTTTTTATTTTCAATGGAAATTTCTTTTCTTTATTTAACGTTAACTAAATATAATTAAATTAACAAGGGTATTGTTAAATAATAATATAACAAGATACCTAAAATTATATTCTATTCATGTAATAATTTAGTCATAATTGGAAATAAGATGTTGACAAATGCTAAAATAAAGAATAAAATGGAAAACAACTAGAAAATATTACTAATAATTTACTTAAAGCAATAAAACTAATTAAGTTAAATTTAATGACAAATTATTAAATTGTTTAATATGCAGAGAACGGGGGTGAATGAACATCATTGTTGTGAAATCGGTATCTACAATCGGATTTAAGAAAGTTTACCGGCTATTCCGGTTTCGTTATCTGCTGGCAATTTTAGCAGGTTTTTGCAAGTGAGAGAATAAGGTGACGGTAATTTAACAATGTTGATCAAAAGAGGGCATGTTGCATGAAGAATATTGATGATGATTTTGTTATCGATACTTATAAAAAGATATTGCTTAATCCGGAAAAGGCAGAAAGCATTATCGATTTGATCAAAGGTAAAAAGCAAGTTGATGATAAAATGCCGATCAGTATCGAATTACACCTTACAAACCGGTGCAATTTGAACTGCGAGTGGTGCGTTGACAAAAAAATGCGCAGTAACAAAGATTTGATTACCTGGGAGGCATTGAAAACCCTGATAGCGGATATTGCATGGAAAGGTATCGGCATCACAGTTGAGGGAGGCGGTGAGCCAACCCTATATGAATGGTTTGATGAATTTATAATGGAATGCCGTAGAAATGGTATCCGGCTAGGGCTAATAACAAACGGAGTCAAAGAACTTCCGGTTGAAATACTCCGATGTTTTGATTGGATCCGGGTATCTTTGGATGCAACCAATGAGGAAGAGTACAGGATAGAAAAGGGTGTGAATCAATTCGACCAGGTGGTCAGAAATATCAAGCGCATTGCGAGGAAGGCTCCGGACGTTGTATTGAGTATCGGGTATGTGATAACAAATCGAAATGTCAGTCAAATAACTAATCTATTCGAGCTTTTTAAGGATGTTAAGATTCAGCATTTCCGGATCCGAACCGTAGAAGAGTGCCCAGAATTGATGCTGGAGCCGAAAGAGGTTACTAAGTTGAACAAAAGGCTGAAGGCTGAGCAGAAAGAAAGGAAAATCAATGTGGTTCTTTCCTTAGCGGAAGATTCCTGTGAGGCAAATAATGATCTTCCTTGTATCGCCCACTCTCTGCGTGCAATCATCCATGCAGATGGAAATGTGGTTTTATGTGAGAAAAGAAGGCACGATATGATAACCTTAGGAAACATTAACCAGGATAAATTCAGCGATATCTGGAGATCAGACGAACATATTGATGCATCCCAAAAATTGCTGGATTCAGAGAATCAAAGGGGCTGCGCCGTCTGCAGAGTAACAAAATTCAATGAAATATTTATGGAGCTTTGTGAGGTTGAGACACCGCATTTTATCTGAACGGATGAAACAGGTACAGGTACAAAAGCGAAGTGTTTTATCTGTAAGACGAGGGAGCTTGCTTGTTGCTCACGATTTGTATGCCGCTAAAGTGGCAGAGGGAGGATCGGTTGAAGATTTATTTCAAGGAAGAAGATATTGATGAATATATGGACTGTGTCAAAGACATTGTTGCCAATAATCGGTGGTCAGAGGGTAAATACACCGCCAAATTTGAGGAGATCTGCAGCGAGGAATTCGGACTTCGCTCGGTGGCAGTGACAAATGCGGGATCAGCATTGTATCTACTGTATCAGTATGCAGGAGTTGCCGGTAAGGATGTGATTGTTCCCGGTAATACTTGCTGGCCTACGGTTGCGGCAGCAAAACTCGCGGGAGCCAATATAATTTACGCCGACTGCAATCAAGAGGATTTGTGCCTGAGCTATGAGGATATGATAAGGAAAGTGACAGACCAGACTGCTGCGATTACGGTGGTGCATGTTGGTGGGCATATTGCCTTTGAAATCGAAAAGATAGCGAAGTTTTGCAAAGAGAGGAAGATTGCTTTAATCGAGGACTGCGCCCATGCACACGGTGCTTCCTGGAATGGTAAAAAACCTGGTTCCTGGGGGATTGGCGGAGCATACTCCTTTTATGCAACAAAGACTGTAACAACCGGAGAAGGCGGAATGGTGGTTACGAACAGTGAGGATATTGAAACCTTTTGTAAAAGGCAAAGAAATTATGGAAAAGAAATGGTGGATAATAAGCTGCGCTTTGCACTGTACAACGGCTTTAATTTCCGGATTTCCGAATTCACCGCGGCACTGGGCTGGATACAGATGAAAAACCTGCCTGAGATTTTGAAAGAAAAGCGAGCGCTGGCAAAGAAATATGACCAGATATTTAAAAATCGCATTATATTCCCGGAGGGAATGGTCTCCGGTTATTACAAATATATCGCCTTTGACCAGAAGCTGAAGCAGCAGGTAGGAAAAGTGTTCAGCGAGGATGATCAATGCTGCAATATTGAGGAAACAGATGTGATACTGGAAAATTGCAATTGGGTAGCAAGGCACCATGTATGTCCTCCGATTTATAATGGAGTGGAATTTTGTGAGGAAGATCCGGATACGATCCGTAGGATTTTGTTTGACGATTGATCATTATGGTATGTAGTGTTGCTTCTTGAAATTATTGTATCAAGAAAGCAGAGGTTGCCAAAACTTTCACTACTATTTGTGCCGCCGATCGGCGGCGGAATGGAGATTATTATGGCTGAGGTAATTAGTTACAAAGATGTATATCCGCAGAATAAGAAAGTGAATATCAAAGCAAACCTGGATGAAGCACATTCTCCGTTTAAAGTGCTTGCTTATCCGGAACTGATCCGCCAGTACACGCAGGAAAAAGAAATCAGACCTATGCATATTCGGGTTGGAATTACGAATGCCTGTAATATTAGGTGCAAATTCTGCAACTATCATTCGGAAAATGAGAAGGATTTCTATGATGTTTTTGACTACCATGATAAGTTGGATACGGAGAGTCTGATTCGATTTTTTCGTGATTTCGCAAAGGATGGCGGAAAGGCGGTTACTTTTTGCGGAAGTGGTGAGCCTACTCTGCATGAGGGCTACAAGGAGATGTGCTATGACCTTGACCTAAACGGAGTAAAGGTTGGAGTAATCACGAACGGAACCCTGTTCAATAATTATGATCTTTTGAAATGCGTTGCGCAAACACATACCTGGGTAAGAATCGGGATGAATGCGGGCAGTGCAGAAACTTACTCAAAAATAACAGGCAGTCCAGCGAAGAACTTTGAATATATTCTGAATGCAATCAAGTATCTTAAGGAGAATAGCAGTAAGAAGGATTTTCGTATCGGCGTCAACCTCGTTATTACATTGGACAATTGCGAGGAGATTGTACTCGCTACACAGCTTGCAAAAACAGCCGGTGCAGATTATATTCGCTTTGAGCCGGAGTTTTATACTGAGCTGGCGCATCAGACAATTTATGAGAAGATGGATCAGATTATTGATAATTTAAATGCGGCAAAGGAACTGGAGGATGAGTATTTTCAGGTATCTATTCCTAAAATTGACCGTGGGCCTATGAACAAGACAGAGATCGTTGAAGGACGATTTACGACTTGTCATTACAGTCATTTTGTAACAGCATTAGGAGCCGATGGATATATCTATCCATGTCCCCAGATTCATCTGGGAGCAAAATATCGGATGGGAAGTCCGATTCAGATGGGATATCAGGAATGGAGAAACAGCGGACAGCAGGAGCAATGGAGAGAAGAACATCCGGATAGGAGAGAATTTTGCAAAACCTGCTTTTACCGCCCGCAGAATGAATTACTGGACGGTCTTATGAATGGGACAATTGAGTTTGATGCAACCGTTATGGATTTTGCCAACAATCATCCGTCCGTATTACATAAAGAATTTGTTTAAAGACATCTGAGGAGTAGGGATATGGTTAAGTATATGGACATGGATAATTATTATGACGGATATAAATCCTCTGAACTTAATTGCATTGATCTGCCAATCGGAGCAGCTGCCGGTTTTTATCACAGGGATAATTATTTTTATTATTGCTTTGCCTATTGTCTGTTCATGAATTTTTTTCTGAATTACCAGGCGGACTGGCTGGAAAGCAGGAACCGGATACTGGACAGCTTAGGTCTGTGTCTGGATGCAGTTTCGGTTCAGGAGGCTAATCTGCTGGATCAAATTAAAAAATGTTTGGATGAGGAAAAGCCGGTTATTATGATCGTGAAGTACGGAAGCCTATTTTACAGCCGTTATTATGGTTGGGGAACCTTTAACCATGCCCTACTTTTGAGCGATTATAATGATACCTATGAGCTGATTGGAGTCAGAGACCGGGAAGCTGTGAAGGAGCATATTGAAAACGGACATTTTTCAAGTGATATCATGCACAGGATCACCTTAAAATATGAGCATATCCACACAATATGGAAGGAATCGGAAAGGCAGTTTGCAGTGGAACAGCTGCCCTATCAGGGCCGGATTTTTTGTATCAGAAAGAGCAAAGAAGCTTCTTTAGGTCTTGAGGAGATTCTGCGAAATGCCTGGAAGCAGGAACCAGTAAAGAATATGCTCTGGGAATATGCAAAAAGCAGAGCAGAAAATCCGGAAGCTTATACGGATCAGGAGACAGAAGCCATGCGGCGTAGCTATTATCGCTCCTTTCTTCCGTTTTTTGAACTGTTAGAGAAGAAGCTGCCTTGGAAGGAAGACGGGCGCAAAGAATACGTGGCAGTCAAGGAGATGTTTCTAAAGGAAAGAATGCATGCAATCAACGGAATTCAGCTTGAATTAATGCGAGGGCAAAAGGGCAGTCGCGCACTTGAGGCTCTGTGCAGCCGGGATATGGAATGCACCGGGAAGCTGCTTGATTTTTTGCACCGGCTCTCGGAGTAGAAACAAAACAACAAAGGAACCGATTTTGCATGAACAATCGGAAAGATGGTAAGGTTGGAAGAAATAAAATTTATCAACGAAAGGGGGATCGGATCCATGCTGGCACTTTCATGGTGATTTGTGTAGTAAGGAGCATGGACATAAATATGGGACTACGAGAGATTGTATTGCAATATATTGATACAAAGGACGGGGTTGTAACAGAGGAAGATGATCTTATGACGATGGGGTTGGATTCTCTGGTATTTGTGAAGCTGATTGTAAGTCTTGAGGAAGAGTACTCGGTACAGATCGAGTATGAGGATCTTCTCATTGAAAACTTTAATACCCTCGGTAAAATTAAACAATATCTTGAGGAAAAGTGTGGTGTAGTATGTTAGAAACTTGTGATAAAGAAGTAATTCAGTGTGATACGCTGGAGCGCTTCCCGGTTCCTGTCATACGAGTATGCGGTACGCCGGGAGAACGCGGTCTGGAGTACGGAAAGCAGGCTAAGGAACTAATCAGAGAGAGTGTGGGTGTCAATGACAGGCTGCTCGCTCTGCTACGAGGCAACGGGGTAGGGGAATTAAACCGGTTGGCTGGATTGTTCTTGAAAGCCTTACGCTTCTATGACAGCGACGCGCTGGAGGAAATGCAGGGGATTGCTGAGGGAGCTCAAGTTCCACTGGAGGATATTCTAAGAATTAATCTGATGCCGGAATTGATGAATCCCTACTGCACGGATCAAACGCTGGGTTGTACCACGGTTGGAATAAAGAATAAACTTATTTATACGGTGGGACAGACCTATGACTGGTTTCAGGAATGCAAGGATCTGCTGGTGGTGCTACACTTTCGTGAAGGTGAAAGGGAAGGTCTTATGTTTACGCAGGCTGGGTGCATTGGCGGGATTGGAATGAATAACCGGGGGCTTGCGGTATTGCTGAATTATCTGAATAATTATTATATTCGCAGGGATGGAGCGTCCTACCACTGTCTGTTGCGCAGAGCATTGTGGTCGGACAGCATAGAGGATGCCCAAAGAAATATATTAAGATCTCCGGCGGCATATGGACTGAACTTACTGCTAGCCTCTGAAGATGGTATGTGTATGGATTATGAGCTGACGGCAAGAGGAGCGGATTTTTATGTTCTGGGTGACCGTGAAGACGCTTACGTACATACCAACCATTACCGGAGCGACCGGCTGAAAACAAGAATTATCAACCAGAATATCTGGAAGGAGTCCAAGGGAAGATATGATGCTGCCAAGACTTATTTCAGGGAGCATCAGGAGGATCCAAAGCGTATGAAGCACTGCTTTATGCAGCATCAGGAGAACACTCCTGTTTGCAGGCATGCAGACGAGCAAAACAGTGCGCAGACTCTGTACGCGGTACGCTTTGATCTGAAAGAAAGGGTACTAAGCTTCCAGCACGGATTGCCGTGCCAGAGCAGGGAATACCAAATTAGTTTTGACCGGTTGTTCAACCGCTAGGGGTATCCTAGTTGGCAGAAGATATGACGGATGGCAGAAAAGGCTGTCTATGAAACACCAGTTATTAGGGGAGGATGAAAGGTGAATAAAAAAGAAAGTAACCTGAGGACATTTGGCTGGTGCATGAGACTGGCGTGGGAAATGAACCGAATGTCCATCATCATTTGGACGACAATCTGTGCTCTTGTGGCACTGCTGCCGGCAGCAGCGTTGATTTGGCAGAAGGATATCCTGAAAAAACTGACTGTATATATCGCCACCGGGACAGGGGAATTCTCACAGGTGGCGTATTCCATTATTATTCTGGGCAGCATTATGATTCTGATCGGTATATCTGTACGGCTCAACAGTGATTTTTTGTTTGCTGTAGTTTATGATTATTATTATATTGGATTGTCCGAGAAATTCATGGATCTAATACAAAAGGTGGAAGTAAAAACCTTAAATCAGAAAGGGGTACAGGATGAGTACAGGTATGTCCGCTATCGTTTTGGTGAGCTGGCATCTCTTATGGCGGACTTTTTTGTATTTATTACGCAGACGGTGAGTATCATCTCCTTGTTGATCTTAGCTTTGACTTATTCTGGAGTAATCTTCTGGGCGACCGTGGGCTATCTTATTGTCGTTGTGGTAATTAACCAGGCGCTTACGGAGAAAAGAACCTATAGCTATGTGCAGGATCGTGATTTCATCAGAAGAACGGAGTATTTTGAAAGTATTGTGATGCAGTCCGGCGTGGCAAAGGAACTTAGAATTTTTCACAATGCAGGAAGGATGATGAAAGAATGGGAGGAAGCCTACGATCCAATTTTGAAGCGGGATAAGAGAATAGGACGCTGGAGTAGTACGATTTCTTTCTTGTGTTCCCTCGGTTATTATTGCCTTATGGTATGTCTGCTGATATACTCCGTTCACCAAGTAAGCAAGAAGAGTATGGGCGTGGATGTGTTCCTTGTTCTGTATGGTATGGCACAGAGTATGTCCGTTGCAATTCACTCTTTTTCAAATACCTTCCACCATATTAAAAGACGCTTGTTTGACCTTGGAAGAATGAAGAAATTCATGCAGTCGGTTCCAACCATGAAGGAACGGGCACAGGCGCAGGAGATGCAGGAGGATGCAGAGATTGTATTTGAGGCAAAGAATGTCAGCTTCTCCTATGATGATAAAAAGGAAATTCTGCATAACCTTAATTTTCAGATCAGAAGAGGGGAAACGGTTGCCCTTGTCGGCTTAAACGGCAGCGGTAAGAGTACGCTGATGAAGCTTCTCATTGAGCTGTATCAGCCAACACAGGGAACCTTGTACTTTTGCGGTAAGCCGTATGACCAGTATCAGAAAGAATCAATCAGCAGAAATATCGGAATGTTTTTCCAGGACTTTGTCCTGTTTCATGCGTCTATGCAGGAGAATGTGGGCTTTGGAGATCTGAAAAGCATCGAGGATGAGAGTAAAATACTGGCTGCGATAAAAAAAGGCGGAGCGGAGAAGCTTTTGGAAAAGCTGCCCAACGGCCTAGCAACCTGGCTGATCCGAAAGGTAAGGAAGGATGGTGTTAATCTATCGGGAGGTGAACAGCAGAAGGTTGCCGTATCCAGAGCGCATATGAGTGATAAGGATATTCTGATTTTTGATGAACCGGCATCCGCCCTTGATCCAATTGCAGAAATGGAGCAGTTCGCCGCAATCAGGGAAAAAATCAGCGGGCGCACCGCGGTTCTAATCAGTCATCGAGTTGGCTTTGCCAGACTTGCAGACCGGATTATGGTTTTGGAGTATGGCAAGCTGGTGGAAAGCGGAAGTCATGATGAGCTGATTGCGCAGAACGGTACTTATGCAAAGTTCTTCCAGGCACAGGCAGGGTGGTATGATATTGCAAAAGGAGGGCAGGCCAATGAAGAGTAGATATTGGAATACGGTGAAAAGAGCACTTGGGGTGAGTATGAAGGTAAAATCACCGATATCTGTCGCCGTGCTTCTTCTTGGAATTCCCGCAGCATTTTTACCGGCATTAATGGCAAAAAAATTGCAGCAGCTTACGGATGAGATGTTTAGTTTGCAGTATGATACGGGTTCTCTTGACCGGTGTATAGGGCTGCTTGTGATATTAATCTTGATGTTCTTAGTGCAGTTATGCGTGAAGGCGCTGCAGGACTATTCCCTGGAGGAGGATCAGATTCACGGACAGCATTATTTGAAGCAAGCCCTGTTAAAATGCAAATGTGAGGTAAGATATCCCTATATTGAGAATGAAGACCGGTTTCAAGAAAGACTTGAGTTGGTCAACCGATTTGCAGGAGATAAGGCAGTCCGCAGTGTATCCATGGCGGTAAACCTGATAACGACGCTGATAACTTTTATCAGCGTATTAGTGCTGCTCCTGGAGGTGAATCCGGTCATTGTGGGTGTGATTTTGATTACTTCCTTTCCAGCAGCCTGGATTACCTACAAGCAGAACGATGAAAAATTTTTCTGGAACATGTACTGGTCGGAGAAGGGTGCTCTGATCATACACTACTACGGGATTCTTGCTGAGGAAAAGCATATGCAGGAGGTTCGTCACTACGGGCTCTACCCTTATTTGCTGAAGCGGTGGCATTCCTTTGCAGACAGCTACAGTAGCGAAAAGAGAAAAATGCTTACCAAGCATACCGGAATGAGTGTATTTGCAGATATCCTCCGTAGTGTGGTCTATATTATTGTCTTAATGATCACGGCTTGGCAGATTTATCAAAACCCGATCCTTGGACTTGGTTTATTCTCGTTGGTCTTAGCTCTGACCGGACAGATGCAGAATGCGGCCTCTATGCTGCTTAGTACGGTAGCTGGTTTCTTTGCAGCCATACCCAGTATGCAGGAGTTTTTCTATCTGCAGGACCTCCCTACGGAAGAGAACGGAGAGGATAAATCTATCTTGACCTCCGGTGATATTGAATACCGAGATGTCAGCTTCCAGTATCCGGGAGCTGACCGGGAAGCCTTAACAGAAATAAATGTTAGTATTAAAACCGGGGAGAAAATTGCAATCGTTGGCGACAACGGTTCCGGAAAATCGACCTTTATCAGTCTGCTCTGTGGTATGTTACAGACGGATAAAGGCAGCATCCTTGTCGGGGGCTGTGATGTAACACAGGAAACTGCCAGAGTTCGCAACAGCATTTCTGCAGTATTCCAGGATTTTGCTCATTACGAGGATACCATAAGAAATAATGTAACTGTATCGGATATCAGCAAGAATACGGATGATGAAAAGCTTTATCAGTTGTTTGAAGAAATTCACCTGGACGAAGTAATAAAACAGCAGGAGCTGGGACTTAACAGTAAAATAGGAAGCTTTTCCGAGAATAGCAATAACCTTTCTGGCGGGCAATGGCAGAAGATCGCGTTAGCCAGGGCGGCTTTCCGGGATAAAGGGCAGGTTATGGTATTGGATGAACCCACCTCGGCCCTGGACCCGATGGCGGAAGCACAATTATATGAGGATTTCACAAAGCTGACGGGGAAAAAAACAACCCTGCTGGTATCACATCGGTTGGGGATCACTTCAGTGGTTGATCGTATTCTTGTATTCCGTGACGGCAGGATTGTCGAGGATGGAACCCATCAAGAACTTATGGAAAGGAATGGACACTACGCAAGGATGTACAAAGCCCAGGCGCAGTGGTATGAATAATATATATGAAGAAGATATTATATATGGGAGAACCCCGGATCAAATTTAATCAGAATGAGACCAACATACTGTCTCTGATTGATCAGGAACCGGAGCTTGAATGCTGGTTCTATAATAATTTTATTCATTTAATTGTAGGAATGAATGCTCACTGGGGCATGTTTCTGTTTGGAAATCATATTGTCAGGGATTGTCCCTGGGTCGATGCAGCCAGTGTACAAAGATCCTTTGTGCAGGAGGATATTATTGATTTTGTAAAAGATAAAATTAATCAAGAGATCTATGTATGGATGAATGTGGAAAGCGGTGGGATTCCGGTTTATGAAACCATTATTCGTTTTCACGATATCTTTCTCTATGGCTATGATGATGAAGCAGAGGAATTCTATGCGGCAGATTTTTTCCGGGATGGACACTACACCCGTGAACGTATTTCATACGCAAGGTTGGCAGCAGGCTATGCCGGCATGAGTAATTATAAGGATAATCTGGGCATTTGCCTGGTCTGGAAAAAGAAAAGCGATTCCTATAAGAATGTATATACAGACTCCGCGCAGCTGATCAAGAGAGGAATCGAGGATTATATGGCGGCAGTCTATCCTTTCAGCCCGTACAAATACATGGAGAATACACCTCTACAGAACTTGAGATACGGAGCGGATATCTATCCGGTATTACTTACATATTGCGATAAATTGGCGGAAGGGGAAGACCGTTTGGTGGATTACCGTTTATTTGATTTGCTTTATCGGCACAAAAGTGTTATGCATGACCGTTTAATCTACTTATCAGGTCGGGGCTATGAAGGTATAATACCGGAAATTCAGGCTGCTAAAGAGCTTGTGAAAAGATCGATTGTTCTAAGAAATATGTTTTTGAAATATGCGGCGAAGCAAGACCGGAAGATAATGGAACTGATAAAGGTGAAATTAATAGAACTTCAAGAATATGAGGCTTCCTGCTATACTAGGATATTGGATATTTTATAGAATAATGAATGCATGAAGGAGGTCTATATGAGTTATTTTGACTACGAAAGGATTGCAAAGGGTTATGCCGAAAATCGCCCTCAATTTCATTTACTTGTTATGGATATGCTGTTGAAACAATTAGAGCCGGGAGAAAAGCTTAAGAACGGGCTTGATGTAGGCTGCGGCGCGGGTTTATCGGCATCTGCCCTGCAGAAGGTATGTGAGCAGGTAATCGCAGCTGATGCTTCCTGGGAGATGATTCAAGCGGCAAAGCAGGTACCGGAAAACAGGAATATCCGTTTTATACAATGTGCGGCAGAGGAATTAGATTTTGAAGAGGATAGCTTTGATATTGTAACGGTAGCCGGAGCTATTAATTGGATTAAAGAGGAGATATTTCTCCCACTCGTGCATGGTTTCTTAAAGAATGACAAAATCCTGCTGATTTATGATAATACGATGTCAGATAAAATGGAGGGAGTAGAAGCTTATACAAAGTGGTGGAGTGAGCAGTATTTACGACGTTTTCCAAAGCCGCCCAGAAAGGAAAATATCTGGAGAAGTGAGGATATTCTACAATACGGATTTCAGGTAGAAAACAGGGAAACATACCAGAATCAGGTTCTGATGGATCAGGAGCGATTTATTAATTATATGGTGACACAATCAAATGTCATCGCCAGGGTCGAAGAACAGGGAGAGTCACTTACTGATGTCAGAGAATGGTTTAACCAGAGCCTTGAGGATATTTTTAAGGGAGAGAAGCAAAGTCTTGTCTTTGAAGGCTATAATTGGTATTTGAAGCTGAAAAAAGAATAGGTGAAGATGTAAATATGGCTGTCGTACTATGAAATTTAGTACGGCAGTATTTTTATGTGAAATTTGAAGGTACTTTTTAAATTTATACGTAATTTTAAGCACTTATTAAGTTGCTAGAACTTCTCAACATATGCTATAATATGACAAAAATGTAAAAAATGTAAAAAAAAGAAGAAGTATGAGGAAAGATAATATTAAAAGTACCCTACAGCAATTATAACACCGTAGTGATAAGAAGCATAACACCGTATAGATTGATGCTATAGATTGAAGCGAAGGCAGCAGGAAAACTTGGAAAACGTTGGTAATTTATTTGAGTATAATGCAAGTTAAATTGGAGTAATTAGCACAAATAAAGGAGAGTAACATGGCAGGAGAAAGAAGATTTATTCCATTCCGTTATAAATTATGGGTAATGCTGTTTGTGATAGTATGTTTGACTGCTAGTATTCTGGGATTCTTTCAATATTTGAATTTACGAATGAACTTGGAGAATAATTTTGAACAGAATAGAAGGTTAATTCACGACAGAGTACTGAATATGTTAAGTACGGCAGATTATGTTAACATATTGTATGAGAAACCGATTGAAACGGATGCCAGAGAGATTCTTGATAAGGTGAAGACAGATTATGAAGCCACCAAGAAGCTGGATATGGATCTCTCCTCCTATGTAATGGATAAAAGTAATTTTAGACTATATGTTATCGATAGTAATAATGTGGTGGTAGCGACAACGGATGAAACAGATCTGGGCTTGGACTTTTCCACCTGGACGGATTTTGCGGCTCATCTTGATGAGATTCGGGCTGGAGGGACTTTTTCCACTAGTAGGGTAAGTCTGTCAATCAATGAAGGAAACCTGACTAAATATTGTTATCTTCCTTCCTCGGATGGCAAATATATCTTTGAAACCGGAACTGTGATTGAAAATAAGGACTATTTGGTAAATGTGGAGCTTGATAATTTTGAAAATAAGATAATAGAGGAGAACAGTTTTGTAGACAGTATTATACTCTATGATTATCAAGGAGTAGCCTATAAAAAGGATAAGGACGGCAATAATATTCAAATTTCTGATACTAATCGTACCTATTTTGAACAGGCGCTCCACTCCATGGAGTCTATAAAGAATACTGGCGTTTATAACAATAAAGAAGCTTATTATGACTATATTCCTTATGAAATTATGGGGGCAAGTGGCGCTAATGAAAGAAATGTAGTTGAGATAATCTATAACGATCAGGAGGTTAAGACTAGCCTGCATAAGAATCTGGGTATTATCATTGTTGGAGTATTAGCAGCAGCTGTTATTTCTGCATGGATCGGATCTTATATGGCGAGGCGAATTACGAAACCGGTGGAAGAAATTACTGAGGGAGTAAAGCGGGTTGCCGACGGGAATCTGACCTATGAATTTAATTATCAGAATAACGATGAATTCTATATTTTGGGAAACCAGTTCAATACAATGCTAGCTGAAATACGTAAACTTCTGGAAGAGAGATACCAGTTTGAGAAGAATCTCCAGAATAAAAATAAGGAAATATACGAGCAGAAAGAAGAAATCACTGCATTATATGAAGAAACAACAGCTTTAAACGAAGAGCTGGAAAAGATACTTAAGCAAAATTTGAGCAGCTATTTTGAGACAGTCAGAGCACTCGCCAATGCAATCGACGAGAAAGATTCTTATACGGGAGGGCATTGTGAAAGGGTAATGGCATATTCAACAATCATCGCGACTGAGCTGGGATTAAGTCAGCAGGAGCTTGATGATCTTAGATTTGGAAGCATTCTTCATGATATCGGAAAAATTGGTATATCAGAGTATATACTGAACAAAGATGGAAAGCTCACCCCAGAGGAGTACGACGAAATTAAGAAGCATCCTGAGAAAGGCAACTATATTCTAAAGGATTTAAATTTTTTACATAATTGTAGAAGAATTATCAACGAACATCATGAAAGAATTGATGGCAAAGGATATCCGAAAGGACTTTCAGGCGATGATATTTATTATTTGGCAAAAATTGTGTGTGTAGCGGATGCTTTTGATGCAATGACCAGCAGCAGACCTTACCGTAAAAATGCACTAAGTAAAGAAGAGGCGATGAAAGAGCTTCTTAAGAATAAAGGCGTGCAATTTGATGAAACGGTGGTTGACGCTTTTATAAGATATCTGAAAAGTGAGGGAAATAAAGGTAGTTTCTAGAACGCCTTGAAGGAGTATTTCGAATAATGGATTTTAATTCCTTAGATCAATATAGTACTGAACAACAGGTTAACGAGATCGAAAAAGAGTATACGAGAATTGATAATGACTGGCTAAGCCTTCATTATAAGATTTCGGTCGGCATGGTTTTATTTGCATTTATTGTGGAATGTATCATTGGAGTAATTATGATGAATTCTGACATGCTAACGACAACAATTCAGAGGTTTATCTTGAAGTTTATTATAATACCAAGCGGTATTAACATTTTACTGGTTGGAATCAATACTGTGGTTATGAAATCAAAGCATATTTTATTAAAATATAAGATATATATGAATTCACTTTCCTTTGTAGCAATATGCTTTGTACTATTTACGGCGCACAATGCATTTACAGCAACTTATTACATTTTTACGGTATCAATCGTATTAACAGCAATATATGCCAGTTACCGGATTACATGTATCACTGCTGTAGCGAGTTTATCAGCACTAGTCATTTCAGAGCTGTTTATTCAGTGGGATGTTGATAAAATAAGTGTTTATGATAGTACGCTCCGCCTGGGGGATTTTTTAATCGCAATCTTTATCTTACTGGCATTCTCTATCGTGTGCATGGTGCTAATCCGCTATGAGCAAAAGAAAAATATGGCTAGTATTCAGCTTCAGATTGAACGGCAGCACCTGCAGCAAAGCCTACAGGTGGATGAATTAACCGGTATCATGAATCGTAAAGCTTTAATGCAGGTAATGAAGGATATGGAAGATGGTAAGGATTATAATTACATACTGGCAATAGCGGAT
>JAQZBD010000303.1 GCA_029239235.1 Herbinix sp.
ATTCATGGAGTTCTGTCGCCGAACGATGGTATTGCACGTGCTATCATTACTGCTTCTGAACAGGCTGGTCAAATTATTCCTGTTGTTTCAGGTCTTGACGCTGAAAATGAATCCGTTGAGTGGGTTTGGTCAGGCAAACAGTATTCGACAGTAGCTAAGCCAACCGATATTCTTGTAGGAAAAACAGTTGAGATTATCAAGTCGCTGCAGGCGGGTACCGGAATGCCGAAAGCTGACACTAGCGTAAACAACGGAAAGAAGGATGTAGGCGTTTACGAACTTCCTCCACTTGTTGTTACGAAGGAAAATGCAAAAGAAGCATTTGCAAACGATCCAGGTCGTCTTGCACTTCTAAAATAGTTAACAATGGTAACTCTTACAAAGGGACGGCAGGGGACATCTTCCTCGGCCGTCCTAGTTTAGTACCTTGATTTTATCTGGCTTTTGGAATGAAAATTTTGGGCACATTTATCCAACGCTAAAAAAAATGCTGGCAGATGGAATAGTTGAAATAGAAACTAATGTGAAAAATGAGAAAAAGATACAATATAGAATAACATTAAGAGGAAAGCAAGAACTTGAAAAGTGGCTTTTAGAAGAAACGGAGTTGCAACCCGTACGGTCTGAATTTATGCTTAAGTTGCTTTTTTCTAGCAATCAGCCAAGGGAAAATGTTATTCAAATATTGGAGAAGTATAAAAAAATTCATACTAAAAAATTAGAGAAATATCTATTAATGCAGTCGGATTTAGAAAAGGGCATTGAAGAAATATCAAGTGAACGTGTACGATTTGTCAGAGCAACTTTAAGGAGTGGCATCTTGTCATGTGAAGCAACTATCAGCTGGTGTGATGAGACAATAGAGGAAATGATGAATTTCTGAACACTCATTTTGGGTAGTAAAAGATAGGAAAGAACTCTGGAAAAAACATATACTGTAGATTTGGAGTAACTTCCGCCAAGAAATCAGTTGGTTATCACGACATCATTTTTGTATATTCAAGGCATGTTGAGACGGTAGTATGTTTGATGTCACGCAAAGATAAATAAATTGGCTCTAAAGGGCTAGAAATCAAAGGTTTTCAGATTTTCGGTAATAATAGCCGATTGATGGAACCCTTTTTTTTATTCTCCGAGTGAAGCTTGGAGTATAAAATATAAGTTAGGGTTGAGACTACAGAACTGCTTTTTGCCTTGCGAGACAAGGGAACTACTGTTTTTAGGATAGGTTGAGACTATAGAACTGTTATAAAGCTAGACTGTTTCCGTTAGTATTTTCTCTACTGGTTTCCTTCCGTTTAATTGAAACGAATCGTGGCTTTTTATCTGCTTGATGGCAACTGTAAGACTCCGATTGTCTCTGTGCCTTTGATACTCGTCATGACTGTTGTGCTTATGATAGAAATGTGTAAAGGTTGGGTATTCCTCTAAATGGATACCCCAGTAGTGCTTTGTGTTTTTTGCTTGAACATAGATTGTAAAACACCCCATCTGCAGTACATTAAAATACTGGGTGTCAATAGATTTTATTCAGTTTTAGTTATCATTTGTTCTCCTTGAGTTGAATGCCATATTATGAGGTGGGAAACTTGCCCAGAAATAGGCTATTGAAGGTCATGAGACCTAATAATGTATGAGTTAAATATAACAGAATAGCCTGAGTTTGTTTACCATAAAAGAATCCTCCTAGATTAATATTTATTTTTATATTAACCAGGAAGATTCCTTTATTGTTTATCTGTAATTTTTATAAACTCTCAGCCAGAAAGTTGAACTGTTTTTCACATGACTACGTGTATATTCTTGTCTAACTGTAAGTTACATTTATCCTTTTGTTATTGGTTATCCTTTATTCTAACGGGTTCATATGCAATAGGCTTAATCTTATTTTTATTAAATATATCTCTTACTTTAGCGCTAACAATAAGATGCCTTCCTAAATAATTGGCTTGACCTATATATTCATAAGTTAAGTTGAAATCTTGAGCTTCCGTCAAATCCTGGGACTTGTATACAATTTCTGACCTAAGAAATTTACCATTGGTATCACATTCTGGACAATAAGCAGCTTCCCATATTTCAAATTTAACATCTTTGTCCATCCGGGGTAGAATATTGTTTATAATTAGCTGATACAAAATGGGTTCTGTCCGACCTTTAAAATCCTTTACCGGCTTAAAATCACAACCACTAAGATTATTATCTTCGATAATCTGCCTTACATTCTCAGTTATTAAGAATTCCGGAATGATTTGGGCAAATTGGTACTTTTTCATTTTTTTTGTATTAATTATAAGATCAGAAGTTTGTTCTTTACCAAATCCACATCGCGGACATGCGTTAATGCGTGTATACTCTGTTCCATATTCTTCTGCATTTTTAGGATCATGCTCCCACGGATACATTACTTCACAGTGAAAATATTTTGCTTTCTTATACTCGTCTTTTGTATATTCTCTGCCTTCTGCAAACGTATATCTTAATGATTTCCTTAATATTGTGTCCATTAGAATTTGATACCCTTTGGTATCTTGATATATTCTAACTCTCAGCATATTAGCTACGATATTGATTTCCGTTGCATCAGTATTAGTTTTATCATATATTTCCTCTAGAATATCAGGATCTGCAGTAATAACAATTGTAGCCCGTTTTCTCATGGTACCTCCTTAATAATTTATTTTCAGTCCATTATTTTTCACTTGATCCCATAATAAGGGTATATATTTCTTCATACCTAGTTCTTCATATACTTCTTTTGTTGCATTCCAAATATCCTGTGGAGTTGCATTACCTGTTAAAAGGTCATTATTAAATACATCAATTACATTGTACCCTATTTTTTTTTCGAAACAACTTGGTTATTTTATCATGGGTTTTTTTGTCAATCGCAATAGATAATATATCATTTGCCTTAAGTTCTATCGTGTTAGCATATCTCTTTTCTATTAAATGATGAACTTCTAGGCCTGTACCCTTTGCCATTACTTTTAAGTACTTATAACTTGCTGTCACATCTTTTAAATTTTTTATTCTTTCAACTTTATCTAATTTTGCAAAAGCTTTGGCAACCACATTTTCCATCAGTATCAAGAATGCATTAGTTGAATGTGCATTTAAGCCAGAATTAAAGAAGAAACTGGAGAGTGGAAACTATCTATTTGTAGATTCTCACTTTTGTTTTAACCACCCTAAGTACATAACCGTAGATAAGGACGGTCAAACTGTATTAACCGACTATTCCACTCAGCTTATTTATATTAATGAAAGAATAATTACTATGCTTAAGTGCTGGAAAAATTATCAAACGTTATATTTAACGTTTTAAAAAGAGAAAAAATCGAGTCGAAAATTGTGCTTCTTGGCTCGATTCTTATAATTTTTTGAGGACAGCTAAACAATTAATGATTAGTAACCGCTAATAAGTCAGTGTCTATAAAAACAGCCAACCTTCTGCGATTGTAAAAGGTTGGCTATTAAGTATGTGGCAGATTATAAAAGTTGGAATTGGGCATTTGAAGCACTTATAATAGCTATTTACTATTTTGGCAAACATTTAATATTTTTGACAGAGCTAAAATTTCTATATCAGTTACAATTCTCTTTTTCTGTTCAAGTTTAGAAATACTTGCTCTATCTATATAAACGGCTAAAGTTTCAAGCTTTACGGATAACTCTTTCTGAGTTATTTTACAGCCTAATCTTGCTGATTTTATTCGGTAACCTATAACATTGCGATCTTCGGAATCTAAAACTATTTTCATAATTATTTACCTCTGTTCTTTATTGGAACAAAACCATTTTATCTCAAATTGATGAAATTATGTTCTAATAAAGAACATTTAAGAATTTTGTTGAAATCATGAAGATCAATTATAATAAAAGCAAATTTTGGTCAGAAAGGGGATACGAATGATACGGAATAGTTAGTTTATATAGTATTAGCACCATGTTTTTAAATATCCAAATCTTTAGTATCACACAGATTCAAATAAGGATTGAAACATGTATTTTCCGATTTTCATCTCTGAGTAGATATAATAATTTACTTACAAGTTACTACTTTACAATGTTTCAAAATAATATTAATGTTATTAAATTTTATGATGAAAGAGAAAAGAAAACTAGTTAATTGTGATGAAAGGAATAAAACATAATAGAGACAATACTTAAAAAGCTATATTATGCTGATCTTGACCGGGATCAATTTTTTTATGATAAAAACCCGGAATACCGTAGTATCAATGAAAAGGCAATTAAAGTTATGGAATCATTAGAAAAGAAATTTTACCCCTCGATACGTGTTCGTGGAAACGTATCGAGGGATATTTTATAGTGTGTATAGGTGCTAGTTATGCTATACCTGAGATCCTCTCAATGCTCTTCACTAGGAGTTTTAGAACTTCTTTTTAAAACAGTCCGGTTAGAATGTCCAAGAATCATTGGAACCTTTTCAATATATACATCACTAGTATCAAGCCCAAACCAATTTGATGGAGAAACCGTGAACTTCTGTATCAAAAACTTTGTTCTTAACAGAAAAGAATCCCAGTCTGAGAGAGATGATTGATTGGATAGCACTTCTTCAATAAATACAAATCGAAAGTCCCCCAATTTGCGGTCAGGTATAATAGAATAAGCATTGGATTGATTGTCTATTTCCTTATTATTCACCATTTCTGTTGATATCTGCCGTAAAAATACATTGAGATTCTGCTCGATTCGGAAACCGAGATTTATCTGTATATTAACTATAAAGGATGTATTGTAATTTTCAACTACATAGTCTGCCTGATAAGGCTCATCTGTTACATAAACATTCACAAACCAGTAAACATCAGCTCTTTTCGGTCTTTTGTCTAATAGAAAGTACATTATTTTACGTTCTACTTCTTTTGTGTTGGGGCAATTAGTCAAGCACACAAGATTACTTGCGTATTTCGGGATATCTGGGTCGTGGCGTAATTTACTTAATTGATTAATATAATTTTCAATCGGTACAACTTCGCGAAAACGCATCTTTATGATATGCGATCTATCCCAGATATACATGATGAACAATATTGAAATTGCGATAATTACCGCAACGAATCCACCATGGAAGAACTTAATAATGTTTGCCAGGAAGAAAGAAGTTTCAAAAGCCATAAAGAAAATAAGCATGATGAGTGCGAGTATAATGGGTACTTTTTTCTTCCGCATATAGTTATATAGCAGAATTGTTGTCATAAGCATGGTAACCGTGATGGCAAGACCGTATGCTGCTTCCATTTTATCGGAACTTTGAAAGTAAAGAACAATTCCGATACAGGCAATGCATAATATTCTATTAAATGCGGGAATGTAAAGTTGTCCCTTTAAAGAGGATGGATATAATGTATGTAGTCTTGGAAATAGATTTAGTTTAATTGCTTCTGATACAATCGTAAAGGAACCCGAAATCAAAGCCTGAGAAGCTATAATAGCAGCAAGTGTAGAGATTACGATACCGTATATTAATAATCCTGATGGAATCATCTGATAAAAAGGATTGACATTCCCCGCTATGGTATGGGAGGTGCTGCTTTTTGCAGATAAAATCCACGCCCCTTGACCAAAGTAGTTAAGTAACAAACATAACTTAACAAAGGGCCATGTGAGATAAATATTTTTTCTTCCTACATGACCAAGATCTGAGTAGAGGGCTTCAGCACCAGTTGAACATAAAAATATGCCGCCCAATATAAAAAAACCAAGTTTATTGTCATTACTAAACAGGATAGTAACAGCATAATATGGTGACAATGCACGTAACAAGGAAGGATTACTTGCGAGATTTATAATTCCAAAAGCAGCTAAACTACTGAACCATAAAAACATAATAGGACCATACAGTTTTCCGATAAATTCTGTTCCGCTGCGTTGAATAGCAAACAAGGTACAGATTATAATAATAACGAGAATAACGATATTACGCTGGCTGTCTCCGAAAAAGTCTTTAAAAACCGGAAGCAGTTTTAGCCCTTCAACGGCTGATGTAACTGTAACCGCGGGTGTCAACATTCCGTCAGCTAGTAAGGCAGATCCGCCAATCATTGCAGGAATGACCAGCCATTTGGAACGGTTTCTGATAAGGGTAAAAAGTGAGAAAATACCACCTTCTCCTTTATTATCAGCTTTTAGTGTTATAAAAACATATTTTATGGTTGTTAAAATAGTAAGTGTCCAAAAAACCAATGATAAAGTTCCAAGAATAAAATTTTCTGATACGCTTTCTAACCCTCCGTTCCCTTGAAGAACCGATTTCATTACGTATAACGGTGAAGTACCAATATCTCCGTATACGATGCCTAATGTTACCAGAATACCTCCAAGTGTGAATTTGGTTATGCTAGATTTTTTTGTTGAAACCACTGTTTTGTAACTCCTTTTGTAAAATATTTGTTCCATCCGGTTATTGAGCATCTTGCTCAGTAGATGCCCACGTGGTAGTATAACATGTGCAATATTAAGATAGTATTAAGATTTCTCCCATGGTATTAAGATTATATAAAGATTCCTCTCCAAGAGGTAAAGCGGAATCGTTTATAAATTCAGCTAATCATTCAATAAGAAAGAGGTAATATAGGATGAATGTTCAATTCGACCCAAACAATAATATTATTCAATTCTGTCTTCAGGGTATGGTTATGGAGGAAAACGGAAAGCTAGAAGAAGCAGCTTTGCTGTTTCATAAAGCCTGGAGTGAAGCAACAGACGATTTTGAAAGATTTTATGCAGCTTATTATGTTAGCCGGCAACAAAAAAATAGTTTAGATAGATTAAGATGGTTAGAAGAGGCTTTGCAGCTTGCGTTAAAAGTAAATAATGATACGGTTATAAGTGCGTTGCCATCATTATATTCAAACATTGCCACATGCTTTGAAGACTTGGGTGACTTTGAGAAGGCAAGTAGGAATTATGAATTATCCAATTCGAGTAAGCTGAAAAATTCTGTCAATGGTCCCTTTTATCATGGAACAAAAGCAGATTTGCAGGTTGGCGAAATGCTGACAGCTGGTGGGAATTCGAATTATAAACCTGAACTCAAAATGAATCACATTTATTTCACTGCCAATGTAAATGGTGCGGGACTTGCTGCTGCATTAGCAAGAGGAGATGGAAGTGAACGTGTTTATGTTGTTGAACCAATGGGGGAATTTGAAGATGATCCCAATGTAACAGATAAGAAATTTCCAGGCAATCCGACACG
>JAQZBD010000058.1 GCA_029239235.1 Herbinix sp.
AGGAATGACTGGTGGAACAGGAATGACTGGTGGAACAGGAATGACTGGTGGAACAGGAATGCCAGCCGGAAGCGGAATGCCAGGAAGAACAGGAATGCCTGGAGAAACAGGAATGCCTAGCGGAAGAGGAACGACTGGTGGAACAGGAATGCCAGGAAGAACAGGAATGCCAGGCGGAACAGGAACGACTGGCGGAACAGGAACGCCAGGTGGAAGTGGAATGCCAGGTGGAACAGGAATGCCAGGAAGAACAGGAATGCCAGGCGGAAGCGGAACGACTGGAAGAACAGGAATGCCAAGCGGAAGCGGAACGACTGGTGGAACAGGAACGCCAGGTGGAAGCGGAATGCCAGGTGGAACAGGAACGCCAGGTGGAAGCGGAATGCCAGGTGGAACAGGAATGCCAGGAAGAACAGGAATGCCAGGTGGAAGTGGGATGCCAGGTGGAACAGGAATGCCAGGTGGAAGCGGAATGCCAGGTGGAACAGGAATGCCAGGCGGAAGTGGGATGCCAGGTGGAACAGGAATGCCAGGTGGAAGCGGAATGCCAGGTGGAACAGGAATGCCAGGCAGAACTGTAATGCCAGGTGGAGCTGTAATGCCAGGTGGAAGTGGGATGCCAGGTGGAACAGGAATGCCAGGTGGAACAGGAATGCCAGGTGGAACAGGAATGCCAGACGGAAGCAGAATGCCAGGTGGAAGCGGAATGACTGGCGGAACTGGAATGCCCGGTCGAAGCGGCATGAACCAGGGAAGTGGTATGAATAACCAGAATGATTATGACGATAACGATGATAATGGCTATGATGATTATGATGATAACGATTACGATGATATGAATGATCGTGATGTTATGAGCGAAGAAAATGGCTATGATAATATGGTTGATGCGAATGTAGAAGAGCTGGTAAATGATTTTCGTAAGCTCTGGGAGCAGCATGTTGTATGGACGAGAATGGCAGTAATGGGTTTGGTTCATGATTTACCGGAAACGGATTTGATTTTGCAAAGATTATTAAGAAATCCTTTGGATTTTGCAGCGGCTTTGCAGCCATTCTATGGTGATGAAGTTGCAAAAAACTTTGCCAATTTATTAACACAGCACTTGATGATTGCAGCCGAGTTAGTGCGCGCAGCAAAAGCAGGTAATAGCAATGATGTTTCAGATGCAGATCAAAGATGGCGACAAAATGCAGAAGAGATGGCGGATTTCCTTGCAAGCATTAATTCTGAGTGGAATGAGGAAGATTGGAACGCAATGTTAGAAGAGCATTTGGATTTGCTTAGCAAAAATGTTGCGGATATGCTATCGGGCAATTATGAAGAAAGTATCCAAGGCTTTGATGACATAGAGGATCAAGCACTTGAGATGGCAGATGTAATGGCAGATGGTATTATGATGCAATTTATGGATTAAATACAAAAATATTATAAGAATTTTTCAGTTTCCTTCTGTCAACAATAATAGAGCAATATGAGTTGCTGTATGAATTAGTGAAATGGAGGAAAACAACATGTCTATTAGAAAAATGGATAAACCGAATGAAGGAATTAGATGTATCGTAAATACTTGTGAATATTATATGAACGGTGATCACTGTTCAGCAGAACAAATCCATGTAGAGCCTAGAAATGCAAAACAATCTGATCAGACAGATTGTGCAACATTTGCACCAAAAGATAAGGTTTATTAATTAATATAAGCTGTTTCATTCTTCTTGATTTTTGTGAGGTACACAAAAAGCTGAAGTTATGAAACAGCTTATTTTTTTGGAAAAAGAAATATCTTTAAGGCTATGCTTTCAGATAGAATTACTTAAATTAACCTTGTAGTATCTCTACTTTTTAAATAAATGGATGGTTCCTTCGTCATTTAACTTAACAAGTAGTGTTGCTAAAATAGGGAGGATGAATAAACCGAGAACTCCCATTAACTGTGCACCTACATACATCAATAACAAGGTAAGGATTGGATGTAATCCAATTTGCTGACCAACAATTTTCGGTTCAACGGTTTGGCGTACAGCTGTAATAATGATATAAAGGATTAACATACCGATTCCCAGCTTCGTATTACCTATGATAAAGGCTATGATTGACCAAGGTAGTAATACGGCACCGGTTCCCAAAATCGGCAATACGTCAATAATTGCAACGACGGCTCCGAATAGGAAGGGGGTAGGAATACCTAGAATCCAAAAACCTATAGACAATTCGAGGAAGGTAATTGAGATAATTAAAGCATAGGCTCTAATAAATTTACCTAAGGTACCAATACCGTTATCTTTGAGCTTTAAGATCATTTCCCGGCGTTCGCCCCTAAATTGCTTAATGATGAACCGAGTAATTTTGTAATAATCAATGGTAAAGAAGAAGGATGCTACAATTGTAAATATCAATTTGATAAGCAAGCTTGGAACCTGTCCGGCTAGACCATAGATTGCACCTCCAACCGTAGAAGAAGCAGTTGTGATGAATTTTGAGACGGAATCGCCGATATTAAGCATGAAATTATCAAGGTAGCCTTTAACGCCTGGAAAATCATTTGATAAATCAGTTGTCACCTTTTGTACTGCCGGTATGATGGTATCATTATATAAAGCGGGTAGTCCATAGAATAAAGAACTGATGAAATTAGATAGCTTTACACCAATGAGACTTATTAACAATATAATTAAACCATAAAAGGCTATAAGAATAAAAATAGAGATAAAAACCCGTTTAATATGGGTCTTTTTCTCTATTAAGTCAATTAATCTACGAAAGGATACCGCGATAATCATACCAACCACGAAAGGCATTAATAAGGGAAGACAGAACTTGATCCCCACATATACTAACAATAATAATAATGCGAAATAAATAAAATGAATAATAAATGCTCTCTGCTTTTCAAGATTCATGATTAACCATGCCTTTCCTACTAGAATTTCTCATAAGTAATTATCGGCTAATTAGGAGTTCTTCATAACAATACTTTCAATAATATTTGCAACATCTTCGCAATTATCACAACATTTTTCTAAGCGGTGCAGAACTTCTGTCCAACACATCAATTCAATCGGATCTTTAGAGGTATGGAACAGGTTACGCATTGTATCTACATAAAGTGCATCTCCTTCTTCCTCTAAGTGATTGATTTCTATAATTTTATCACGCAATTTTTTGGAATTTTTAAAGCTTTTAAATTCAGTTAAAGCCTCATCCATTGCTTTACAACATTTTGCAATCAGATCAGTAAACTTTAAAACCTCTGGACGGATGGTTTGAATATTAAACATATCAATATAAATTAAAACGTCCTCTACAGAGTCAGTTACATCATCAATTTCCTGAGTTAAGGAGGTGATATCCTCACGCTCAATTGGAGGAAGGAATTCCTTTACTAAACGGTTCATGATTTCATGCTTTGCAAGATCCGCACTATGTTCAATGTCGTGAGCTGCCTTTACTCTTTCTGTAATATGTTTCGGATCAAAGTTAGTAAAGGTTTCATGTAAGGATACTGCTAATTTGTAAGAATATTTTGATAAATCTGCAAATGCATCAAAGTAATTATAGTCATTTCTTTTCATTAGGTTAAACTTCCTTCCTTATTTAAAATAATTTCATAAATATATATGCCATTACATAGCCTAACAAACCACAGCCCGGGAATGTTAAGACCCATGCGTAAATCATTTCTTTCACGACGCTCCAATTAACGCTGGAAACTCTTTTTGCAGCTCCTACACCCATGATTGCAGTTGTTTTGGTATGGGTTGTACTAACCGGTATACCGGTTGTAGAGGCAAGCCATAAACAGAAGGTAGCTGCTAAATCTGCTGAGAAACCTTGGAAGGTACCTAATTTAACCATACCCATGCCGACAGTTTTAATAATCTTGTAGCCGCCGATTGAGGTTCCTAAAGCCATAACTGCTGAACATAAAACCATAAGCCAGATTGGGATACTGAAGTTAGTTACGTTTCCCTGGCCTTTAGCAAGAAATACGCCTAATAGGAATACACCCATAAACTTTTGACCGTCCTGAGCACCGTGCATGAAAGCCATTGCAGCACCGCCAACAACCTGTCCTTTTTGGAAGAATGCACCTGTCTTACGGCGATCCATACTCTTGCATATGAAACCTATGATCTTTGTAATTACAAAACCTGATCCAAAGCCTAAAATAGTGGATAAGAATAAACCATATACAACCTTGATCCATTCAGCGCCGTTGATGCCCTGTCCACCTTGAAGTGCTAAGGCAGCGCCTGTAATACCGGCGATTAATGCATGGGATTCACTGGTAGGAATACCGAAAGCCCAGGCAGCCGTTGCCCACACAACAATTGCAAATAATGCTGCACATAAAGCAACTAAGGCATTTTTTGGATTATTGCCAAAATCGACCATTTTATAAATAGTCATAGCAACTGAATTATTAACCATAGTCATTACAAGTACGCCTAAGAAGTTAAAGATTGCTGCCATAATAATGGCATTTTTGGGGCTGATGGATCGGGTAGAAACACAGGTAGCGATGGCATTTGGTGCATCTGTCCAGCCATTTACCAAAATAACTCCGAGCACCAATACAACCGTTATAAATAAGGCCGGGTTTGATGTCAGCTGATGTAGAAATTCAGCTAAAGTAATTGTCATAATTGCGCCTCCTAAAACTCAATATTAAATTTTTTGTTACTACTTTGTAACCAATCATTAAAATCTTATCACGAATAGAAGTCATTAGCAATCATATTTTAAATGAAATTTACGTGATTTTTACATGTTCTTCGCATATTTTAACCAAATTTTACACGGACTTTACATAAAATTTACCGTCATAAAATAATGTAAAATTGTGGCGAAAGATCTTGGAAATTATTTGGGGTTGAACGACTACTAATTAAAGCGGTGAAAAGTAAAAAAATGTAATACATATAGCCGAAAAAATGATGTTTTAAGAGTACTATACTCTCTGTTCATAGTACGTATAAATATAGGTTATAGTGGAAAATCTTCCATGCTGATTTTGAAATAAAACATTGATTTTTGCGGAGAAATACTTTATCATAAACTTTACTACTTTAAGGTGATGTTGTGTCCCGAAGGTGGGATAACTTAAAAGAGCGTAATAGATAAAGTCAGACAGCGGTAAATTTAATTACAATGCTGTGGGGGCGCTCAGGAAATTTTGCCCTAAGGGCAGGCACCGGGAACATGCGCAGCATATTCTTCGGTGTATAATTATAATAGGAAGAAAAGGTGGTTAAAGGATGAGAAGTGACGCAGTAAAAACCGGTATATCGCAGGCTCCACATAGATCGCTGTTTAATGCGCTGGGGCTGACAAAGGAAGAGATGAGGAAACCACTCATTGGTATTGTGAGTTCTTATAATGAAATAGTTCCCGGTCATATGAACCTGGATAAAATTGTTGATGCCGTCAAGCTAGGCGTCGCTATGGCAGGAGGAACACCAATGGTATTTCCTGCAATCGCTGTTTGCGATGGTATCGCAATGGGTCATCAGGGTATGAAATACTCCTTAGTGACCAGAGACTTAATTGCAGACTCAACGGAAGCAATGGCGATGGCTCATCAATTTGACGCACTTGTTATGGTACCAAACTGTGATAAGAATGTACCTGGATTGTTAATGGCAGCAGCCAGAGTGAATATTCCTACTATATTTGTAAGCGGCGGTCCAATGCTGGCAGGAAAAATTAACGGACAGAAATCCAGCTTATCCTCCATGTTTGAAGCAGTAGGTGCCTATGCAGCCGGAAATATGACAGAAGAGGAAGTAGAGGAGTATGAGAATAAAGTCTGTGCTACCTGTGGTTCCTGTTCCGGGATGTATACAGCTAATTCCATGAACTGTTTAACGGAAGCCATTGGTATGGGCTTACAAGGTAACGGTACTATTCCGGCAGTATATTCCGAGAGAATTCGTCTGGCTAAGCATGCCGGTATGAAGATTATGGAATTACTGGAGAAGGATATCAAGCCAAAAGATATCATGACGAAAGAAGCGTTTATGAATTCTCTTGCGGTAGATATGGCTCTTGGATGTTCTACTAATACAATGCTGCATTTGCCGGCAATTGCTCATGAATGTGGATTTGAATTAAATATAGATATTGCAAATGAAGTAAGTGCTAAGACACCAAACCTCTGTCACCTTGCACCAGCGGGGCATACTTATATGGAAGATTTGAATGAGGCAGGCGGTGTATATGCCGTTATGAATGAATTAAGTAAAAAGAACCTTTTAAATCTTGACTTAATTACAGCAACCGGTAAGACAGTCGGTGAAAATATTAAAAACTGTAAGAATCTTGATCCTGATGTAATCAGACCGATTGATAATCCCTTTAGTGAAAGCGGCGGTATTGCAGTTCTTAAGGGTAATCTGGCACCGGATACCGGTGTTGTGAAGCGTTCTGCTGTGGCACCGGAGATGCTAAAGCATGAAGGACCCGCAAGAGTATTCGATTGTGAGGAAGATGCAATCGCTGCAATTAGAGGCGGTAAGATCGTATCAGGCGACGTAGTGGTTATCCGTTATGAAGGACCAAAGGGCGGACCAGGTATGAGAGAGATGCTTAACCCTACCAGTGCGATTATGGGTATGGGTCTTGGTTCATCCGTAGCTTTAATTACAGACGGACGTTTCTCCGGAGCCTCCAGAGGTGCCTGTATTGGTCATGTATCACCGGAGGCAGCGGTTGGCGGTAATATTGCCCTTGTAGAAGAAGGAGATACCATTCAGATCGATATTAATGCGAATACCCTGAACTTTGTCATTTCTGACGAGGAGCTTGAAGCGCGAAGAGCGAAGTGGCAGCCGCGTGAACCTAAGATTACCACAGGCTATCTGTCACGTTATGTAACGATGGTTACAAGCGGCAACAGAGGAGCTATCTTAGAAGTTCCTAAGGTAAAATAAATTTTAACAATTAAAATAAATTAAGAGAATGCTATCGCTGAGTAGAAATGGAGGTATTGATGGAATTAACAGGATCCCAAATTGTAATAGAATGTTTAAAAGAGCAGGGCGTTGATACCGTGTTCGGATATCCCGGCGGAACGATTTTAAATATATATGATGAATTATACAAACATAGCCATGAAATCAGACATATCCTGACATCCCATGAGCAGGGGGCATCCCATGCTGCAGATGGATATGCAAGAGCTACAGGTAAGGTTGGAGTATGCCTTGCAACCTCCGGTCCAGGATCAACAAATCTGGTAACAGGTATCGCAACAGCTTACATGGATAGTGTACCGCTGGTAGCTATCACTGCCAATGTAGCAGTTAACCTTTTAGGCAGAGATTCCTTTCAGGAGATTGACATCGCAGGTGTGACCATGCCAATAACAAAGCACAACTATATCGTAAAGGATGTTACAAAGTTAGCAGATACGATTCGCAAGGCCTTCAAGATTGCTAAATCTGACAGACCAGGACCGGTGTTAGTGGATATCACAAAGGATGTAACAGCTGCTAAAGCAAAATATACTCCGGCAGTACCGGAAGCGATTACTAGATCTACAGAGGATATAACAGAAGAAGATATTCATAGTGCGATTGAGTTAATTAAGCATTCGAAAAAGCCATTTATTTTTGTTGGCGGCGGAGCAGTTATATCAGAAGCTCATGATGAATTAAAGGAATTTGTAGAGAAGGTGGATGCTCCTGTTTGTGATACACTGATGGGGAAAGGAGCCTTTGACGGAACGGATGAGCGTTATTCCGGTATGCTGGGTATGCACGGTACTAAGGCTTCCAATCTTGGTGTAACAGAATGTGATTTACTGATTACGGTTGGTGCAAGATTTTCTGACCGTGTAACAGGCAATGCGAAAAAGTTTGCTAAAAATGCTAAGGTTCTTCATATTGATATTGACCCGGCTGAAATTAATAAAAATGTAAAAACTCATTATAGTGTTATCGGAGATATCAAAGAGGTATTAAAGATTCTCAACGAACGCGTATCTCAGCAGAATCATAAAGAATGGGTAGAGCATGTAGAAGATCTTAAGAAAAAGCATCCTTTAAAATATAATAAAGATATTTTAACCGGACCATATATCCTAGAGAAACTGTATGAAATAACGAACGGTGATGCTATCATCACGACAGAGGTTGGTCAGCATCAGATGTGGTCAGCTCAGTACTTTAATTATAAGCTGCCCAGAACCTTTCTTACCTCTGGAGGCTTAGGTACAATGGGCTATGGACTTGGTGCCTGTATTGGAGCAAAGGTAGGCATGCCGGATAAAACGGTTGTCAATATCGCAGGTGATGGTTGCTTTCGTATGAATATGCATGAGCTGGCAACAGCGACTCGTTATGATATTCCGATCATTGAAATGGTATTTAATAACCATGTTCTGGGTATGGTACGTCAGTGGCAGACCTTGTTCTATGATCAGCGATATTCGAATACCAATTTAAGTGACAAGGTGGATTTTGTAAAGGTGGCCGAAGCTCTCGGTGCAAAAGCCTTTAGAATTACGAAGAAAGAGGAAGTTGAGTCTGTAATTAAGGAAGCAATTGCATTAAAAGAGCCGGTACTGATTGAATGTATAATTGACAGCGACGATAAGGTATGGCCAATGGTTGCTCCCGGAGCTGCAATTGAAGAGGTATTTTCTGAGGAAGATCTAAAGAATCGGAAGTAATTCTTTGTGATAATTGGAATATATTTGTAGCTAGTATATAGCTGCAATCGATTTAAGAGGTAAGTAATAATGCGGACTTCTGCGTCTGCGGAAGTCCGCATTATTAGATAGTCTTATACAGATTATAACGAGAACTGTATTGACAAAAAAATAACACAGCCATATAATTAAGTTTATAACTTTACCACAATAAAGTTTTGCATTACTATAAAGGAAGGTTTTAAGGAGGAAGATAAAGTGGGAAGAATTTTTAATTTTTCAGCAGGGCCGGCTATGTTACCGGTTGAAGTATTGCAGGAAGCAGCAGATGAGATGCTTGATTACAGAGGAACCGGAATGTCCGTTATGGAAATGAGCCACAGATCCAAAGAGTATGAGGCAATTATCCAGGACGCTGAAAAGGACTTAAGGGATTTAATTAATATTCCTGATAATTACAAGGTGCTTTTCTTACAGGGCGGTGCATCACTCCAATTTGCTGCAGTTCCAATGAATTTAATGAAGAACAAAGTAGCAGATTATATTATCACCGGACAATGGGCTAAAAAGGCTTATCAGGAAGCGAAGCTTTATGGTACAGCGAATGCAATCGCATCCTCCGCGGATAAGACATTCTCCTATATTCCTGATTGTTCTGATCTTCCTATCTCTGAGAATGCAGATTATGTATATATCTGTGAAAACAATACAATCTACGGAACAAAGTTTAAGACTCTTCCTAACACAAAAGGTAAAACTTTAGTTGCTGACGTATCCTCCTGTTTCTTATCTGAGCCCGTAGATGTGGAAAAATACGGTGTTATTTATGGTGGTGTACAAAAGAATATCGGACCCGCCGGAGTTGTAATCGTAATTATCCGTGAAGACTTAATTACTGAAGATACACTCCCGGGAACTCCTACCATGATGAAGTATAAAATTCATGCTGACGAAAAATCTTTATATAATACACCTCCGGCCTATGGTATCTATATCTGTGGCAAGGTATTTAAATGGATTAAAAATATGGGCGGCTTAACAGCGATGAAGGAGCACAATGAGAAGAAAGCGGCTATCCTTTATGATTTTCTTGACCAGAGTAAGATGTTCAGCGGCACAGTAGTAAAAGAAGATCGTTCCTTAATGAATGTACCATTCGTGACCGGCGATGAAGAACTGGATAATAAATTTGTAAAAGAAGCAAAAGCAGCAGGCTTTGTTAATTTAAAGGGTCATAGAAGTGTTGGTGGTATGAGAGCATCCATCTATAATGCTATGCCAATAGAGGGCGTAGAGAAGCTGGTAGAGTTTATGAAGAAGTTCGAAGCTGAGAATACAAAATAGTTAGATGCCGAAAGGGGATATTCATGAATTATAATTGTCTGAATCCAATTGCTGATATCGGTTTGAATATTTTTACCGAACAGTATGAAAAGGTTGAAAATATAAATGATGCAGAAGTGGTTCTGGTTAGAAGTGCTGCGATGCATGACATGGAGTTTAGTCCAAATTTGAAGGCTGTTGCAAGAGCAGGAGCCGGTGTTAACAATATTCCTCTGGACAAATGTGCGGAACAAGGGATTGTAGTATTTAATACCCCTGGTGCAAATGCCAACGGTGTTAAGGAATTAGTAATTGCAGGTCTTATGTTAGCATCCCGTGATATTATCGGCGGTGTTGAATGGGTTGACTCTATTAAGGGGGAAACCGGCGTCGCTAAATTGGTAGAAAAGGGAAAAGGAAAATTTGCCGGTAAAGAGATCCTCGGCAAAAAGCTTGGTGTTATTGGTCTTGGTGCCATTGGTGTGTTGGTTGCCAATGCTGCAAACCGCCTTGGTATGCAGGTTTACGGATATGATCCATTTATCTCCGTGGATAGTGCCTGGAATTTATCCCGTGATATTGTACATGTAAAAACCAGAGAAGAAATCTACAAACAGTGCGATTACATTACAGTTCACACACCATTAATTGAGGATACCGATCCTAGCGTTAATACAAAGGAAATGATTAATACAGAGACCCTGGCTCAGATGAAGGATGGAGTTGTGATTTTAAACTTTGCCAGAGATTTACTTGTAAATGATTCTGATATTGAAGTAGCATTAAAATCAGGTAAGGTTGCAAAATATGTAACTGATTTCCCGAATGAAAAAACAGCAAAAATGGAAGGCGTTATTGCGATTCCTCACCTTGGAGCTTCTACTGAGGAATCGGAAGATAACTGTGCCATAATGGCAGTAAAGCAGTTAAAGGATTATATGGAAAACGGAAATATTAAGAATTCCGTGAATTATCCTAATTGCGATGCTGGTATTTGCAAGACAGCTGGCCGTATTGCAATTCTTCATAAGAATATACCTAACATGCTTACTCAGTTTACCGGTGCTTTCTCCGCAGTAGATATTAATATCGCTGACATGGTTAATAAGAGCCGTGGTGAATATGCTTATACCGTACTTGACGTAGAAGCAAAAATAAATGAGGATGTTGTGAATAAGGTTTCCTCTATTAAAGGCGTACTAAAGGTTAGAGTTGTTAAATAATAATTCTGGGTGCATTCTTTCAATGCAGATAAATAATATGAAACAGTGATAAAAGTTAATCGGGACATTGCATTTCTAGGGAAGCCAGGAAATACTATGTCCCGATTTATACATAATCTGCATGTTAGATGTTTATCTTAAAGATTTATTTTTTATCCAGTAGTGATTTCTCTTACGATTAATATTATAATTAGACATTTTAAAGTTTTATGTTACAATAATTGTAGATTGAACATAAGAAAAGAATGGAGATACTGGCATGAATCATAATATAGGTTATAATTATCGGAGAGCACATCATATTAATTTGGGAATTATCATTTCTTTAATTACTTTGTTATGCATACAGGTATATATGGCAGAGGGCTGGCAGGGTGTGAAGATGCCTGCAATAGCAGGTGGGGCAACCATAGTGCTCTGTATTATTAACTTATGCTTGCCGCTCAATGACTATGTAAAAGGATTAATCTTTCCTACTATGGTTATTATAGCTGTTACTGGTTTGATTTTTATAGATGGCTACACTTTAAATAAGCATTATATGCTTCTGATCACTGTGGCAATGATCGCACTGTACTTTAAAAAGGAACTGATCATTGCCTTTGGAATAATTTATAACATAGCATTAATTGTGAGTTATATTTTTGTTCCGGAGAATTTGCTATCACAAGGTGCTGACTTTAAAGGTTTTATCACAATTATAACCATGGTTGACGGTATATTGATCGTGCTGTTTTTCTTGACTAAATGGGGAAATGAATTGGTACTAAAGGCAATGGAACAGGAAAAGGAGTCCAGAAGACTGTTAGAAAAGCTTGGTGCAACAGTTAAGACGATTGAAAACAGTGCAGATACCTTGGATTCAAATATAGAGAATTTCGACGTTCAAATGAAGGGAATTAATGAGTCTAGTAATGGAATCCTGGAATCTGTTCAGCAAATGGCACTGGCGATTCAGGAAGAAGCAGCAGGAGTAAATAAAATCAGTGAATCTATGACATCATCCTTGGAGGTAGTAAACAAGTCAGTTGCTATTTCAGAAGGTGTAGTTCACAAATCAAATCAAATGAGCGGAAAAGTAGAAGCAGGCTGGAATAAAATTAATGATGTGAATGAACATATGAAGACCTTGAACACAACCATCGATCATTCTGCGGAAACTGTCAATGATCTAAAGACCAGCCTTCTGGAGATTAATAAGTTATTGGAGGGTATTAAGACAATTGCCGGTCAAACGAATCTACTAGCGTTGAATGCGTCCATAGAATCAGCTCGAGCAGGGGAACAGGGTAAGGGCTTTGCCGTGGTAGCGGAGCAGATTCGAAATTTGTCAAATCAGAGTAAGGATATTATAGAAGAAATCAATCTTGTTACATCCGAGATTTTTGAAAAATCTGATCGAGCATCAAAAATGTCACAGGAAGGAACATTAGCTGCGGAAGAGGGTATTAAAATTATCAGCGAAGTTGCGACCTATTTTAACGATATCAAAAATACTTATCAAATTACAAATAAAGAGTTATCAGGCAGTATGAAGCAAATTTCAGCTGCAGCCAATAATTTTATTCAGGTACAGGAGCAGATAACGAATCTTGCCAGTATTTCAGAGGAAAATTCTGCATCAACAGAAGAGATACTCTCAATTATCGAGGATGAAAATTCTAAGGTGGCATACATTAATTCTTCATTGGAGGAAGTACATATGCTTAGCAGAAAATTAAAGGATTTGGTAAGGGATAAATAGCAATATTCGGTTACAGGGGAACAAAGTAGATAGGAGAATGAGGATGGCATCAATAAAACCGTTTTTATGTATTAGACCAAATACTGAGGTGGCACATAAAGTAGCTGCATTACCTTACGATGTATTTAATAGGAAAGAAGCAAAACAAGAAATCGAGCGTGAGCCAAAGTCATTTTTAAGAATTGATCGGGCGGAAACAGAATTTTCAGATGAGGTAGATACCTATGATACTCGTGTTTACGCGAAGGCGAAGGAGCTCCTGGATCAGGGAATAGCGGACGGCACCTATGTAACGGAGGAAAAGGAGAGCTATTATGTATATGAACTGATTATGCAAGGCCGTTCTCAGACCGGGCTGGTTGCCTGTGCATCAATCGACGACTATATGAACAATACCATTAAAAAGCATGAAAATACCAGAGAAGAGAAGGAAATTGACCGTATTAATCATGTTGATATTTGTAATGCTCAAACCGGGCCGATTTTCCTGGCATACCGAGCTCATACGGTGGTGAATGAGATCATCGCGAAGGTGAAGCAGGACGCTGCTCTTTATGCATTTACAGCGCCGGATGGAATTACGCATAATGTGTGGAAGATGGATTGTGAGAAGGATATTAATGAGATAAAGGAGGCTTTTCAAGAAGTTGACAGTATCTATATCGCTGATGGACATCATAGAGCCGCTTCTGCGGTAAAGGTTGGTTTGAAGAGACGACAGGAAAATCCGAATTATACGGGGCAGGAAGAATTCAACTATTTCCTTTCTGTCTTATTTCCTCACGATCAATTAATGATTATGCCTTATAACCGAGCTGTACAGGGGATGAACGGTTTATCAAAGAATGAATTCCTGGCAGGTCTGGAGAAGAATTTCGTATTGCATTCGGTGGGTAATTTACCTTATGAACCTACTGAGAAGGCTTCCTTTGGAATGTATTTGGAGAATGAGTGGTATGCCTTGAGAGCGAAACCAAACCTCAGAGAAATAACGGATCCTGTGGCATCCTTAGACGTATCACTAATGCAGGACTATTTACTTCGCCCTTTGCTTGGAATTGAAGATCCCAGGGTGGATAAAAGAATAGATTTCATTGGTGGAATACGTGGCTTAAAGGAATTAGAAAGAAGAGTAAAAGAAGATATGACAGTTGCCTTTTCCATGTATCCAACCTCCATCGTAGAATTATTTGAGGTGTCCGATGCCGGCAAACTTATGCCACCGAAATCAACTTGGTTCGAACCAAAGCTAAGAAGCGGTTTATTCATACATAAGCTATCTTAATTAAGGGTAAAAACAGTATTTCTATTTAGTAAAAAACAATATTTCTATTTGGCATTCACATGAAAATTGTGGTATATTATATAAGGATGCTCTTTTGCAATAAAATTATAATATACAGCTAATAAAGCTAGAAAGAGTGTTATTGTAGTTAATGGTAATATAATAATATTTTCGTAATTAGCTACAGTTATTACTATGATAAAGGAGGAAATACGTATGGCAAATTTAAGAGGAACAAAGACACTGGAGAACTTGATGAAGGCTTTTGCTGGTGAATCACAGGCAAGAATGAGATATACCTATTTTGCCTCTGTTGCCGGTAAAGAGGGGTACAAACAAATCCAAAATATTTTCTTGGAGACAGCGGAAAATGAGAAAGAGCATGCAAAGGTGTTCTTAAAGCTGGCACAGGCACATTTGGATGGTGAGAATCCTGCTCCGGTTGAGATCAATGCTACATATCCATTTGCATATGGAGATACTGTTGCAAACCTGAAGGCAGCTGCGGAAGGTGAGCATGAGGAAGCTGAGCTTGATTATCCTGCATTCGCACAGACTGCAAAGGAAGAAGGCTTTTTGGATGTTGCAGCTCGTTTCTTACTGATTGCAAAGGTTGAAAGACATCATGAGCAAAGATACAGTAAATTACTTGAGAACATCGAGAATGGTACTGTATTTAAGAAGGATGGAAAAGTATTCTGGAAATGTATTAACTGTGGACATATTCATGAAGGAGATGGAGCGCCTAACCTCTGTCCTACCTGTCAACATCCACAAGCTTATTTCCAGTTGTTAGATGATTGCTTCTAAAGTTATGAAAAGTGAATCAGCCTGCTGATTCCTGATGCAAAAACCCTGGCTTCCTATCAAATGGGAAATCAGGGTTTTCCAATATTAGCAGCAATTTCTTCCTGTTAGCCATGTGTTTCATTTATTTTAGAATTATTTCACTTTCTTAAATACATCTGATATGTTAAAATGATAAAAAACGAGCTTTAGGAGATGTATTTATGGGAAATTTATTTAATCTGGACAATGGTTTTTTTTCATTCCTGAGTAAGGTATGTGATGTGATATTCTTAAGTATCTTATTTATTATTTTTTGTATTCCGATTGTTACAATTGGGCCAGCCTGTACCGCTTTGTATTACGCAACCGTAAAGGTAATCAGAAGAGAACGTGGATATGTATTCCGGGAGTTCTTTCGATCCTTTAAATTAAATTTTAAAAAGGGCGCAATCGTTGGCGTTTTGCTAACAATTGTATATATTATAATAGGGTTTGATTTATGGGCTGCCTATAAAGGCTTGGATGGTAGCACTTTACGATTTGCGATGTTTGGTGTCTATCTTGCAATCACTATCTTAGCACTTGGTTTTTCGGTATATGTATATCCGGTACTATCAAGATTTGATGTGACGCTGCGTCAATTAATCAAAACAGTATTAATAATTTCATTAAGACATTTACCTTCTACAATCTGCATGATCATATTAACTGGTGCAGCAATTTTGGGCGTTTATATTATTCCTTTCTTACTTCTTGTTATTCCGGGGGTATTGGTTTGGCTAAACTCCCTGTTGATGGAAAAGATTTTAAAGAAGTATACCCCCCAGACAGAAGACGCGAATGATGATGGTAAAAAGGACGAATGGTATCTGGAATAGTGGTTATTAAAATCGTATAGGGTATTTAGTATTTGAGAATTCTTTCGGTCAATTTTCATAAAAAATAATAAAATCGAAAATAATCCTTTTCTTTTTCAGAGAAACATGGTATATAATATATATTAATTTATATCTTTGGAGCAAAGGTGTTCTCAGAAGGTTTTTCTTGAGGACACCTTTTTCATAATCATGAGAGGAGAAATGATATGTCAGAGAAATTAACAGAACTTTTTGGAAGTGACGTATTTAATGATGCAACAATGGTAGAGCGCCTGCCTAAGAAGACTTATGCAGCGCTTAAGAAGACAATTGAAAATGGCGAGGATCTTGATCCTAGTGTAGCTGAAGTTGTTGCTAACGCTATGAAGGACTGGGCTATCGAGCGTGGAGCTACTCACTATACACACTGGTTCCAGCCAATGACAGGTATTACAGCTGAGAAGCATGATTCCTTTATTAACCCTACTTCAGATGGTAAAATTATTATGGAGTTCTCCGGTAAAGAATTAATTAAGGGTGAGCCAGATGCTTCCTCCTTCCCATCCGGTGGTCTTCGTGCTACTTTTGAAGCAAGAGGTTATACAGCTTGGGATTGTACATCACCGGCTTTCTTAAGAGAAGATGCTGCAGGCGTAACACTTTGCATCCCTACCGCTTTCTGTTCTTATACCGGCGAAGCATTGGATATGAAAACTCCTCTTCTTCGTTCCATGGAAGCTGTTAACACGCAGGCAGTGCGTGTACTCAAATTATTCGGACATGATAAAGTAAAGAAAGTAAGTGCTTCTGTAGGTCCTGAGCAGGAATACTTCTTGGTTGATAAAGCAAAATATTTAAAGAGAGATGACCTTATCTTCAGTGGAAGAACCTTGTTCGGTGCAATGCCTCCAAAGGGTCAGGAACTTGATGATCATTATTTTGGCAGCATTAAGGAAAGAGTTGCTTCTTACATGAAGGAACTGAATGTTGAGCTTTGGAAATTAGGCGTTACAGCAAAAACTCAGCATAATGAAGTTGCTCCTGCACAGCATGAGTTAGCTCCTATTTATGCTACAGCAAACATTGCTACCGATCACAATCAGTTAGTAATGGAAGTCATGAAGAAGGTTGCTAATCGTCATAGCTTAGCTTGTTTACTTCATGAGAAACCATTCGCAGGTGTAAATGGTTCCGGTAAACATGACAACTGGTCACTTGTTACTGATACAGGCAAGAACCTTCTTGATCCTGGTAAGACACCACATGACAATGTACAGTTCTTATTATTCCTGGCAGCAGTATTAAAAGCAGTAGATTTACATGCAGATTTACTTCGTGTATCCGCAGCTAACCCAGGAAATGATCACAGATTAGGTGCTAATGAGGCTCCTCCGGCTATTATCTCCGTATTCTTAGGCGAGCAGCTGGAAGATGTTATCACACAGTTAATCGAAACCGGTGAAGCAAAGAGCTCCAAAACTGGCGGTAAATTAAGCGTTGGTGTTCAGACAATTCCTGGATTTATGAAGGATGCAACAGATAGAAACCGTACATCACCATTCGCATTTACCGGAAATAAGTTTGAGTTCCGTATGGTTGCATCTTCTATGTCAATTGCTACGGCAAATACAGTACTTAACACTATCGTTGCCGATGTTCTTAGCGATATTGCTGATGAATTAGAGAAGGCAGAGAACTTTGAGGTTGCTCTTCATGACTTAATTAAGAAGACCTTAACTGAACATAAGAGAATTGTATTCAATGGTAATGGTTATGCTGAGGCTTGGGTAGAAGAAGCAGAGAAGAGAGGACTTCCTAATATTAAGTCCATGGTAGAGGCTATTCCTGCTTTTGCTAGTGAAAAAGCGGTTACCTTATTTGAGAAGCACAAGGTTTTCACTGCATCAGAGCTTCATTCCCGTGCAGAGGTTATGTTTGAAGCCTATGCTAAGGCAATTAATATCGAAGCAAAAACTATGATTTCTATGGCTGCGGCTAAATATATCCCTGCAGTTATTAAGTATACAAAAGAGCTTGCAGATTCAATCAATGCAGTAAAGGCAGCTGTTGCTGATGCTGATGTTAGCGTACAGGCTGGTTTATTGAAAGAAATCTCTGTATTACTTGTAGAAGCACAGGCTGCATTAAAGAAATTACAGGCAGTTACTGCTAAGGCTAATGATATTGAAGAAGTAGAAGAGCAGTCCAAATTCTTCAAGTCAGATGTTACCCCTGCAATGGCAGCTTTAAGAGCACCTATCGATGCTTTGGAAGTTTTAGTTGCTAAGGATGTATGGCCAGTTCCTACTTATGGCGATTTATTATTTGAGGTATAATATTTAGTTAATATCAATAGAACATTTCTATTTAAGAGCCGCTCGTTGGTACGAGCGGCTCTTGTATTCTGGCTTACTGTAATTTTAGTCTTTTGTAGGATAGG
>JAQZBD010000304.1 GCA_029239235.1 Herbinix sp.
CGAATTGATTTGGGCTGATTTCAATAATTATGATTGAAGATTTCTATAATCTAGGATAGAATGGAAGGAGAGGTGATTTTGTGCAAATAAATGAATCCACAGAAAATTATTTAGAGATGATTCTTATTCTGAAGCAACAAAAAGGGCAGGTTCGCTCCATCGATATCGTTAATGAACTAGGCTATACAAAGCCCAGTATCAGTGTAGCTATGAAAAAGCTACGTGAAAACGGTTATATCAACGTGGATGAAAACGGATACATTTCCTTGGAAGCACAGGGCTATGATATAGCCTCACAAATGTATGACCGCCATCAGACAATTACTAACTTGTTGATCAGTGCCGGCGTAAATGAAGAGACAGCTGCAAAGGATGCATGTAAAATAGAGCATGTCATCAGTGATGAAAGTTATCAATGCTTGAAAAGCTATTTTAATCAAAAGCAAAATTAGTAATATTATTTAAAAGACCTGTGAATAACTCCTGATATGAACATCATAAATGGAGGTATTCACAGGTTTTTGCATCTCGTCTAGTTATCTTCTCAGGTAACTTAAGTTTTCAGCAATTTACTATTCTACCCTATCCCAGCTTCCATCCAATGGAACGACTTCTCATATTTACAAAGTCTGCATATATCCCCTTTTCCTCAATTAATTCATTATGATTTCCGCTTTGAATGATTCTTCCTCCAGACAGAACTAAAATCTGATCCGCATTTCGGACGGTTTTTAATCGATGAGCTATCATAATAATTGTCTTGTTCTTGGTAAGCTCTGTAATGGCATCCTGCAGATGTTTCTCATTCTCCGGATCCACATTTGCAGTTGCTTCATCCAGAATAATGATCGGTGCATCCTTTAAAATGGCACGGGCAATGGAGATAGAAGACTATTCAGGGTATAATCCTTTACATTTTTTCCTCCGATGGTAATCGAGCCTCCATCCACATCCCAGAACCGGGAGATTAAGTTACAGATCGTAGTCTTTCCGCCTCCGGAGGGTCCTACAATGGCTGTTGTTGTCTTTTCCGGGATTGTAAAGCTTACATCATTAATAATCTTCCTGTCCTCATAGGAGAAAGTAACATGTTCTGCCTTGATATGATGGTTCTCTAGCTGTATTTCAGCTCCATTGATATCCATTACCGGAGTTTCAAAAATTTCTGAGATACGGTCGACGGATTGATCTACAATACGAAGCAGTGCGGAATACATCCCAGCTGATTCTAATTGTCCATAAACAATAAAGGAGGATATGATCATTAACAATGCATTAATCAGGCTCATCGTACCATTAAGGCAAAATACAACTGATAGAGTAACCATTAAAAGCGCAAACAATTTAAACAGTACCGTTTGGGCACACATAAACGGTATAAATCTTTTTTCCAAGGTGTAACAGATATTGTTCGCTTCGTCGATGCTAGAATCCACCTTTTTATTTGCCTGCTTTACTAAATTATAGGATTTGACAACTGTGATTCCCTGTACATATTCAAGAACGGCATCCACCAGTGCAATGTCAGCACTTGTTTTCTTTGGTGAAATCTTAAGAGATACCTTCTGCATCTGGTGATTCAACAGTAAGAATACAAGAATACCCACAATCGTAACTAATCCAATTCGAACGTCAAAGAATAGCAGCAGCACAGAAACTACTATCGTTGTGAGCATTCCCTGCAAATACATTAATATCACGCGGGTAGCAATGTCCTGCAGATTTTCACAGGTATTTGTGGTAATGGAGGTAATATGGCCTAAATTATTATTGTTAAAATATCCCATGGGCATATACTTCATTCGTTCCCCGATCTCCACCCGCCTATCTGCACACATCGTATATCCTGCAATTGTCTGCTGCATGGTAGTGACATTCTTGGTCCAAGCACAGCCGGCGATGCTAACCAGCATGATAATGAGGCTGGTCCATATGGTAGCAGGCGACATATTATCTTCAATGATCGCCTGTAATACTACTGCAATACCCATGATGCGCATAGCTTCAAAGACGGAATGCAGTAAGGAAACAATTAGAGAGATGTAAAAACGCTTCTTTTGCTTTCCAGAAAAATCAAAGAATTTCTTAAATATTTTTATCATGCCACTACCTCCCCGAAATCCTTCGCTTCCACATGTGCATTCCACATATCCTGATATAATTTACAGGAATTTAGTAATTGATTATGTGTGCCCTCTGCTTCAATTGTTCCATGATTCACAACTACAATCTTGTCAGAATCCGTCACAGTTGATAGTCTGTGTGCAATCACCAGTAGAGTTTTCCCTTTTACCAGCTTTGCTACTGCACTTTGAATTACCGCTTCATTTTCCGGATCCGTATAGGCAGTTGCTTCATCCAGGATTACAATGGGTGCATTTTTTAGCATGGCTCTTGCAATAGCAATTCGCTGTCTCTCTCCGCCTGATAAATGACCTCCCGCTCCGCCTGCTATTGTTTCATACCCCTTTTCAAGTTGTAGGATAAATTCATGACAACCACTTCTCTTCGCTGCCTCTTCTACCTCTGCATCCGTTGCAGATAAATTTCCCATTCGGATATTGTTTCTAACGGTATCATTAAATAAGTAATTATCCTGCGATACATAGGCAATCATAGAATTCAGCTGCTCCAGAGGAATTCTGCGAATATCTGTTCCTCCGATAAATACTGTTGCTTCCGGCACTTCCCATAAGGAGGCAATCAGCTTGGCAATGGTTGACTTTCCGCTTCCGGATGGTCCCACGAATGCAGTCACCGAATCCCCTGGAATGGATAAACTCACATTTTCTAAGACCTGTGTCGTCTTATAGGCAAAGGATAAATTATTTATTTCTATGTTATAATCCTTTAATTTCACCGGTATCTCCGGACGGCTTAAATCCTCCTCCAATAGTACCCCGGTAATGTCGTTGATAACCGTCCTTATTTTTCCCAAATCATCCGAATAGGACATAGCTGTAATTAGAGGAGTCATAATTCCCAGCGACAGAATAATCGTGAGGATAAAGGTTTCCGCTGTCAAGCTATCCTTCATATAAAAATAGGACCCTAAGGGCAAAATTCCTACTAAGACCGCCGGAAATACAGACATTGCTGCCGCAAAATAAAATTGTGTTCCCTTCATCCAATTAATTGCCGAGTCGGCAGCATTCTTAGCAGCATCCGAGAACTTTTGATAAGATGCTGCACTTTGGTTAAAGGCTTTGATAACTTCAATACCATTAATGTATTCCACGGCTGTTGCATTCAGATGCTTATTGGCATCTACATAGTTCTTAAACTTCACCTCATAATCCTTCATCATGCCTGCATAGCAGAAAAATCCGATGGGCACGGTAATGAGCGAAATCAAGGCCATTCGCCAATCAATCACAAAAAGATAAATGATAATGCAAGTTGGTCCTAACAGATTCGCTGTCATCTCCGGAAGTATATGAGCCAATGAGGTCTCTATGCTATCCACCTTCTCGACAATAATATTCTTTATCGTTCCTGAGGGTGTATCCATCAAATACCCCATAGGCAAGCGCACAAGCTTTCCTGTAAGCTGCTTTCTCACTTCAGCTATTACCGCAAAGGTTGATTTGTGAGATAAGGAAGTTGAAATTCCATGAAACAGATACCTGAAAACCCAAAGAACTGCACAGATGCCAATCCAAAGAAAATAATAGCTGAGCTCCCTGTTATTTTGAAGCAGTCCTAAAATGATTCTGGTGATTCCGTAATAAGGTGCAATACCGCAAAAGACGCCAACTATGGCAAAAAGCACTGATAAAATATACGTGTTCTTGTATGGCTTTGCCCACATAAGCAACCAATCCATGGTACTCTTTTTGTTACTCATTCTCTTAACCTCCCAATTAAAATAATTCTTCTATGCTCTTCGTATTCGCGCAGTTAGTACATACTAACCACTGGGTAAAAAATTTGCTATTACCCTTCAAACAATTTCATCCAGCCCGCTGTATAGAACACTCGAAGCTTTGTTACATACTCCTTGGCATGTTCATAGGTCATATCATGTTTAAAGACTTCAATCATACCATTGAACAGCATGGTGGCCAAGTTATGACTAAGCTGCTCGTCAATTTCTACATATAAAATTCCATTCTCTTTCATCACATCCAGAAACTGTCTGGTTGATATCACTTCTACAGAAATAAACTCCTCTAAATAATGCTCATACTTTGTTCCTGCGGCACTGCAAAACAGCAATTTGAATTCGTCATAATTATCATACATGTAATCCAGCATTTTCATCAGTACATCCGAGGGCTCATCTCCGATACCGTCAAACTGCTCTTTCGCATCCTTTTTCATATAGTTATCATGACATTCTTTGTAATAGCGAAGCATCTCCTCAGCGGGTTCAGAGACAATAGCTTCAAACAAAGCCTCTTTCCCCTTAAAATAGCCATAAAAAGCACCCAGGGTTAAGCCTAAGGTCTTACAGAGCTGCCGCAGGGAA
>JAQZBD010000059.1 GCA_029239235.1 Herbinix sp.
CACCAGCTGGTTCATGAAATATTTTGTAGCTGAAATCGGTAATGAAGCAATGAATGTTATGGGCTCAGTAAAAGGCTATACATATACAGCAGATGATAGCTCTATGAGCGGATATACAAAGCTTGTATTAGAGAAAATCAACAGTGCAAAGTCAGCATTTACCTGGTATGAATCCAAGATGAATTCCGAAGTATCTACAGTAGCACAGGAAAATGTTCAGACCTTGATTAACAGCGATATGACACCGGAGGAATACATGCAGTCCATCCAGGATGCCTATGATGTAAGTAACTAAGGCATGGAATACTAGTTTTAATACAATGGTAATTTGATTTTGATTATATTATGGCTTGATCTGAATAGTGTTATGCTGATTTGGGAGGTGCCAGGATCGTCCTCGCAAGACATCCGGCATCTCCTCTTATATGATAAGTGGTTGTAGATAATTGCTAAGGTTTCTGGATTTACAAATAGCTTTCTGAATAGTGATGCAGGGTGTGTATATATGAATAAGACGGAAGTAGGTGTTACATATGAACAAGGTTTTAGGGAATAAGAAGGCGATTGGATTGTTTATACTTCCACCATTGGTGTTATATGCAATTATAGTTGTCCTTCCGGTCGCATGGTCCTTTTATTATTCGTTTTATAGTGGAACTCCGGGTTTAAAATGGGAGTTTGCCGGAATTGAAAATTATATCAGATTGGTTAAAGATAAAAACTTTATCGCAGCTTTATGGGTAAATGTTAGATATATTGTAATTGTAATGATTGGCCAGGTCGGTTTAGGACTGGCGCTGTCCTTAATGTTTCATTTTTGGTTGAAAAAATTCAAGAGCTTCATTCGTACTCTGGTATTTTTCCCTGTGGTATTGCCAACAGTTGCGGTAGGCCAGCTATTTGCTAAGATTTATGAAATCCAACCTAATTATGGGTTACTAAACAGTATATTAGCAAATATCGGCCTGGATAAATTAGTGCAGCCCTGGATTGGTCAGGAAGCAACCGCTCTATATTGCCTCAGTGCAATGGACATCTGGGTGGCTATGGGCTTTTACTCAGTTATATATTACGGTGCGCTGCTGGATATTCCGGGTGATGTAATTGAAGCAGCAAGCATCGATGGCTGTAATGGATGGAATCTGTTTCGCAGAATTCTCATGCCGCTGCTTCGCCCGATTACCATTGCCTGCCTGATCTTCAGCTTTACAGGAACGGTAAAAATGTTTGAATCAGCACTAGCGCTGACCAACGGAGGACCCGGAAATGCAACCAAATCCTTATCCATGTATATGTATAATGTAGCATTTACCTATAACAAGATGGGATATGGCAGTGTTATCGCTATCTTCATCTTTGTACTCTGCTTTGCCGGTTCCAGGGTTATTCGCAGGTTTGACAGCAAGGAACTATAGCCTGTCTAAGATGCATTAGAATAACTGAAAACCGATTGAATGGAGGAATAAATATGAAGAAGGTAAAATCCTACTTAATAAGAATCGTAATTTTTCTAATCTGCGTGATTGAAATCTATCCCTTGTTCTGGTTGCTTACAGCATCCTTGAAGCAGCAGTATGAATGGACGGATAAACCGGCCTATGCACTCAATGCCGGTTTTTATATTCAGAATTATATCGATGCCTGGACAAGAGGGCACATGTCCACTTATTTTGTCAACAGCTTAATTAACACTCTTGTTTCCCTGGTCTTTATCGTATACTTTACGGTAACCGCAGGCTTTGCCCTGACGAAGATGGATTGGAAATGGAGGAAGCGCATAGATAGTCTATTCGGTCTTGGAATCATGGTACCGGTAGCCACAGCGCTAATTCCCCTGTTCCAGATCTATAATAAGATGAACCTTATGGATACCAGACTAGCCCTGATCTTAAGCTATATCGCCTTTGGTCTTTCTCTGTCCTTTTATTTAGTGCAGGGGTATATGAGATCATTGCCGTTAGAGATTATGGAAGCTTCCGTTATTGATGGCTGCGGAATTTATAAAATGATGTGGCATATCGTAGTACCGCTTATGAAAAATGCTATTATTACAGTATTGGTACTACAGTTCTTCTTTAAATGGAATGATTTAATCTTTTCTATGACCTTTATCAGCTCCTCGAAACTAAAAACTATTCAGACGGGATTATTATATTTCCAGGATGAATTCGGGGCAAAAAACTGGGGTGCCATCTTTGCCTCTGTTTCTATGAGCGTAATACCGTTGCTGTTTATTTATATTGCCTTGAATAAGAAGGTAATTGAAGGTATGACCTCCGGCGCGGTTAAGGGCTAGTTAAGGAAAAGCATAATGAATATGGAGCAACAATAAGTCAGGTAGAAAACAGGAGGATGTCATATTCAAAGGCTTGGCAGACCTTTTTCACAAGTAATTCTATAAATTGGACGAATCTGAGACATACCGGCTTAAGCAAAGAGAAGTGAAGCTCGAAGCGCAAGGATGGAGGCACTAGAATGCAGGAAAATATCAGCTTATTATTAGAATACTTAGATAAAAACGTAGATAAGGTATTTAAAGAACCCAGAAGCTTTATCCGTTACCCCTTTATCGATCCGGGTTCTGTCTATGATGGAAACGTCTGGGATTGGGACACTTACTGGTCCGTTTACGGACTGATCTGTTATGCAAAGCAGAAAAAGGATGAGGCTTTTACAGACCGGTTGATAAAGCATGCGAAGGGTAATATATTCAACTTTCTCGATCATCAGCTGGAGGACGGCTATATACCTATGATGATTGAGGTGGCAACTGATCCGGAGCCATATTTAAATATCAAGCATAAGGAAGGGGTTCTTATGAATATGCATAAGCCCTTTCTGTGTCAGCAGATTGACTTAATCTCCGAGTTTATAGGGGATTATGAATGGATAAGGGAATTCACACCCCAGCTGCGTCGGTATTTTGAATGCTATAAAAAGAATTATTATTTTGAGCACTGCGGTCTATATGTTTGGTGTGATGACATCATGATCGGAATGGATAATGATCCCGCTACCTTCGGAAGACCGAAATTTTCAACGTCCAATATCTTCCTAAATAGCTTTATGATAATGGAGCTGGAGGCAGTAGCTCGAATTCTGCAAAAGCTGGGAGAGGATGCAAATCAGATCAAGAGCTTTGGGGTGGAAAGAGAGAATTTAATTCATGCCATTCAGGAAGAATGCTGGGATAAACGGGATGGCTTCTTCTATTCCGCGGATGTGGATATCAAGACCAGAAAGTTTGACTGGTTTCATCAGGGGTTAGGGGTATTCTGGAAAACACTGCCCATTAAAATAAGAGTATGGTCAGGCTTTCTACCCCTGTATGCAGGCTTTGCAACTAAGGAGCAGGCAGCAGAGCTGTTGAAGCATTTAACGGATGAGAAAACCTTTTTTAGCCCTTATGGAATTGCTACACTTGCCAAGGATGAAAAGATGTTTGATTTGTCGGTCACGAATAATCCCTCCAACTGGCTTGGCCCGATATGGCTGGTAGCTAACTATGCAGCTTTTAAAGGGCTGCTGTGTTATGGTTATGAGACAGAAGCGAAGGATATGTGCAGACGTACCTTGGATTTGCTAGGCAGTGATCTAAAGAAGACGGGAAGCCTGCATGAGTATTATGACCCTTTTACCGGGGAGCCGATTATGAACGGTGGTTTCTTAAATTGGAATATCCTTGCCTTAAATATGGTAGAGGAGCTTGCGGTTAGGAGTATTGTATTATGAGATATATTACCAATCCCATCTTACCCGGATTTAATCCGGATCCATCTATTTTAAGAGTTGGAGACGATTATTATATTGCAACCTCTACCTTTGAATGGTATCCGGGGGTACAGATTCATCACTCGAAAGATTTGTGTCATTGGAAATTAATAGCACATCCGCTAAATAGGATATCTCAGTTAAATATGAAGGGCAATCCATCCTCCGGAGGGATATGGGCACCTTGCTTAAGCTATAGTAACAGTAAATTCTATTTGATTTTTACCGATGTAAAGGCTTTGGAGGGTTGGGCTTTTAAGGATACGCATAATTATCTGGTGACAGCTGATTCCATTGATGGAGAATGGTCTGATCCGATCTATTTAAATAGCAGCGGCTTCGACCCTTCCTTATTCCATGACGATGACGGAAGAAAGTGGCTTGTGAATATGCTGTGGGACTATCGGCTGAAAAGTAATAAATTTGCAGGAATCCTTCTTCAGGAGTATTCGGAAGCAAAAGGAAAGCTCATCGGAAAGCCTGTTAATATTTTTAAGGGTTCAAATCTCGGGTTTACGGAAGGACCTCATCTATATAAATACGGAGACTATTACTATCTGTTGTGTGCAGAAGGGGGAACTGGGCTACAGCATGCCGTAACCATGGCTCGTTCGAAGCAGCTTGAGGGACCCTATGAGATTGATCCGAACAATCCCATTCTAACCTCAAGACAGAATCCTTTATTAACGCTTCAGAAAGCAGGTCATGCCAGCATCGTTGAGACACAAAAGGGTGAGTGGTATATGGTTCATCTTTGCGGACGTCCCATACCAACGACCGGAAGATGTACCCTTGGAAGAGAAACAGCAATTCAGAAGATGGAGTGGAGCAAAGAAGGATGGCTTCGATTAGCACAGGGCGGAAATCAGCCGTTTGAAAAGATACCGGCACCAAATTTGCCGGAGCATAAATGGGATGCAGAGCCCTTGAGGGATAATTTTGACTCAAAAGAGCTGAATGTACACTTTGCCACCCTGCGTATTCCCATGAAAGAGGATATGATGTCCTTGACCGAACGTCCGGGTTACCTAAGATTAAAGGGCAAGGAATCTCTTGCTTCAACCCATAAGCAGAGTCTGGTAGCCCGAAGGCAGCAGTCCTTTCGTTATACTGCTTCCACTTGTCTTGAATTTGAGCCGGAAACTTTTCAGCAGATGGCGGGACTGGTATGTATTTATGACAGACAGAATTATTATTATCTAAGGATAAGCTATGATGAGGGTATGGGTAAAAGCATTGGCATTATTGCAGCTCAAAATATGTCCTTAAGCCAGCCGGTGGAGGAGATATCCATTGATGGATGGAGCCGGGTCTATCTTAAAGTAAAAATAGATTATGATCAATTACAATTTTACTATTCTGATAGTGAAGAGAATTGGATACCAATCGGTCCTGTAATGGATGCCAGCACCTTATCCGATGAGTACTGCAAGGAAGGCACCTTTACCGGAGCTTTTGTGGGCATTTGCTGCCAGGATATGTCAGGATGTAATAGGCATGCGGATTTTGATTGGTTTGAATATGTTGAAGAATAAGTTTGGAACTTTATATATGGAATAAGAGCATACAATTTTGTGATAGAGAGAAGAGATACCCCTTTTGTTTGTGATATGCAACAAAAGGGGTATCTCAATTTGTAGTCTGGACATGATTAATTATTGCGGTTAATTAACGCAATAATTAACAAATTAAATTGCCTCAAATATTTATAAAAAGAAAAGCTGTAAACATTATTTTAACAATCAAAGGTTATAATCAAGAAATATAATTAACCAGAATAAGCAAAAATCCTATTGACACAAATTACAACAAATGATAATATTAAGTTGAACGTAAAACCTATACGAAATGTACAAACAAAATTCAGAAATTAAAAGTACATATGTAGAGTTTAACGTTAAACTAAATAAAGGAGAGGAGGATTTTATATGAAAAATTCATTTATGCGGAAAGGTATTATTTCAGTAGTAATTTCGTTGGTTTTGACCATGCTGTTGACGGCAAATGTATTTGCGGCAACAACCTACCTTGTAAAGGACGGAGCATTTCAGAACTCGGGATTCATTAATGCCGGTGAAGCAAAAGATGGAACCATCACCGGGCCGGGTAACTGGACTCAGTTAAACCTTGGTGATTCAAATGCAGACGCACCTTACCTTCACATTATTGTGAAAGCGGAAGGCGGAGATACTGCAGCAGCACAAATTGCAGTTTCTGATACCTATACATTCAATCTCACAGATCTTGGAGTTACATTGAATGGTGAATATCAGGATGCAGTGTTACCGGTTGCAGATCAGGGCATTACAACATTAGGCTGGTTAAACTTTATGGGACTTGATGGTGGTAGCGTTACCTACACAATCAAAGATGTATTTTTATCAGACGAGGCAAATTCATCTCTTGCAGTGAGCGAAGCAGCTGACACAACAAATCAGGCAGAAGAACCGGTAAAGGATGTTCCCAAAACAGGTGAAAATACAACAATTATATTGGCAGAGGTTTTATGTTTGATTGGGTTTGCAGCAGGAGCCATCGTTTTAAGAAAGAAATCGAGAGCTTAATAATGAAAAAGAAAAGTAATATTTGGGTTCAAATAATAGAAAAAGAGTTTCAATTTTGTTAGAATGAAGTCACCACAACGTCTATTTTCACAAAAAAAGAAACCCTTAGTTTTAGTTTAAATGCACTTAAGCAAGAAAGCAATAGTAGAATTTAAAAAGTTACATATGAAAATTCCAAGCTGGAATGACAAAAGCATTGATCTTGATAATATCGGAGGATGAGTCAGGACAAATGTATTAAATTTGAGAAGGAGAATTGTATGAAAAAATTTAAAAAACTTATTAGCCTGTTATTATGTGCATTATTAGTTATGAGTACGCTAATTGCATGTGGGAAAAAAGATGATACACAAGAGACTACGCAGGGAACATCTCAGGAAGATGCAAACAGTACTACTCCTACGCAAGCAACAGAAGCAACAGATGCTGCGGCAGATAATATACAATTAACACTTGGTATTTGGCCGGAAGATACCTTAACGGCAGATATCGAACTTCATGAAGGATATGTTAAAACCTTTAATGCATCACATCCAAATGTAGAAGTCGTTCCAGCTTATTATAAATATGCTACGGATACCTTTGTTCCGTTGGCAGAATCCGGAAACCTGCCTACAATCTTTGAATCCTGGTTTACAGAGCCACAGAAGCTGATTGCCGGTGGATATGTAGCGGATATTACTGATGAATTAGAGGCAAGGGGCTGGATAGACAAGATCAATCCTTCCATTAAGGACTTATTATCAAAGGATGGAAGAATCTATGGTATTCCTCGTGATGGATATGCTCTGGGATTAATGATTAATGTTGAATTATTCAAAGAAGCAGGATTAGTGGATGCAGATGGACGTCCGATTTATCCTAAGACTTGGACAGAGTTAGCTGAATCTGCTAAGAAGATTAAAGATGCTACCGGTCAGGCCGGCCTTTGCTTATTAGCAAAGGATAATGCAGGCGGTTGGCACTTCAGCAATATTGCTTGGGCATTTGGTGCGACCTTAACCACAGAGCAGGATGGAAAGTTTGCTGCTAACGTAGATAGTCCTGAGGCTATTGCAGCAATGGAATATGTTAAGTCACTGAAATGGGAATATGATGTTCTAACCGCGGATCCTACCAACGAAGATTGGGGTTCCGGTTTTGCAGAATTAGGTACGGGCGCTGCAGCTATGTATATTGCTGCTAACGATGCTGTTAATCAGCCGACACAGGTTAATGGTCTTCCTGTAGATCAATTGGCAATGTGTGCATTACCGGCAGGACCATCAGGAGATCAGTTCTCCTTATCCGGTGGTACACCATACATGTTCTCCAAGGATGCTACTCCGGATCAGATTAATGCAGCCCTTGATTATCTTGAGATTATGGGTAAAGCTCCTGTTGTTACTGATGATGCAATTGCAGGTATGAAAGCAGATGCACAAAATAAGGTAGCGAACGGTGTTCCGGTTATCCCTCGTTTCCCTTGCTGGATTGCTGACGACGTTTTAAAGGCTGAGAATGATATTGTTACAGAATTCGGTAATGTTGATACAAAGCTTTTTGATTCCTACTTTACTGCTATTAAGACACAGGGCAATCTTCGTACAGAGGAGCCAGGCTCTGCTCAGGATTTATATGCAGAGTTAACCAAGGTTCTTCAGGCTGTAATTACAGATAAGAATGCTGATGTTACAGCACTTATGAAAACTGCAGACGAGAATTATCAGAAATTACTGGATAGCGGCGTAAATAAGTAAAGCTTCGGAGTCCGCAATACTCGGTAAATTCATAAAGGAACTATGAAGACCTATGATGGGGTTTCCTGTTCAGGATAACCCCATCATCTATGAATACTTGATTAATGAAACCTGTGAAGCCGGCTTTCGTTAATACATAATTGATGGATGACGGGAATGCCGGTTTTTACTAATCATTTGATAGAAAGAAAAGGAGGGGAATAAAGTTAATGAAGGCAGTAAGTAATAAGAAGCTCGGAATTAGTAAAAAGGATATATCGGGCTGGCTGATTATGCTACCAACGATCATATTATTTGCTTTTTTTGTTTGGGAGCCATTAGGTGAAAGTGTTCGCCTCTCCTTATATACAGCAAAAGGGATTCGTTTGCAGGAATTCGTAGGCTTGGATAATTACGCACTTGTTTTAAATCATCCTGATTTTTTGGCAGCTTTTAAAAATACCTTTACATACATTCTATGGTCATTGATTATTGGATTTTTTACACCAATTATCATGGCAGTATTAATTACAGAAACAGTTCATTTCAAAGGCCTATTTAAAATAGGAGTATACTTTCCCAATATCATGCCGGGCATGGCAATGGTAATGATGTGGGGATTTTTCTTCCGGCCAGGCGATACCGGTGTTTTAAATATTCTGCTGAGTAAGCTTGGAATTGAATCAATGGAGTGGCTTACCAATCCTAAGCTGACGATACCACTTATTATAGCCACAATGACCTGGAAAGGTGCAGGTTCCACTGCACTCATCTACATGGCCGGCATTAACGGCATTAACCCAGAACTTTATGAAGCTGCAACCTTAGACGGAGCTGGTATCCGACAAAGAGTCCGGTTTATTACATTGCCAAATATATTTTCTCTGGGAAAAACATTACTTATATTGCAGGTTATTACAGTATTCCAAATTTTATACGAGCCGTTAGTAATGACCAACGGCGGACCAAACAACAGAAGTATTTCTATTATGCAGCTCGTTTTTAACTACGCCTTCAGGGACTACAATTACCCTGCCGCCGCCGCATTATCCGTTATGATTTGTATCGTCCTGGTAATATTAAGTGCTTTTTACTTTAAGCTGACGAAATCAAAAGAGGATTGATACAGGAACGAGACAGATAATACATTTTGTTTAATATTAGTCCCATTAATCGGGCAGATTTGGAGGATGGCAATGTTTTTCGATAAATATAGAAAGAAAGATGAGGGAACGATACGCTATTATGATCTCTATTCCAGAAAGCATAGGATATTAGCTGTTTTAATATTTGCAGTGTGCATCGGAATGGTTATTATTGCTCTGTTTCCGGCAGTGTGGGTCTTCCTGGCAAGCTTTAAGGATAATGCTGAATTTCGTAAGGAAGCCACTATTTTACCGGCAGCTTTTAATATAGAAAATTATATCAAAACCTGGAATGATCTGAAATTTTTTAAATACTATTTTAATTCTTTTGCAGTGGTACTTGGCAGTGTGATCAGCTCCATAATTTTTAACGGACTTCTGGCCTATGGTCTGGCTATTTTACGTCCGAAGGGTTATAAGGTGATTTTTACCTTAGTAATGTGGGGCTTATTAATTCCTGCTACAACCAGTGTCGTAGCACTTTTCGTAAACATTAACCGGATCGGCTTAAACCAATCTTTTCTTCCCCTATGGCTTTCTATGGGAGCAAATGCCTTCTTTGTAGTATTATTTAAACAATTTTTTGAAGGTCTACCAAAAGAACTGATTGAAGCGGCAAAACTGGATGGCTGTGGTGTGCTTAGAACCTTTATCAGTATCATACTGCCGCTTTCAAAACCGATTGTTATGGTAATTACAATATTTACAATAAATGCAGCATGGTCAGACTTTTTACTTCCATTTTTAGTGTTAAACGGTTCAGGCCATGAAACCGTTATGGTTCGTTTATTCTTGTTTCGTACCTCAAATGCTACCGATGTTGAGGTGTTAAGAGCAGTAGCATTCTCAATCATACCTCCGATTATCCTATTCCTGATCTTTCAAAAGCAGATTACAGAGGGAACAACAGCAGGTGCGATCAAAGGATAATTATCTACGGACAATTGCTTTTCATGAGACACAAAAGCAGTTTTAATAATTTGGAGGAAACTTTATGGCAAAAATTGCAGATAAATATTATACAACAGATCCCTGGCACATCATTGAAGAGGGGTTTGATCCGGCATATTCCCAGGTCTCAGAGTCTGTATTCAGTTTAAGCAATGAATATATGGGCGTTAGAGGATACTTTGAGGAAGGATATTCCGGGGACACCCTTCTTGGCAGCTATTTTAACGGTATCTATGAGACGGTTAAAACAGAAGGTTCCGCCTATAAAGGGATCATTGACAAAGCAGAATTTATGGTCAACTCCGTAGATTGGCTGTATCTTCGTATTCGCATCGGTGAAGAGGCGATCAGTGTGGAGCCTTCAAAGCTTAAGGAGTTTCATAGGGAGCTTAATTTAAAGACCGGTGAGCTGAAACGTGCCTATATCTATGTCTTGGAGGACGGACGTGAAATAAAGCTGGAATTTGAGCGCTTTCTATCTATGAATAATGCCCATCAGGCAGGGCAGAGAGTAACTTTGACACCGATTAATTTTTCAGGTGAAGCAGTAATTACATCGGGACTTGATTTTAGTACCATTCATAAGATGATTGGTAAGAATTTATGGAAGCAGGATACAGTATATTTCGAGTCGGGGCAGTGCGGTATTCTGGCCGATACCCTGAATACATATCAATCGGTTGCTTCCATGTGCCGATTTGTAACTGCTGCTATTTCAGAAAAAGATTTGACGGAAGAGAAAAAGGCATTAAAGGAGTTTACCCTGGAGCTAAAGCAAGGAGAGGCTTCGGTCTTTACAAAATTAGTAATCAATATTGTGCGTAAAGATAACACATCGGCTGTTGCTGCCGTGTTTCAGGATGAAGTAAAAGAAGCGAAGGAACAGTTAGCGGGCTTGGATTATGACCGGATGAAATCTGAAAATTCCCTATGGTGGGAGCAGGCCTGGAAGGATTCCGACATTATTATTGAGGGTGATGAGCTGAATCAACAGGGCATTCGCTATTGTATCTTCCAAATGCATCAGACCTATCACGGGGCGGACAGCAAAGCGAACATAGGAGCCAAGGGATTAACAGGAGAAGCCTATAACGGTAATACATTCTGGGATACAGAAACCTATTGCTTACCATTTTATATCTTTAATAATCTGCAAGCGGCAAAGCAGCTTCTGGAATTTCGTTATCTGACTTTACCGGAGGCAAAGGAACGAGCCGAAGTCCTGGACTGTAAAGGAGCCTTTTATCCCATTGCAACCATCAGCGGCAGTGAGTGCTGCAGTCTGTGGCAGCATGCCAGCATACAATTACAAGCCTCAACAGCGGTAGCTTACGGCTTATGGCATTATGAACAGGTGACAAAGGATGAAGCCTTTGTATTTCAAAAAGGATTGCCAATGCTGATTGAAATAAGCAGAATGCTGGCCTCCAGAGGAGCTTGGAATTCAGAGCATACCTATTATGGGTATTATGGAGTTATGGGACCGGATGAATTCCAGATGATGGTAAATAATAATTGTTATACAAATTATATGGGTAAGGCTACCTTTGAATATACCTATGAGGTGATTGAACGATTTAAGAAAGCAAATCCTGGAGCTTATGAAAGCTTAGTGAAGGAATATAATCTCAGCACCAACGAGTGCGTGGAATGGATGACATTGGCGAACCACATGTTTATTCCATATAACGAAGAAACAAAGCTGTTTGAACAGCATGAGGGATATTTTGGTCTTCCCCATGTGGATGTGGATTTAATTCCTGCCCAGGATTTTCCGCTATACCATCATTGGAGCTATGACCGGATCTATCGTAATGACATGATTAAACAGCCGGATGTATTAATGATGATGCTTCTCTATAACGGACGTTTTACAGTGGAACAGCTGAAGGAAAATTATGAGTTCTATGAACCGAGATGTATTCATGAAAGCTCCTTATCTCCGTCAGTGCATTCTATTCTGGCTCTCCAACTGCAAAAGCATGAAGAGGCCTATAAATTCTTTGGCTTTGCTACGAGAATGGATCTTGACAATTACAATAGAAATACTTCCGAAGGCTTGCATACTACTTCGATCGCTGCGGCTTGGATGAATATTGTATATGGATTTGGCGGAATGAGATCAGACCAGGAACAGCTTAAATTTTCACCTTCCATACCGGAAGCCTGGGAGGGATATTCCTTCTGTATTCATTACAAGGAAGATGTTATCCGGGTGGAGATTGATAAGGAGAATGCGTCATTTAGAACAGTGAATGGGACTGAGATTGAAGTTGATATCTATGGAAAGCAATATATTCTTGGTCAGTCTGTTACAAAAATTGAAATACCTGGTGAGTGGAAGGGTTGAAAAATATAGAAGAGCTAATAAGCAAGAAGAGATGAATAAATTAGAAAACAGAATAAGTTTAAAAGGCTTAAAAAAGTTAGAGAAATTCAAAAGGTTAACGGGAGGTAGGGAGGACTGTTATGATTAATTGGAGGATTCATGAAACGGGGTTTGACTCTACCCGTATCTCCAACAATGGCAATAAATATTTGATTGGAAACGGATATCTGGGAATTCGGGGTACCTTACAGGAATATGAGAAGGAACAATATCCTGCAATTAATTTGGCCGGTATTTATGACCAGGTAGGAAGTGCCTGGAGAGAGCCGTTAAATGCTCCAAACGCCTTATATACATTAATTGAAGTTAATAAGAAAGTCTATCGGCTGCCTGAGGATACGCCGGAGGTTCACGAGATTTCACTGGATTACCGGCATGGTATTTTCGAACGGAGCACCACCTGGAAAACACCGGAGGGGCTGATATTGATTCAAGCGGAACGCTTTGCTTCCATGAATGACAAACATCTCATTGGAATGCGTTACACTTTGCAGGTGGAGCATGGCAGCAAAGTGAGGCTGGTTACCGGAATTGACGGTGAGGTATGGGATATTAACGGACCGCACTATGATTTGGTTGAATTCACGAACCGGAATGAAGTGCTTCAAGCAGTTGCAACAACCCATGAGAATAAGGATAGGATTTGTGTATATGAAGGTCTGGAAGCAGACTTTACATATGAAGAGCAAATAAGGGAAGAGAATAGAAAATATTTAAGGTATCTTGAGTTTTATGCACAGCCGGGAATCAGCTATCACTTGATTAAGTGGGTTGGTATTTATACCAGCAAGGATTTGGAAGACTACGGGGAGAAAGCTTACCAAACCGTTATCCGGGCGAAAGAAACCGGTTATGAGGAGACTCGTAAGAAGCACATGGAGGAATGGGAAGCCAAATGGAACCTGTCAGAGGTATTCATTGAGGGTGATGATAAGGCCATGGAGGCGCTGAATTATTCCCTCTATCATTTACATAGCATTGCCCCCAGACATACAGATCATTTATCCATCGCAGCCAGAGGGCTGTCGGGTCAGACCTATAAGGGAGCTGTTTTCTGGGATACGGAGATGTTTATGCTGGATTTCTTCCTAATGACGGAACCCGAGGTAGCAAAAACCTTGCTAAACTACCGGATTGAAACGCTGGAGGGTGCGAAGAAAAAAGCAAAGGCCTATGGATACCAGGGTGCCTTCTATGCCTGGGAAAGCCAGGAGGGCGGATATGATGCCTGTTCTGATTATAATGTAACCGATGTATTCACCGGAAGGCAAATGAGAACCTATTTTAAGGATAAACAGATTCATATTTCTTCGGCAGTGGTATATGGTCTAATGCGGTATGTGGAGTTTACAGGAGATCATCAATTGCTTCTGGAAGGCGGAGCAGAGGTAATCTTAGAGTGTGCAGGCTTCTATTACGACTTATTAGTAAAGAAAGTTAACAAGGATCAATATGAGCTTCATGATGTAATCGGACCGGACGAATATCATGAGAGAGTGAATAATAATGTTTATACGAACCGTATGGCAAAGTATACCTTTGACAGTGCCGTGTACATAATGAAGCTTATGGAAGAAGCGGAGGATTCCGGGTCGAAGTATCATCACCTGCGGGAGCAGTACGATATGGAAACTCTGAGACCGAAATATCAGGAGGCTTCGGATAAGCTATATCTTGTGCAGCCACAGGAACAGACGGGTGTAATAGAACAGTTCGACGGATATACGGAACTGGAGGATGTAAGCATAGAAGAGGTTCATAGCAGGCTGCTCCATGAAAAGGAGTATTGGGGAGGTGCTTACGGCGTGGCTACCCATACGAAGATTATAAAGCAGGCAGACGTTGTTACTATGCTGAATCTGTTTTCCAAAGATTATGATAAGGATATATTACTGAAAAATTGGCAGTATTATGAGCCCAGAACAGAACATGGCTCTTCTCTTAGTGCCTGCATGTACGCTATGCTGGCATGTAAGTGCGGTATGCCGGAATTAGCTTATCCTTTCTTTATGAAATCCGCGTTGTCGGATATCACCCAGAAAGGAAAGGAGTGGGCAGGATTAATCTATATTGGCGGAACTCACCCGGCCTCCTCAGGCGGTGCTTATATGACTGCAATTGAAGGCTTTGCAGGAATTCATATTATTGATGGAACCTTGAAGGCTGCACCTGCATTGCCTCCGGGATGGGAGAGCATGCGCTTTAAGCTTGTATTTAAAGGGGAGCGTTATCAGGTTACGGTTACGAGAGAAGACGCAGAGCTTCACAAAATAGAGAGCTGACAATGTGAAAATGATAGGGAGTCTTTATAATAGAAAAGTACTGGCTTGGTATCCGAATATAATGAAGAAACGTTTTAACAATCGTATTTAGTGAAGAAGGGAAGTCTTTGAATTTGTCAAGGGGAGTTATAATCGAACGTGCTGAAGAAGACGGCTGATTCAATAGGAATTATAGGAATTAATGAATAATGGGCTGTTGCATACACAAGTACAACAGCCCATTTTGCATAATTAGCATTAGTTAAATTTAATTAATTGCTTTTACGCTGTCTCTTTCAATTAATTTAATGGGAAGAATAACTTCCCGTTTCTCTAATTTGTCATTTTCCAAAAGCGAAAATAAGAAATCTGCGGCAAGCTTACTTTTATACGGGGCATCCTGGTGGATGGTTGTTAATGTAGGTGAGATCAGACGGCACAGATTAATATCGTCAAACCCAATGACAGAGATATCATCCGGTACACGTTTGCCCGACTGCTGTACACCTGCCATAATTCCGGCAGCCAAAATATCTGCGGTAGCAAAGACTGCGGTGATATCCTCCAGCTGGGCAAGCCTGCGTCCAAGAGCAATTGTAGTCTCAACATCAAGTTCCTGCTCAAAGACATATTCGCTATGGAAGGGAATGGAGGCCTCGGACAATGCCTGCTTATAGCCAAGAAACCGTTCGGATACAACGCCCCGGTTTTTAATGGTCGGTGAAGCAAAGGCAATATTACGATGACCCTTTGATATCAAATAACGTGTGGCTTCATAACCGCCCTTATAATCCTCCAGACCCACGTTGCACATCCTGGAGGGCGGAACATAACTATCTATTAAAACAATGGGAATGTTCAGGCCATTCAGCGCATCATAGAATTCATCCTGAAATACACCGGTAAAAAACAGTCCGTCCACATTCCAGTTACGTAAAAAGGATACAAGGTCCGCAGTCGTTTCAACCGCTCTCAGCATTAAGTAATAGCCGTTTTCACGCAGAGTCTTTTCAATGGAACCGATAAATGCGGAGTGGAAGGGGTCTTCGACAATGGTCTCTTTGGTATTTGCAGTCAAATGGCTGATCATACCAATCACTTTGGAGGAGCTGGATACTAAGGAACGGGCAGACATATTAGGAATATAACCTAATTGATCAATGGCCTCATTAATACGTGCTATTGTTTCAGCAGATACACGACCGGCTCTGCCATGAATGACGTTAGATACTGTAGTACAGCTCACGCCGACAATATTGGCTATATCTTTAATAGTCGACATATTGTTGTTCCTTTCTGATAAGTTTAATGTTAAACCAATTAAATATTATCATAAAGATTTTCAATTGTATAGATATTGTATAAAGAATTAAAACAAAATAGTAGATTGCGAAAGCACAGGAAACGGTACGATTCCCGAATCCATAAATATAACAAAGACAAAAGGAGATGTTTGTATGATAAAGGGAGTAATCTTCGATCTTGACGGAGTATTAGTATCAACGGATGAGCTTCATTTTAAAGCATGGAAGAAGCTTGCTGAGGAATTGGGGATTCACGGGTTTACGAAAGAGGATAATATGCGGCAAAAAGGAGTTAGCAGGATGGAGTCCTTAGAGGTGGTGCTGGAAAAAATAGATCAGTACTATACCCCGGAAGAGAAGGTACGTCTGGCTGATAGAAAAAATTCTTACTATGTGGAATATTTGCAGGAGCTAACAGAGGAAGCGGTGCTGGAGGACGTAGTTCAGACACTGACAGACCTTAGAGAAAAAGGAATTTCAATTGCAGTTGGCTCTGCAAGTAAGAACACCCCTCTGATTTTGCAAAAGACAGGGCTGGATTCTTTTATTGAGCAAGTGAGCTGCGGACTTGATACTGCAAAGTCAAAACCGGATCCGGAGGTATTTTACATTGCAGCGAAGAAATTACAGCTGCCTCCGGAGGAATGCCTGGTAGTGGAAGATTCTGCGGCAGGAATTCAGGCGGCAAAGGCTGCGAAAATGAAATCACTGGGAGTCGGGCCGGAGTACCAACAGCTGGGCGCAGAATATGAATCTTATTCCCTTCAGAGCGAAGTGGATTGGGATATAATTTTACAAGGTTAAGACTGGAGGTATCTTATGAAGAAAAAGAATCTTGGTATTACCATATTAGAATGGGTATTCTTAATTGGATTAGGAGTGGGGCTGTTAGGGCTTACTCTGGCAACAAAAGAAAGAAAGGAATCTGTAAGTGCAATGCTAAACATGGATGACTCAAAGTTAGTGCTTTATGAAGGCCCAAAATCACTAAAAGATGCAACGGATGAGGATCTAAAGACCGTAAGTGAAAGCCAAAGAGATTTTTCTTTAATGCACTGTACTGATACAATAGTGAAGGTCAATGGATATGACTGCTATGTTTATGATACCAATGTAAATCATAACCGGAACTGGTTTGCAGATTATATGCCTCCCCAGTCCAGAACTCCAATTACTTATTTTGATTTTGAGGGAGCCGCAACAATTGAGGTGGCAGTTCCGGAAACGGAACTTGAGAATGTCAAGCTCAGCCCCGTTGAATATGATATAAAGCCGTTCATTGACAAAGAAAAGCATACCGTAGTTTTCACAATTACGCAGCCTGATACCTATACTTTAACGTTCAACGATTCTCCTGCCCGTGCACTTCACATTTTTGCAAACCCCTTGGAAGTAAATCCTCCTGGGGATGGTGATAAAGATGTTGTATACATAGGACCGGGAGAATGGAAGATTGACAGCATTATCCTGGAGGATAATCAAACTTTATATTTGGCAGGAGGAGCGGTAGTACACGGCATTGTTAATGCAAATTACGCCTCCAATATTAAAGTAATGGGCAGGGGAATATTAGATGGCTCCACCTTTGACAGCTGGACTGGTAAGACCGCATTGGTTCCCCTTAAGTTTGATTATTGTGAGAACGTTGAGCTAAGAGATATTCTTGTCTTAAACCCCAATGCCTGGGTATGCTCCGCAAACTCCTCCAAAAACGGTGTTATTGATGGTATTAAGATTATTTCCTCCAGGCCTAACGGGGATGGTATTACCTTACAGTCCTGTGAGAACTATCTGATACAGAATTGTTTCGTCAGAAGCTGGGATGATTCCCTTGTAGTCAAGAATTATACCGGTGATTCCAAGGACATTGTCTTCCAGGATAATCAGCTTTGGACCGATTTTGCCCAGTCCATGGAGATTGGCTATGAAACCAATAAGGGTAAGAAGGAAAATGCGGTGATCAGCGGTATCACTTTTGAAAACATCACCGTACTGAATAACTTCCATAAGCCAGTAATATCCGTTCATAATGCCGATGATGCTACAATTACCGATGTAACCTTTAAGAATATTACCGTTGAAAATGCGCAGATGGGTTCCGGTGATGCGGATGAGATGCCTTATCTGATCCAGAATCAATGGTTTCGATGAAGCTCATACCGTAGAAGCGGTGACTATTAAGAATCTGAATATTCTTGGTGAGCCAATCACCAGCCTTGATCAAGGAAAATTCGAAGTAGATACAGCTACGACGAAGAACATAGTGATCGAATAGATTTTAGGTTAAGCTGTAAAACGCAGCGGATCGGAGGATTATGAAGATAATAAGAAGAATATTAATTGTTATTTTAATCGTAGCAAATATATCACTCTTTGCCTATATGAAATTCGGTGTAGTGGAGCCTCCCCAGGTGATACCAGCCTCTAATGTAACTGTTGTTAAGGCAATAGAGCAAACGCAGGCGCAGGAGAATCCGAACTTTATCAAGGAAGAATATGTTTCTGTATTACCGGAAGGGCAGAATGAAGCATTGGATAAGAAGATTGAAGCCAGCAGCTATACCCAGGTTTATAATGCACCCAAGGCAGTGGACGGCAAGACGGACGGAGCATCCTACTGGGAGGGAAAACCGGAGTATCCTAATACGCTGACCGTGGATCTGGAACAGCCGACAAAGATCCATGCCATACGTCTGGCATTAAATCCGTTAGCCATCTGGGGAAAGCGGACTCAAACGGTTGCAATAAATATCAGCAGTGATGGCACGACCTTTACAGAATTAGTTCCGGCAACCCAGTATAATTTTGATCCGGATACCGGCAATGAGCTACAAATTACTTTTACTGAAACTGAAGTTAGATATGTCCAGTTAGTTATTACCGAGAATACTGGTGCCGGCGGTGGTCAGATAGCGGAATTTGAGGTAT
>JAQZBD010000305.1 GCA_029239235.1 Herbinix sp.
GCTCCTGGGTGCGGATGCGGTATTACTAATCTGTTCCTTATTAAATAAAGAAACGTTGAAACAATATATACGGCTATGCAATGAATTAGGAATGTCAGCTTTAGTGGAGGCTCACACAGAGGAGGAAGTTTACTGCGCAGTGGAAGTCGGAGCGAGACTGATTGGCGTGAACAATCGCAATCTTCAAACCTTTGAGGTGGACATTAACAATAGCATTCGGTTAAGAGGACTTGTTCCCAAGGAGGTGATCTTTGTTGCAGAGAGCGGTATTAAGTCAGCTGAAGATGTCGCGCAGCTTAGAAAAGCCGGTGTGGGAGGAGTATTGATTGGTGAGACCTTAATGAGAAGTTCGAAGAAAAAGGAACTACTACGGGAGCTCCAGGGACACAAATGAGGCAAAAGTCCATGTAGTAGTAAAGGAAAAAGGATAGAGGTTTTTAACAATCCCAGAGGTGGAATATGACAAAAATTAAAATCTGCGGGCTCTCAAGACCAATTGATATCGATATGGTAAATGAAGCTCGCCCGGATTACATTGGATTTGTATTTGCTAAAAGTAAGAGGCAGGTTAGCGTGGATACAGCCCTGGAGTTAAAGCAAGGGCTGCATTCGGGGATTTCAGCAGTTGGAGTGTTCGTTAATGAAGAGCCTGAGAAAATCATACGAATCTGCCAAGGCGGGATTATTGATATCATTCAGCTTCATGGTGATGAGGATGAATCTTATTTGTATCAATTAAGGAAAAAAGTGTCAAATCCCATCATGAAAGCAGTCAGAGTAAGAACGATGGAAGATATTAAAAAAGCAGATAACTTAAACTGTGATTTTCTATTATTGGATGCTTATCACGAAAAAGAGTACGGTGGCAGTGGAATTACCTTTGACTGGTCTGTCATTCATGGTATAACAAAGCCATTTTTCCTCGCAGGTGGTATTCATTCGGGTAATGTAGATAAGGCGATTGCGTTAACAGGGCCTTACGGTATCGACGTGAGCAGCGGGGTGGAAATAGGCGGATATAAAGATAAGAATAAGGTAATCGATATGATAACAAAAGTTAGGAGTGTGAGATAATGTCAAAGGGAAGATTCGGTATTCACGGAGGGCAATTTATTCCGGAAACCTTGATGAATGCAGTAATTGAATTGGAGCTGAAAAAATGACAAAAGATCTTGGGGGAGCAAAAATCTATCTAAAGAGAGAGGATCTAAATCATACGGGTTCTCATAAGATTAATAATGTTCTTGGTCAGGTCTTGTTAGCTAAGAAGATGGGGAAAAAGAGAGTGATTGCTGAAACAGGTGCAGGACAGCATGGCGTGGCAACAGCAACAGCGGCAGCATTGTTAGATTTGGAATGCGAGATTTTCATGGGGAAAGAGGATACAGAGCGTCAAGCATTAAACGTATTTCGTATGGAGCTCTTGGGTGCAAAGGTTCATGCCGTAACCTCAGGCACTATGACCCTAAAAGATGCTGTGAATGAAACTATGAGAGAGTGGACAAAGCGCGTTGATGATACCCACTATGTACTTGGTTCTGTCATGGGGCCACATCCTTTTCCAATGATGGTACGTGATTTCCAAAGTGTCATTGGTAAAGAGGTCAAGGAGCAGATGCTTAAAAAGGAAGGAAAGCTTCCGGATGCTGTAATTGCCTGTGTGGGCGGCGGGAGTAATGCTATGGGGTTATTCTATGATTTTACCCGGGACAGTGCGGTTCGTTTGATAGGCTGTGAAGCAGCGGGGCTTGGAGTTGATACCGATAAAACAGCGGCAACAATTTCAACAGGTTCTCTGGGTATCTTTCATGGGATGAAGTCCTATTTCTGTCAGGATGAATATGGTCAAATTGCACCGGTGTACTCTATATCCGCTGGACTAGATTATCCAGGAATCGGACCGGAGCATGCCCATCTTCATGATATCAAGCGTGCAGAATATGTGGCAGTTACAGATCAGGAAGCAGTAGAAGCTTTTGAATATCTATCTAGAATCGAGGGAATTATTCCTGCCATTGAAAGTGCTCATGCAGTTGCCTATGCGAAAAAACTGGCACCAACGATGGCAAAGGATCAAATTATTGTGATTAATTTATCCGGTCGGGGTGATAAGGATGTTGCGGCTATTGCAAGATACAGGGGGGTGCAAATCTATGAATAGAATAGAAGAAGCGTTTTTCAAAAAGATAGATCAGCAAGCTGATCAACCAGCCAAGAATAAAAAAGCCTTTATACCATTTATTACAGCCGGTGACCCCAACCTCGCAGTAACAGAGGAGTTGGTAATCAAAATGGCAGAAGCTGGTGCAGATATCATAGAACTTGGAATTCCCTTCTCAGATCCGGTTGCGGAAGGTCCTGTCATCCAGGATGCGGATTACCGGGCATTATCCGGTGGCGTGACAACGGACAAAATCTTTGATATGGTCGCTAGAATCAGAAAAGTTTGTGATGTTCCCCTGGTATTCATGACCTATGCAAATCCGATCTACACTTATGGGACGGAGCGTTTTATGGAAAATTGTAAAAAGGTTGGAATCGACGGTGTCATTGTACCGGATGTACCTTTTGATGAGAAAAGCGAATTAAAGCCCTATTGTGATAAATACCAAATAACATTAATCTCCATGATTGCGCCAACCTCAAAAGAAAGAATACATATGATAGCAAAAGAAGCGGAAGGCTTTATTTACTGTGTATCCTCCATGGGTGTTACCGGTGTTCGAAGTGAAATAAGCAGCGGAGTGGAAGAAATGATTCGCCAGGTAAAGGAGATAAATAACATTCCGTGTGCCATTGGTTTTGGAATTTCTACGCCTGAGCAGGCGGTTAAGATGTCTGGATTTTCTGATGGAGTAATTGTGGGAAGTGCCATAGTAAAAATCATTGCAAACTATGGGCAAGATTGTATTCAACCTGTGATTGAATTTGTACAAGGTATGAAGAAGGTAATGGCAAAATAGAGTTACATCGCTTGATAAAGTATTTATTCTTAAATAGTTCGTTAATAAAGAGATAACATAAATGCAAGGAAGGATTATGAATCCTTCCTTGCAAAATATAGACAAAGTGACTTTTAATTATTAGTTATGTAATAATCGAAAATTTATACAAACTAATTTCCTTTAATAGGCATGATATAATCTACGGTTACCTTATCACCGCGCTTTAAGGGCTCACTAAAACGTTCATGCATATACACTTCACACCAATAAAAATTATCATAGTCAATTTCTTTGCCGGTTTTCTCAATAGCTTCCGTAATTAATAAATACGCTGAATCAAGTATATCTGCCATATTACTGCCTTCGATCTGAACTTGTGCCGTTAAGCCTTTCGGGATAAGCTTTGAATATAATCCATCTGGTATTTGCACTCCGGCTTGTACAAAATCACCGATGATGATTTTAAAGTTATGCATATCCTTAAAATCATACATTAAGCCTATACCGTCATTGATATCTATATCCTCGCAAGACTTGACATCTGTCAGCTTATTTAAATTGCTGCCTTCCAGCCTTGCTTCTGATGGTGTAATACCATGATGCTCTTTAAATGCACGCGAAAATGAGGAATGAGATTGGAAACCATATTTTATAGCCACATTTAAAACTGAACTATTGTTATTTTTTAAATCATATCCGGCTAAAGTTAATCTACGTTTTCTCACATAATCAGAGATACTTATTCCCGATACAAAAATAAAAATACGTTGAAACAATGCTGCCGGACTCATTGTAATTTTTGATATTTCATTATAATCAATTTCACAATCGCTTCGTGCAATTTTTTCAAGATAACATATTACATCATCAAAAACCTTACTGCTATTCATATAATTGCCTCCTGTAATTGCTATATTATAGGAATTATAAATATTTTGCTTTACACTAAGTGTACAAGTTTTGCACAGTGTTTTACTGTTGTTAACTCTTTAGTACTGTTTAATAATACGCCATTAACTACTTTACTTCTTGGGTTATACCCAGACAGTTATGCATTTACCTGCATTTATCCATACACATTACTGTAAAAATATTAACCCAGAGGTATTATCATCGATTGATGAAGTTGTTTCAACTAGGGCAATAGGGGTCAAATCCCTTTGTTCACCAGTACTAATGACTGCAATTAGCTTATAAATACCGTCTAACACCGGCGAAAATGAAATAAATTGATTGGGCTGATAATCTAATATTTTAATCACTTCATTATTTTCTAAATTAAATGCGCAGATAACTGCAGTTTCATCCTTTAATTCTAAATCAAGCTGAGAGATTGTAACACTTGAATTAGATGACAACCAGATACCTGTGCCATAGTCTCGATATACTAAATCATTCTGACAGTCTGAATAATCCTCTGAATTTTCTAATAAAAGTGTGTCTTCGGAATTTATTAACTTATCCGGAGTATTATCCTTATGTTGGCAACTAACGAAAAATAAAACAAACAATAAAAATGGTAGAAGTTTTTTCACTTTCATTCTTATCCCTCCTATGAGAATATATATCTATGTTTCTAATTGTTGTATATTTTGATTACCGTCTCTTTATGATATTATATAGCTAAATTAAATAAGAAGCTATTCATAATTTGCATTAGAAAATGAATATATAATTCGTCAGTTTATTGGTTATAAAATAATTCAAAAATAATTCAAAATAATTCAAAAA
>JAQZBD010000306.1 GCA_029239235.1 Herbinix sp.
TTCCATGGCTTTCTCTCTTGCCATGGTTGCAGCAAGGTCTACCGGTGCACAAATCGGTAATAAATGTTCGATCAAATTTGGAAAACGTACTTGAATCAATCGAACCACCGAAGGACAGGCAGTACTAATAATGGGCCATTTCTCCTTGTGTTCTGCTACATAGGTTCTTGACATCTCGGATACTAACTCTGCCGCACCACTCACTTCATAAACATCATCAAACCCCATTTTCTTAAGCGCTGTAAGAACTATATTAATATCTTCCAAGTGGTTGAATTGACCGTAGAGAGACGGTGCCGGTAATGCTACAGTATATTCGAATTGCTTCATGATATCCGGGGAATCGTAGGTTGCTTCTTTTGCATGGTGAGGACAAATGCGGATGCACTCCCCACAATCAATACAAAATTCTTTGGTAATTACGGCTTTTCCATTTCTAACTCGGATCGCTTGCGTTGGGCATCTTTTTATACAATTGATACAACCCATACATAAATCCTCGTTCAAATGAACCGAAGTAAAAAATTTACTCATTTTCCTACCCCCCTATAAACACTTTTATCTGTCAGATACCCGGTAACAGTAGACCCTATGATAATAAAACTGACACCATAATTTATTCCATCTTGACCTTCATAATCACTGTCGTTCCAACCCCTAATTTACTCTCTATTCTAAGTTCATCCGTATATTTCTTCATGTTGGGTAATCCCATTCCAGCTCCAAAACCAAGCGTGCGAATATTGTCCGGTGCAGTGGAATAACCAGCTTGCATGGCGAGGTCAATATCCTCAATTCCAGGTCCATGATCGACCAGTATCATCTCAATCTCTTCGGGTGAGATCGTAACATCGATTTTACCTCCAGTCGCATGGATTACCATATTAATCTCCCCTTCGTACATGGCAATTGCAACTTTTCTTACAATTTGGGGATCCACACCCATTTTTTTAAGTTTGCTCTTTATGCTGCTTGAAGCTTCCCCTGCTCTTGTAAAGTCATTGGCAGGTACCTCGTATGATATTGTTATAGTATCACTCACGATATGTTGGACCTCCCCGTAACCCTTTTTCATACAGCAACCCACAGGCGGAGAACATCCGATGCCCTGTTGTTAGGATTGCTATTTCTTTTTCTTTTGCCATTTCTATCATTGATTCATCCGGTAGCTTTCCTCTGACAAAAACAACACATACGATATCCATCATCTCAGCGGTACGAATTACTTGCGGGTTACATAACCCAGTCAGTAATACGGATTGATCCTTCATAAATGCAAGTACATCACTCATCATGTCAGATCCACAGGCTGTATGTACCTCCTTATTCTTCCACTCTTCGCCAACAATAAATTTTGCTCCCAATATCTCCATGATATCTTCAATTATCATACAATCCTCCATTACGCATTTTTAGTTTGCAATAAATATCTTTAGTTGTTTATTGTTCCGCTAAATACTTCAAAGGAACTGCCCTGTACTTTTTTTGCCATAACAAGTGCTGCATTGGCATTTGTCAACAGCGTTTGATATTCCTGTTCACCTTGCAAAAATGCGATCCCAATGCTAGCTGTAATACCATTCTTTGTATGTTCATAGGAATATAGCGCTTCTACTTTTTGGCAAATCCTTTCGGCCATATCATAAGCCGTTTTATCCGAATGAATATCTCTTAGATAAATTACGAATTCACTAAGACCTATCCTGCCAATGATATCAGACGTGCGACACTGAGCGTTTAGAATCTCACCTACCATGGTAAGGATATTTTCACTTTGAATGGATCTTCTTACTTCATTAATATTCTTATAATTTCTAATATCAACCAGTAGAAATGCGCAAAGAGATGACTTCATTCCCTGTTTTGCAATCGCCTCTTTTATTAGAAACTCTGCTGATTCCTTTGTAAAAACATTTGTCAACGTGTCTATCTGTAATTTATGGTCCGGTGCTTTTGGTTCTATATCCTTTGCTACCTGATTCATTGTTGATAATTTACCGACTACTTTATATGGATTCCTATTCTCATCAAATATGATGGACGCATAACAAATGTACCAACAGGGGTTACCATCCTTCGGTATCAGTCTCAACTCGAATCGTGCCTGCTTTCGCCCACTCATCATACTGTTATAGATTCCTACAACCGCCGGCTGCTCCTCCGGATGTATCATCTTCGTTTTTTCAAGCCTGCCTCGGAAACCGGTCATGGTAGCATCCTTTCCGAACACCTCTCGAAATAGCTCTGAGAATGTTAAGGTATCTTTTGCTATTTCATATTCAAAATATAGATCCTTGGATAATTCCGTAATTGCTCTTTGATAGTCTATGGTCTGTTCTAACTTTTTATATTTTACCATCATATCCGTAACATCCATAGCAATGCACGAATAAATCGGAACGGTTTTGGTCCCGGACAGATACACTTCCTCAGTGCGAATACCGGTAATCATAACCCATTTAAAGCTGCCGTTCTGCTGCAGCGTTCTAAAATTCAAAGTAAACATATTATCTTTTCTATGTTTTTGTATTGCGAGCTGTTGGGTAACATAAATAATATCAGCCGAATACACAATGCGAAGTAAGGCAAGCGGCGCTTTCAAATTAACTTTATCCGTTACATTCTTAATTAAGGCAAAAAACATATCCGTAGCATATAAAATAGTCAACATATCGTCAAATGCCAAATTGGCAAATCCTCCTGGTGCTGACTGCAATAACTTTTCTAACTGAAGTTGATTATTCTCGTCCATTACAACGCCTTCCTTGTCTCTATACAGTCTGATGTTCTACCTAACCCGAACTAAAACCTATCTTCCGCTGTATGCTTGCTTAGGTAAGTATAATTATAATACAATTTGTCAGTAATTTCAATCTAGGATTGACTACCTATAATATATAGTAAACAAGTTATTATTTCCTATATTTATACTATTATACATGTTGCATAGATTGATTTTTATTATAATGCGGATTGTTGTTAATAATTTTTGTAGATTTTTTAACATACTTATGATATAATGACGATGTTTGTTGTGGCGACACTATTTAATTCAAGGAGGTTTATCAATGGGATCGCAAAATAATACAGTATCCTTTGCTGGAACAAAAGAGCAGGAAACTGCACTTTTAAAAGTCATTGCAGATCATAAAGATGACAAAGGTGCTCTAATGCCCATATTGCAAAAGGCGCAAGGAATTTATGGCTATCTTCCAATTGAAGTCCAAACCATTATATCCAACGAAATGAATGTACCGTTGGAGAAAATTTATGGTATTGTGACATTTTATTCACAGTTTTCACTTAATCCAAAGGGCAAATATAATGTATCTGTTTGCTTAGGAACCGCTTGTTATGTAAAAGGCTCCGGAGATATTTTCACCAAGCTTCAAGATATGCTTGGTGTATCCGATGGCGGCTGTACTGATAACGGTAAATTTTCATTAGAATCCTGCCGTTGTATCGGCGCTTGCGGACTTGCACCAGTAATGACAGTTAACGAGGATGTTTATGGTAAATTATCCGTTGACGATCTGGAAGGCATTTTAGCAAAATACGAATAATATGATGACTGAAATATCTCTTAATGTATTGGATATCGCAAATAATTCAATTAGGGCAAATGCCAGCTTAATTGAAATAATAATACAAATACAAAGAGACTTGGATACACTGACGATAATGATTGCTGATAATGGTTGCGG
>JAQZBD010000060.1 GCA_029239235.1 Herbinix sp.
ATGAAAACCCTTTATTTATAAGACTTTCGTGCTATAAAAAAGTAGCAGGGCTTTTCCCTGCTACTTAAAATGAGTAATAATAGTTATTCTTTTTATCTTATTCTTCTACCCCATCAATAGGTAATATTTATCATTTTTTATGATAATTTGTTTAAATATTCAACTAACTGCTTTAAGGAAGAGTCCTCTTTCATTGCTGCTGCTAGTTTTTCGTTTACCCCTTCGATAATTGCTTTCAGCTCATCTTCCGAAGCAATTTGATTAATATACTCCGTTAAGCTATCATCATTCGGGGTGTTATTTATGAGTAATTTACCAGATTCATCCTTGCTTATAATCAGCACGCTCATTCCCGGTACCAGAGTTTCTACATTCTTTAACTTAATATCATAGGTTGTAAATACAATGTAGGTACCCTCTGTCTGTCCTGGTTTTATAATTTCCTCGATGTTATCATACTTCTCAACGATTTCTTTCTTCCGATCAAACACCTGTTGGCCTTTTTTCTTATCTTCCTTCGTTCTTGAGGTTAAAATATCAATATTATAATCCCCTGTCAGATCAAAATATTCCTTCACTAAGACATCAATATCAGCTTCTGCTTCTTGATCCTCTATTACTTCTGCACTTTCTACTTTTGCGTCAGCCTCTGCCGCCGCTTCTGAAGCAGCCACATCAGCAGCAGAGTACACCTGACTCTCAGCGCTTTCTGCACTCTTGGTACTGGCTATGTCAGAACTTACTTCCGGATCGGTACTATTCTTTTTGTTATTATTGATAGAATACAGACTTATGGCAAATATAATAGCTACAAGTCCTATTCCGAGTATATATTTTTTACTCTTCGTCATACCTGTTCCTTTCATCACTTCCTGTAATTGAGCCTTTTTAGAAACACTTAAGTATTAACGTAATGCTTCTCTCACTTAATCATACACAATCTCTAATTACAGACTTCACTCCTAGTTAATATAGCTAACTGCCTTGATTGGAGTTCTATAGTTGTAGCTCGTTATTCTAATGCCGGTCTCCGGACTACTTGCACTGATTACTTTTCCGTTACCGATATAAAGTGCCACATGATTGATTGAGCCACTCCTAGCATAAAATACTAAATCTCCCGGCTGAAGATCACTAATGGATATTCTTCTTCCGCTGACAGCCTGTGATCTGGAGGTTCTGGGAATACTGATACCAAAATTCCTGAATACGGACTTTGTAAAGCCAGAGCAATCGGTTCCATTTGTTAAGCTTGTCCCGCCCCATACGTAAGGGTTCCCCTCATATTTCAAGGCGAATTGCACAATACTATTTCTTAAGGAAGAATTCGTAGAGCTGCTAGGACTATTGGAACTACTATTATTCTCTGTCGAAGCAGATGTTTGTCCTGCATTCCCGGTCTGCTCCGTATGTAATGCGGCCTGCTCTTCTTCCAATCGCTCTCGTTCCTCTTCGATTGATACAGCCTCTTCAAATTCTGTTTTTACTTCAACATAATCTGTTGATAAATAACCCGTTTTATTTCCTTCATAGGCTATTTTTACCCATCCGTCCAACTCTTTTTTAACGGCATATTCATCGCCGATTGCAAAAAGTGTTAAAACCTCAGAATCGATATTTGCTTCCTTGCGTACTTTTAGCGTAGTTGTGTTTATAACCGCTACCCTGGTACCCAGCTCACTTACCAGCTTGAGAGCATCAGCTCCTGTGATCAAAAATTCACCTTTGATATATCCCGTAACTGTACCGGACTTCACCTTATACCAATCACCATCCTGCTCCAGAATTCTGGCTGCTGAATTATTATATAATTTGCCGAGAATTTCTCCTTCCTCACTTGGAGACTTTCTGATATTAACATAATCCGTTACCTGCGCAAATCCAATATTTTGGTATTGTTCAGCATAGTCACTTTCGATATAATTTTTAAAATTAATATTTTCCTCTTCGCCGCTGACATAATAATTATTTAAAACCAGGTCAATTCCTGCTAATGGTATCTCTTCAGCTTTGACATTCATTGGCCGACCTGTCAGCACCAACAGACCAAGAACACAACCTGAAATGATTAAGTGTTTTTTTACCACATTTACCTCCAAATGACATTTGTTACAATATTATTAAATATGTTACAAACTTGTTATATTGCTCTATTATACAGCTTTCTTAAAAAATTACAAGATAAAATGGTTATAAAATTACAGGTAATTATTGGTATTTCATATAAAACCCAGTATTTTGTCGTTTTTTGTAACACGTAGTCATTCATGGAATATATTGTACCGAGGTGATAATTATGACATTTGAAGATATTTGGAAATCAAATAGAATGGACATCTCGGAAGAAAATACAGGATCGACTGAGATTCCTTCCCCAGAGTTAGTTGCAAAAACAAATCGCTTTTATAAGATACCTATCTTTTTGAGCCATCCGACCAGCACTACGATGAATAACCTCCAGATTAGCTTTTTAATTCGCCTAATGAATGAGTTAAAAAAAGAATTACTATTTCCACGGACTTTGCCCAATTCAGAACAATATCCGGAATCTACGATGACGAGCATCAGAAGAATGGTTAATTCCAGTTACGGTATGCTTACCTTAAATTTAGCCAGAAGGAAAGTACGAGTAATCGATACAAATGGTGCAACTGTATATAACAATGATATCGGAAGAGAGTTTTGGACCGGTTCCACCTTCTCCTTTATCGAGCCTGCAATGGCATACCAGCGCGGCCTTCCTGAACTATTCATTACAGAGGCTTTGGTATCAGAGCAGGATATTAATCAGCAGGGCGGTATCTTTCCGTTTCGTGTGCTAATTTGGGATTCATCTAAGGGCATCGACTTTTTCTTTGAAAGTGTAGAATGGAAAGAAATGCTACAGAACTGGTCAGCAGAGGTTAGAAGCGGTTATTATCTTCAGACAAAACCTGATTACAATTATACCGGTGAAAACCAATAAGCCAAACTGAACGACTGTATGGCTCTGTTAGAAAACTATAGTAATACACGGAAAGGGCAGCGTCAATGTTTTATTCATTGAACTTCTGCCCTCTTTGATCACATATTTCTATCTGATTAATGACTCTCACTTACAGGCACAAAAAGCATGGACGCTGTAATACTTCCGACCATTAGTGATACGATTATCGCCAAAGACCATTCCGGTGAGATATGTACTCCAAACATCATTGCTGAAAGCTTTATTCCGGTAAAAATTAAAATTGCCGCTATTCCATATTTCACAAAATGAAATTTCTCATGCACCTTTCCAAGTACAAAATATAAATTCCTTAGACCAATGATTGCAAATATATTTGAGGTAAATACAATCAAAGGATCTGTGCTAACAGAAAAAATCGATGGAATCGAATCTAAAGCAAAAATTATATCCGTAAGCTCGATTAATACCAATATAACAAAGAGAGGTGTTGCATAAAGAACATTATTCTTCTTAATGAAAAATCTATCTCCCTCCAACTTGTCAGTGATGCGAAAGAACCTTCCAATGATTCGAATGATCCTGCTATCCTCATAATTTGTTATTTCCTCCTTCTTAAGCATCATCTGTACACCACTAAGTATTAAAATAAAACCGAATACATTCAGCAGCCAGTGGAAGGAATTTATAATCTTGATTCCAAGAACAATAAATACCAGTCTTAGCACAAATGCTCCTGCAATACCATAATTCAGTACTCTCCTTTGATTATCCTGTGTAATTCCAAAGCTTGAAAATATAACAATAAATAAGAATAGATTATCTATGCTCAGACTTTGTTCTATGACAAAACCGCTGATAAATTCAAGTGCCTTTGTCCTTCCCAAAAATATAAATATTCCTATACAAAAACATAGGGTCAAATCAAACCAGAATAAAACCCATACAAAAGCTCTCTTACCTGACATTGTATCCCCTCCAAGCTGATCTCATCATGTCACTCTTACCTATATATATGAACAAGTTTCTAAAATCCTTCTTATTTTCTACAAATAATCTTAGAGTTGATGTCAGGTAAAGGAATCCGGCTGAAAAAAATAATAGTTATCCTAATCATACCGTTCCAGGCCTTAGGATAACTATCATTTATTATGAATTAATAGGTTCAACTGTTTCATTTTCAACAGTGTTAATATTATACTCCGAAATTATGGCAAGCCAGGTCTGAGAATGATAATACATGATATTCCAAATTGCAATACCATATAATCCATATTCATCAACCAATCTTAGGATTGCATCAACAGATCTTGCATCTTTAAACCAAACATAATGATCTGCACCGGATATATTATAATAGTAGTAGGGCGTTTGAGTACCTGCATCAAATTCTATGGTTGATCCAATCTGATTTGCTAGATCTAATGCACTAGAATTCGATAGGGTTGCCCCGATAGTTTCACCTTCAATATAAGGAAGCTCCCAATCGTAGGCAATTCGAGTCATTCCAAGCATAATTTTTTCCGGTGGTATCTGAGTTATTACAAAATCTAAATATTCGTTGAGATAATATGAAGTGGTTTGATAAAGTTGGCTTATTTGTCCTTCCTGCCATAAATAAGTAATTAAAATCACGTAGTTTGATGCCTTACCGATATCAGAATAATAAGGCTCCAGATATGGATAGCCTATCTGGAATTTAAAGGTATTTGGCGATAGTGAAACAAAGACAACATATCCCTCCTGATTAAGCTGCTCCGTAACTTTTGCTACGAATTCAGCGTAGGACGGCAAATCCGCTTGTAGTATCTGTATGAATGCCAAATTTACTCCCCGATACCCCTTAGCCTTCATAATCATTAACATATTATCAATAAATCTGTCCTGTATCTCGGTATTATTCAAGATAGAGTGCGTAGCAGCATAGCTTCCTCTCCCTGTATCCGACATGGTGGAAACAAACATAATCGGAGTAACATTGTATTCCAACGCAATATTGATAATCTCTGTATCATAAATATCCTGAATATTTCCGGTAGGATCAACCCGATAATTTAGAATAGTCAAGTAGGTCAAGGAAGGCAATGTCTTTCTTAAAATCTGTTCTTGAATAAATACACTGGTGTAGCCCATTACATTAATATTTTTATCTGTGTCGTAGCTGATTACCAACTCCTCACCTGGATAAAGAGAATAATCACTCGTTTCAGGATTATTTCTTAATAGCTGCAATAATGATATTCCATTGGCCCTAGCAATACTATCCAGGGTATCTCCTTCTTTAACCGTATAGGTTTGCTGAGGATGAAGCAGCATGATAGCTTGACCAACGTTCGGCATTGTATTCGCAACCAGTTCATTATCCATTTCCAATCTTGTTAGCGGGATATTATTTTGCTCAGCAATATCAGCAAGATTTTCTCCCTTCTTAAAAATATGAATATCCATATATACACCTAAGGGCTTTTTATTAATATATGCTAAAAGAAAGAAAAGTTTAAGCTTCCTTGGAATTCAATATTTTATTATTATAAAAGATCCCTTCAAACTATTTATTTTCATATGCCTCTTTCAAAGTCTGTATATCAAACTTCTTCATTTTCAAAAATGCTTCTGTGATACGCTTCACTTCCTCTTTGGTTCCATGCATCATAATGTCATGGAGAAAAACTGGTTCAATTTGCCAGGATACCCCGAATTGATCCCTTAGCCATCCACATTGCTCCGCTTCCGGGTCGAAGGATAGCTTGTCCCAATAATGATCAATTAGTTCCTGATCCTCACACAATACCACGAAGGATATTGCTTCATTGAAAGTGAAATCTTCCCCATACCCATGATCCATCGCCACCAATTCCAGCCCCCGAACCTTTGCTTCGGAATAATTTATTCGTGCTCTTGGATCAGCTGCCTCTCCGCTTGCATAATAGTTAACATACCCTTTTTTTGAATCTTCGAAGACTTCCGTATAATAATCGAGGGCTGCTTCTGCTTTTCCACAGGCCTCACCTGAAAATAATAATGATATTCTTATATGGTGCTTTTCCTGCATATTCTCAGTATACATAAGCTGCCAGCTAAGACCATATTTATCCTGCACCCAGGCATAACGCTTACTAAATGGATATTCGTCCAGGGGCATCAAATCACTGCCACCTGCAGACAAAATACCATATAACCTATCCACCTCCTCCCCGGTACTGCAAGCTACCATCAGGGATATGGAAGGATTAAAATTAAAGTAAGGTCCTGCGCTAATTGCTAATAAATCAAGATTTGCAAGCTTGAAATCAATGAAATCACAATCTCCCGAAGGAGTATCTGTAATTGTAATAACCTTATTAATACTGGAGTTTTCAAACATACTAACATACCATTTGGAAGCCTCTAATGCTTTCTTGTCATACCATAAATGCGGAATTATTTTATACATCTTTATACCTCCTTAAATTTAGGTGAATCTGAGAACTAATTCATTTGTTATAAATAAGATAAATTAGCAAAATTCACTGATCCCGAATTAATATTACTGCTATATTCTTTTCGTTTTTAGTTTTATGCCATGATTTAACTATACAATATTAGAAATTTTTCGTCAATTTTAGTTTTTAAAATTACACTTCAATTTACATAAGCATTGCCAATTTTACTCCATTACAATCTTCTTCGAAAGCTAAAGCAATCTAATTAAATTCTCCTAATGGAACTTCTGAGGGAACAGACATATATTATAATTAGAAGTATAGAGATCAGAGGATGGGATATGAATTATAATAGAACAACTCCTCAGGGAAGAATATTACAAAGTGAAGACATTCTTCGAATTGAAAACGCGGTAATCGAAGAAGTAATGAGCACGAGCAGAAGCTCAGGCTATGTGCTGATTTCCTGCGAAGAATTAGATCAGAATAATCAAAGTTACATCAATCAATTACGGTTAAATGTCGGAAAAAACACGATAATAATGGATGATAGCGGAGCTCCTCTTTCCATTCATGACTTAAGAGAGGGCATGAGGGTTAATGCTGAATTCTCTGCTGCCATGACCAGAAGCATCCCTCCTCAATCCAATGCATATCGGATTATTGTTTTACAAGACTTACCTTCCGTTAGTGTCACAACAGACCGGGTTGTGGGTATTGATACAAGCCATGGCTTTCTTCTTGCCGGAAATCCCTATGATATATACGATCAAATACTTTTTACCATCTCTGATGAAACTGTAATCCTTGATCAGGAGGAAAATCCAATCGAATTAGATGCAATACAACCGGGTCAATTGGTAAGAGTTGTGCATGCCATCTTTCAGACGCTGAGTATTCCTCCCCAAACTCCTGCCTACCACGTACAGATTTTGTGAATTAATTGCTATGAATTGTCAGGCAATTTACTTTAACCCGATTCCCCTGTCAAACTTTCGATTATTATGATCGTGACAGGGGAATTTACATTACAATTGCTCCAAAATGTCTGAATCGTGCGAAATTATAAAACATCTTGTAGAACTCCGTCGTCTGTGTTATACTTTTCGAGATGAAATCTTAGGAGGGTAAAATCTTGGAACAGAAAAAAATTATTCAAGTGGAAGAAAAGGTACCGTTTAGTCTATTGTTTCCTCTTTCATTGCAACACATGTTTGCGATGTTTGGAGCATCAGTATTAGTACCTATTATTTTTGGAATTAATCCATCAGTCGTACTGCTTATGAACGGTATCGGCACATTATTATTTTTCTTTATTACGAAAGGCAAAGCACCGGCTTATTTAGGCTCCAGCTTTGCTTTTCTTGCGCCTGCAGGTCTTGTTATCTCAAAATGGGGTTATCAATATGCCCTAGGCGGGTTTATTGTTGTCGGTTTAGGCATGTGCATCGTTTCATTACTTATTTACAAGTTCGGTACAAAATGGATTGACGTTGTTCTTCCCGCAGCTGCAATGGGTCCGGTTGTTGCCCTAATTGGTCTGGAGCTTGCAGGAACTGCTGCTAACAACGCAGGTCTGCTCCCATCTGAAGGTACTGCTATTGATCCTAGAAATGTAGTTGTATTTCTTGTAACAGTGGGCTTTGCCATCTTTGGTAACGTACTATTCCGTAAATTCTTTGCTGTTATCCCGGTTTTAATTGCTATTATCGCTGGTTATGTTACCGCATTGTTAACAAAGGTTGTTACTGTCCAGTCCTTAAGTGATGCTCTCCACACAAGATTTCTTGTACTGCCTAATTTTCAGGCACCACGTTTCAACCTGGAAGCAATTATTATGATCTTACCTGTAATTTTAGTTATCACTTCTGAGCATATTGGACATCAGATTGTCACCAGTAAAATAGTTGAGAGAGATCTTATTAAAGAGCCCGGCTTACATCGTTCCATGTTTGCAGATGGCTTTTCTACTATGCTTTCCGGTTTCGTTGGTTCCGTACCGACTACTACTTATGGAGAAAATATCGGTGTAATGGCAATGACCAAGGTATACTCTGTACAGGTAATTGGCGGTGCAGCTATTCTTTCCATACTAGCCTCCTTTATCGGACCGGTATCAGCCTTAATCCAAACCATTCCCGGCCCAGTAATTGGCGGTATCTCCTTCCTACTCTATGGTATGATCGGTGCTTCCGGTATCCGTGTCATGGTTGACGGAAGAGTGGACTATGGCCGCAGTCGTAATCTCACCCTAACCTCTATTGTGTTTGTAACAGGGCTTTCCGGTGTTGCACTCAATATTCATCAGGTATCACTAAAGGGTATGGTTCTTGCTACTATTGTTGGTATGGTTCTTTCTCTTCTTTTCTTTATCTTTGATAAATTCAATTTAACAAATGATAAGGATGAGGCTGAAGCTTAATTCATAAACATAATAGTTTTATTAAAAGATAGATCGGCAGGGTGATTCACTTGCCAGAATAAAAAGGCAACTGATTGATTTTTGAATGCTCCTTAATAGCAGACAGGCTTAAATGATAACCTGTAGCTATTAAAGGGTGACTATCAAATCAACAGTTGCTTTTTTTATATTTTAGAACTTATTTTGAACCTATCAGATCTGTATTTCGTATAGTTTTTTAACAAAAAACATGCTAAAATAAATCATCTAACGATCCTTCGACCGCGAGGTCGCTTGGTACCGGATGTGACTTATGCTTATCAATAATTCACACTAACGGTCATTTGACCGCAAGGTCGCCGGATTTGAAAATGCTCTTCATTTTTACACTAACCTTCGAAAGGAGTTTTATTATGACCGCTTCTATCAGATTACGTTAATACCGCAGGTTTTGTTGCGGTTAACCGTATTACAAAGCTTGCTACATCAAATAACAAACTTGTAATATTGGAGGATTCTATCAATGAATAAAAACTGGAAAACACAATTTATAATTATCTGGCTTGGACAAGCCATATCCATCCTAACCAGCTCTATCTTACAGATGGCATTAATATGGCACCTTTCCCTGCAAACAGCTTCTGCGGCTATTCTTTCCCTGGCATCCATTGCCGGATTTTTACCCACGGCGGTACTGGGATTATTCGCCGGAGCCCTTGTGGATCGCTGGAATCGTAAGCTAACCATGATCGGCGCAGATCTTTTTATTGCTCTGGTCAGCCTTACACTAGCTATCTATGCCATATTTGCTGAGCTTCCTGTCTGGCTGGTGCTCCTTGTTTTATTTGTAAGAAGTATTGGTACTGCCTTTCACTCCCCATCCCTTAGTGCTGTAACTCCTCTGCTAGTGCCAGAGGATAAGCTGACCAAATGTGCTGGTTATACACAATCTCTGCAATCCATCGGTTATATGGCCGGTACTGCGATTGCAGCTTTGATCTATCCGGTCTGGAGTATTGGCGGACTGATATTGTTAGATGTACTAGGCGCAATCCTTGCTTGTGTCACAACTGCATTCATTAAAATCCCTGCGCCTCCGGCTCAAGCAGCATCCGAGGACCATGGGCTTCACCTTATAACAGAAATGAAAGAGGGTTATCTGGCTGTTCAAGCTCATCGAGGAATTTTTGTGCTACTATGGATTGGAGCAGCTTTTATGTTCCTATACTCTCCCATCAATGCTTTATTCCCGCTTATGAGCCTGAACTATTTTGGCGGGACAACCACCGCTGCTTCTATATCTGAAATAGCATTTTCTATTGGAATGCTGCTTGGCGGTATTGTACTGGGTCTGTGGGGCGGTTTAAAAAACAGAGCCTACACCATTGCCGGTGCTATAGCAATTATGGGAACCGCCATTTGTTTTTCCGGCTTACTCCCTGACAACGGCTTCTGGATATTTGCTCTTTTCTGTGTGATGATGGGACTCTCTGTTCCCTTTTATTCCGCTCCACAGGTTGCCCTGATGCAGGAGAAACTGGAGCCTCAATATCTGGGCAGAGCCTTTGGCCTATATGGCAGTATTATGTCCCTAGCGATGCCCTTGGGTCTCATATTATCCGGTTTATTTGCCGATCGTATCGGGATTAATTACTGGTTTGTCCTTTGTGGAGCTGCCAGTGTTCTTCTATCGCTGCTGACAATCAGTATTAAAAGTGTTCGTGAAATAGAAGGATAAGCTCTTGATATAGATACACCAAGAGAATTTCATACAGATTTATTTTACCTATTTTATCATAATATTTATTTAAGCAAAAATAACTTCACTATCGGATAGAATTCTTGCAATATGAATTTATGATGAAATGTTTTAAGGCTGAACACTGCTATCACAGCTGTTCAGCCTTATCTATTATTATTCTTTTTAATCTCATTAAAGAAATTTCCAACCTGTTTCTTATTAATTGCACAATGTTTACTTCTAATCTGCATAATTCCACTAGGAAAAAAACACTTTATACCCTAGCTTAATCCTTTATAATAATTAATCATTAAGCCTGGTTTAATCTAATATCCAAGAATACATTGCCTATGGAAGTGGAAATACAGCAAGCTGTACGCAGCGTATATTCCAGACTATCATTTGGTTTACGAAGTGCAGGTGGTAAGATATCGCAATTAAGATTATTTCCGGCAAGCATCGTTAGTACATTACCGCTGATTATATTTGCAATTTCCGAAATCGCGGAGGTTACAAAATCATCCACGGAGCTCATCTCCATACCACTCATGATATTTACCATGCCAAGTGATGTAGTATGAGGGAATCGGTAAATTACTTCACCCACAAGGTCACCCACAACTCCGATGGAAATATCCAGCTCATCGTCACATACGAATTCTTCCGCAGGTTGATCCGAAATATCAGACAAATCAAGCATCAGCTGGAATACATTACGCGTTGCTTCTAAAAAAGGTTCGTAAAGACTAGCAGTCAACTCCGGTCACCCCCTGTTCAATTGCGTAATTGGCTATACGCTGATCCTCTGCTGCAACATGATTAATTAACCAGGCCAGAAGCTTTCCTCCAAATTGCTGCATCAATTGTTCATTGAAGCCGCTGCTCTCGTATTCAGCAGAAACCTGTAAAACGTAATTTACCATGTCAGTATGTATCTTCTTGTGCGCTTCATAACCGGGATAACCAATCTTTTGCTGATATTCTTCTTCATCACGAAAATGTTCAACTACGTACCCCTTCATAAATTCCAGAGTTTCATTCACATGCAGCACCTTCTCATCCCAGGATGCAGAAGAACGCAATGTCCGCATGAACTCATCAACACGTTGAAAAAGCTCTTTGTGTTGTTCATCCACTATTGAAACTCCCAGCTCATACTTGTCTTTCCAAAGCATAATAGTCGTATCCTTTCTTATTTGTAGTTTTGATACTATGTGCTTCCTGAATAATTCCCAAATTTTATCTTATTTTGTAACTAGGTATATTATACCAGCTTATTTTGTCGAAATTCAAGCAAAATCTATATCAAATACTATAACTAATTTACTGCTTCAAATTATTCTTTTGTTTACCAAATGGAAGATTTAGCAGCCTACTGCTGAGTTATGGAGAAAGAAATTATTAATAAAAAACATCCATAAAACGACTAAATAATGAAGATCCGTTTTTATGGATGTTTTGTATTGTAGCTAAAGCTGTTAGCTATTTCTTTCCCTGGAACATCGCTTTATCAAATTCAGGATTAAAATAGTAGAAATTCTTGCTGTCTAGCCTATCCTTTGTCTTCTCGAGAGCCTCTCCAAATCTCTGGAAATGAACAACCTCCCTGGCTCTAAGGAATTTTAGTGGTTCCTGAATCTCTGGATCAGGAATCATACGAAGTAGGTTATCATATACTGTTCTGGCTTTTTGCTCTGCTGCAAGATCCTCCGTCAAATCTGTGATGGCATCTCCCTTTGACTGAAATTCTAAGGAAGTAAAGGGAACAGAGGCTGCTGCCTGAGGCCAAAGAGCTGTAGTATGATCGATATAATATGCATCAAAACCAGCTTCTTTCGCTTGCTCAATGGTCAAATTCTTTGTTAGCTGATATACCATGGCACAGATAATTTCCATATGTGCCAATTCTTCAGTACCAATATCTGTGAGAAGACCTCCAACTTCTTTTATCGGCATGGTGTATCTCTGGGACAGATATCTCATTGATGCTGACAACTCACCATCCGGACCTCCGTACTGGCTTATAATGAGACGTGCGGATGTTGGACAGGTTTTCGTGATTTTCACCGGATATTGAAGACGTTTTTCATAAATCCACATTTATACACACGCTCCTTCCCAGGGCATCGGCCCTTCAAGCCAACAGAAGTTGGCTTCATTTTCATGCATACCATCAGGAATACATAACCTTGACAAAGGATAATAATCCTGTGCAAACTGTTTTCTAAGCCCTGCAAATTCTTGAGATTTTTCATGGTATAACTGCATAGCCTGAGTATCCTTTTCATGGGTATCCAGGTAAAGTGTTAAGTCATCCAGAAAAAAGCCCAGCTCGTTAATCTTAGTCATCAGCTGCTCTCTCTCCAATTGTGCCTGGCTCTTTTCCTCATTTCCTGACACTAATGGACTCTTGCTTTCCAATACTGCATCTGCCGCAAAAAACGGCTTGTTCAAATCCTGAAATATCGTACCGATATTAAGGGCGTCCGCTTCGCTATATAATTTTCCCCACGGTTGAATCGGTATATTTGCAATTGCCAAATGATTCTCGGACATAAAAAGCTCCTTTCCTGCAAATACTATTCTGCAATCAAATAAATTTTTACTAGAAGATTACATGTTTAGTATCTGCAAAAAAGGAGTTTTTAGCTTGGGAAGTACTTGAACCTCAGGTATTTAAAGGCTAATTTGTTTAGCAGCATTTCCTTCCTATTATATTTCTTTATTATTTCTTAGCCAGATGATTTGTATCTAACGATTTACGGAAAACGAAAAATCTGTCATACAAAAATTCCAAAATAAAATTAGAAAGCATATTAAGTAAGGTGACCAAATACTCGTTCCACTGCAGTGTATCCGCAAAGTAATTGCCAAGAATTGTTGACACCGGGATAAACACCAAATAGAAACCAAGGACTTTAGCCATGGCAATGGTTACATTATTCGCTGATCGAAACGTATAACGTCGGTTTAAGGTAAAGTTCCACAAAACGGATAATATAAGTGCTATGATGTAACAAGGCCAATAGCGCCAACCTGTCAGTTCGTTCAACAAGGAAAATGACACTATCTCTACTATGCCTGCCGAAATAGAGAAAAGTCCGAATTTCAAGCCTCGCAGCATTTCCTGCTTCAGCTTAAGATCATTTTTTTTCAGCTTATGATCATTTTGCTTCAGTATTCCTTTATTACTTTCCTTATTCTTTTCATTATTGCTTTCAAAATTTTTTTGGTCATTTTTTTCTCTATTTCCTTCTCCATAACGGTCTATATATTCTTTTACACACTCGTCTATATTCTCGTCTGCAATCTTATCTTCCTTCATTCCTTCCATCATAATCCACCTCGTACTGCATGACCTGCGTTTTTTATAAGTGCTTCATTGATAATACCCGTCTCCAGAACCAGCTTACCGTTAATGAATACTTTTTCTATCCCAAAGGCTTTCTGTTGATCAGGTATGGCATTCTTTAATTTTTCTTCGTGAAATACAGTGATATCTGCAAAGCATCCGGCCTTCAAATATCCTCTGTCCTTTAGTAAAAATCTGTCCGCCACCCCACCTGTCATTTTCCTGATGGTTCGTGCCATGGTATCCCCATTTCCTAAAAGTGACGCCCTAAGGAATTTGGGAAAGCAATCATAGATTGCAGGATTTTGTACCCCCTCATCCTCTACCCAAGCATCCGTCATATAGAGACAATGATCATCCCTTGAGAGTTCACTTATAATTTCAGAGGTACTGTAGGGTCCCATGTTAACTCTCCCCTTAAAGCCGCTTTTCTCGCAGAGATAGAGATAGGTATCCAGATCTGTTTCGTTTCGTTCTCTGGCTATCTGATGAATGGTTTTACCTTCAAATTGCTTACAATCCTTTGCTATATAGGCGATCTCAATGTCTTGGAATCCAAAGCCAAGAAGCTTACTGGATACATTGCATAACATCCATAATTTCAATTTATTGACTGCTTTCTTTCGCTTAACCTGATCCATCGCCTGATACCAGGCGGGGAGGATAACCGTGATCACCGATACCCCGGTAACTTCATGATAGATATCAAAGCCCGCATCCACCCCCTCCTTACGCAGCTTATGCAGGATTGTTAATAGTTCATCCTTATCCTTAAAGGATCTTCTGCCAACAAAGATTGCATGAGAATATTGAAGCTTCAAATTCGTTCCTTTGGCTACTTCCACAAGCTCATCAACAGCTCGTAAGAGATGAGAACGCCCTATCATCTCTGGATATGCCATGGAAACTGCTGAATTCGCTCTGGGATGTACCGTAAGTGGAAGGTTATACTTCAGACATAGATTAGATACCTTTTTCAGCTCCGCTGTATCCGCATAAATTCCGGGTTCATACATTAACCCCAAGGATATACCGCAGGCTCCCTGCTTCAGCCCTTTTTCAAGAATAGCCAGCATTTTCTCTTCCTCCTCCGCTGTGAGAGGACGGTCACTATAGCCCGTTAAACCTGCTCTTACAGAACAGTGACCGATTAATGCGGCAATATTACATGGATTCTTGTGATCAATGGCGTTAAAAAAGGCTTCCAGAGTTCCGTATTCATCCGTCGTCTCCCAAAAGGAGAACAAACCTCCGCCAAGCTTATCCACATAAGCACTGTCCGGCTCAAAGCCTGTTGCCGATAGGCCGCAATTTCCTGTTACAAAGGTTGTAATTCCTTGGCGCAGAAATGGTTCAAAATAAGGCAGCGGATTCTTTTTTACGGCAAACCAGTCATTGTGAGAATGTGCATCAATAAATCCGGAGGAGACGGATAACCCCTCCAGACTTATAACCTGTTCTGCCTGAGCTTCTGAAATTTCCTTCTCCACACGGATGATACGGTCATTCTCAATTAGTATACTGCCTACATATGGGTTATGACCCGTACCGTCGTATATCCTTGCGTTCTTAAGTAATGTTACCATCGCATATTCCTTTCTCCCAATATAAAATGAAGAGCCCACCTATCCCCTAGATGACCTCTTTGTCTGATTAATTCCCGTATGCCGGTAGGTTAATACCTCCCTTATGAAGTAAGCTCAAGCCTTATTTATTCACAACTTTATTCTTTGATGCTTTCTGAATTTCTGCTTCTACCATCGCATTATCCTCTGCTGTTTTAGTTTGTACAGTTTTATTTTTTATTGTTCTACCTTTTGCTATTCTTTCCTTTACTGCTTTAACATTTACAAGCTTACCATTTACTGCTTCTCCATTTAATGTTTTTTCCTTTAGTGCTTTTTCCTTTAGTGCTTTTTCTTTTAGTGCTTTTTCTTTTAGTGCTTTTTCTTTTAGTGCTTTTTCTTTTAGTGCTTTTTCTTTTAATACTTTTTTTACTACCTTTTTTTCCAATCCTACTTTATCAACTATTTCATAAGCACTTTTCTGATGCAAGATTCTGAAATTGCTCTTATTACATTTATACAGCCGTTTAAATACCTCGAAGTTTCTGTCGTATATCACCTTTGCTTTTTCATCAGGCAGAAAGATTTGCTCTGTCGGAATATAGTCTTGAATCGTCTCTAAATCAGGGATGACTCCAAGGCCAACTCCAATTACTGCAGCAGCGCCTACGGAGCCGACATTTTGTGGGTTGGCAACCACACCAATCCTATGTCCGGTGATGTCTGCTAAGATCTGTCCGGTAATAGTTGAAAGGGCTCCGCCTCCCACAAACCGTATTATCTCGGAGGTATGTACCTTTTTCTCCTGGCACTCAAGCATCCATCTCAGATGAAAGCAAATGCCCTCTAACACCGCACGAATTAGCTCAGTTTTCCCCGTATCCAGGGTGATATTGAAAAATATTCCTGCTGCACTTGGATCTTCAAATGGACATCGATTTCCATGGAGCCAGGGTGTAAAAATGACTCCGCCTGCTCCCGGCCCTATCTCTCTGATGGTCTTCATAAGATAATCATATAGATTCGTATAAATGGCCTCCTGGCTTTGGGCTACATGCTTCTTTTCCAGATAAATTCCGATTTCATCTAAAGCTAAGTGATCCTTTACCCATTCCAGGCACTTTCCTGCCGTCTCCATTTCTGCGAAATAATTATAATAACCTTTTTGTGCTCCAACGATTGCCGCGATCATACTGGCTACGTCAACCTTCTGTCGATCTACAATTGTGGAAACCCATCCGGAGGTTCCTGAATAAATATGGGTATCTCCAACCCTTACACAGCCTGCTCCGATCCCGATTAAGGTAGCATCGCCTCCCCCGCCGAATACCGGCAGCTCTGGAGGCAGCCCCAACTCTGTGGCAGCCTTTTGTGTAAGACCTCCCACCTTGTCGGTGGATTTAATGATATCCGCCAGATGCCCCAGCCGAACTCCGTTCATGTTGCAAAGGGTCTTACTCCAGCCTTCTTTTCCCCTTCTGGTATCATATAGAAGGGTGGAGAAGGCTGAATCCTCTGTCATAATGAACCTGCCGGTACACCTATGTATCAAATATTCCTTTACATCCAACCACTTGTATATCTTATCGAAGATTTCCGGTTCATTGCGTTCTACCCATTTGTATTTCCAAACCGGGTCTTTCACACTGGTGGATGCCGCCTTTGAAATAATCAGACTCTTAACCAGTTTGAATACATTTGCGCCTGAAATCTGCATTCCATAAGCCATTCCTTCTTTTCTTTCCTTTGTCGCCCGTTGATCCATGTAGCTCATAGGCCTTCGAAGCGGTGTACCGCTTTGGTCAACCAGCACCAGCCCCTGCATCTGGGAACAGAAAGAGATTCCAGCTATCTCAGAAGGTTGTACCGTGGATTTTACAAATAATTGCTTCGTGGTGGAACACATGGCCTCCCACCATTCCTCTACCTCCTGCTCTGCTCCTCCGTTTTCAACAAGATAGAGCCGATATCCCTGATGAGCATTGGCTATTAGCTTGATACTCCTGTCTATCGCAAATAGACAGGTCTTTACACCTGTTGTTCCAATATCATAAGCAATCACATATGTCATACAATTTACCCATTCCTGCGTTTTACCGCATAAAAGAACTATTTGTGTATGATCTCCGAACTGGTAAAGGTAAAGGCTGATTCCAGGAATTTTAACAACTCTGAAATCACCTTTTCATCGTTCTCTAAAATATCTTCTCCGCAATATACCTTGAACCGCTCTTTATAATAGTCACTGCAATAGGAGAACTGCAGCGTAGTAAGAAGATTATCAAAGAAGAAGGCGAATAATCGGGGATCAATGTCGTTTCTGATATCTCCATCCGCTATGGCTCTTGTAATAAATTCCGTATATGTTTTTGATGTCAATCCTTCTATTTCTGCTGCCAACTTAGGTGCAAATTTTTTGCTGCTGCCTGATGTAATCTCATTGTACATATTAATATAATTGCTGTATTTCCTGGAATACTGTTGTACTGCCCGAATCATTTTTTCCGCACGCACTAAAATCTTATCCTCATAGGTCACGACCTCCTGAAGCACCGACTCCAGTACCTCAAGGCTTCTTTGCAGACAGGCCAGAAAAAAGGCTTCCTTATCTTCATAATATTTATATAGAACTCCGACACTAATGCCTGCTTTTTTAGCTATGACATTTACATTTGCCCTGTCCGGCCCCTTTTCTGCAAATTCCTC
>JAQZBD010000061.1 GCA_029239235.1 Herbinix sp.
CTTTGAGTATAGAGTACCTGGGCGATCTGTCCTTTGCCGGTGCCATTCTCCCCGGCAATCATGACAGGAAAAGAGCTTTGGCTGATGTGATCAATGGAATCAGCAAGGTCGCCCATAGCCCCGGTGATTCTGTAAAAGCTATTGAAATATTGCTCCTGAGCTTCCTTCTTATTAGAAAACCGAATTCCGTATTTGCCGGGGGTAATGGGAATCTTGGAGTCGGTAAAATAGAACACCCCATACTGCTGTCCTTCGTAAGGCAACATACAGCCGATAATGGAAAAGAGTGTTCCTCCGATATTTCGGAAAATTTTATGGCTGTCCAAAGCTCGCACATGTGGGAGTTCCTGTCGGAGGAAATCATGTACCGCAGTTTCATTTTCTTTGTCCCAGGTGGAGAGATACACATTTTCATCTGCATCAAAAATAACCGTGTAATTCCCTGAGTTCTTTAATACTTCTTTTAAAAACAGATTATTCTGTCGATCCTTAATATGGCTTGTGCTGACTTTTACCGCTTGATCAAAGGCATCCTCGATGCTTTCGGCACCAGAGGTAATAAGGATGGCGTTGAGCCCCATCAGTTTGGATTCTGTGTGGGAGATCATATCGCAGACCACCATATGGTAGCCCTGGTTCTTAAGATTGTTCAAAAGAGGGCGTACTTCTGCTTCTGAGTGAACGGTGAAGATATCCACCTGATACTGTAGAAGGTCGCAGAGGAGATGAGCGTTGCTGGTAATATTTGAAAATCCAATGATTGCGTAACGTTCTTGATAATTTTCAGCCAGCTTAATGGCACGAAGAATGTCATAAACAGATAGAGAAATCTCCACGACAGGGATTTCGGTTACCTCTTTGATCAACTGCGCGGTTCCACCTCTGGATATAATGGCGTCGTAGTTTTCATCGATATGGCGGAGCGCAAGCTCCTTTCCCTGGGACAGATCTCCCACATATGCATCCAATTCTAGGTCCATCCTGTTCTTTGCCAGCCGCTCTATGGCGGTTTTCATGGCTTCGTACGGTGCTATTCCCAATACTTTAATCTTGCCATTTTCCATAAATAACCTCTCTTCCTGAACTATGTTCCAGGGATGTTTGTATATAAAAGCATTAAAATGTTCTAATTTAAAACAGTGTACTATATCTGAACAGAATTTTCAATAAAAAATTCAGAGTAGTTTCATAATTGAACAATTTATAAGGATGACGTAATTGTTTTTAAATAAAAATCTGTATAGAATAGTAGATGAATTAAGAAACTTGTAATAACTGGTTTGATTGTTTACAAAATGATATTAAGGTGGTGAATATATGGTAACTCTGTTGATTATTGCAGATGACTTTACAGGAGCCCTGGATACAGGGGTTCAGTTTGCTGCAAGCGGAGCAAATACCAGAGTAGTGACTAGCGCGGATTATGACTTTTGCCAGGTGGATCCCGAGGTTCAGGTTCTGGTAATGGATGCGGAAACAAGGCATCTGAGCGCCAGAGAGGCTTATGATATTGTATATGATATTACCAAAAGAGCCGTTGAACAGAGAATCCCCTATCTATATAAAAAAACGGATTCAGCCTTAAGAGGAAATATTGGCAGTGAATTGACAGCAATGCTAGAAGCCGCAGGAGGAAAAACTCTTTCCTTTCTTCCGGCCTTTCCAAAGATGAAGCGTTGGACCAAAGAAGGGATCCATTATGTTGATGGTGTTCCGGTAAATGAAAGCGTGTTTGGAAAAGACCCTTTTGAACCGGTAACCTGCTCCTATATTCCAGAGATAATCGGAAGCCAGAGCCAAGTAAAGGTCAGCGTAAGAAATACCATAAACAGGAATACGATAGAGGATAAAAGCATTGAAGAAAATCCTGAAGAGCCAAAGCTTTTCCTGTGGGATGCAGAAACGGATGAGGAGCTGGAGACCATAGGTCAATCTCTTTATGAAAAGGATCAGATGCACCTGACCGCCGGTTGTGCAGGGTTTGCAGCAGTACTGCCGGAACTGCTGGGCTTGAAGGGAGAGAAGTTGCCAGACATAAGGCTGAGTTCCAATTTTCTGGTGATCTGCGGAAGTGTGAATCCCATTACCGCATCTCAGCTGGACTACGCAGAGAAGCACGGATTTTTAAGGATACGACTAAAACCAGAAGAACGACTGGACTTGGAATTTTGGAATAGCCTAAAGGGAAAGGAAAAACTTTCTCAGTGGAGAGAGCTTTTGGCTCAGCATTCCTACGTAATTCTGGACAGCAACGATCTGCCTGGACAGGAAGATACGAAGGATTATGCAAAAGCCCATGGGTTGACTCTTGACGAGATCCGAACGCGAATTGCAGCATCCTACGGTCATATTTTAAAAGCCCTTTTGGAAGGCGGGCTGGAAAGTACCCTTATGATTACAGGAGGAGACACCCTGCTCGGCTGCATGGAGCAGCTGGGAGTAAGGGAAATGGAACCGGTCTGCGAGCTGGCTCCGGGGACAGTTTTGTCCAGGTTTTCACTGGGAGAGAAAAAAAATCGAGTAATTTCCAAATCCGGTGGATTTGGAGAGGAGACGCTGCTGATAGATCTGGCATGCAAAATCTCTGAACTATAGAACAGAAATCCTTTTATCATAAAATTTTAAAAATATTTTTAAAATTGGAGGAAAACAATATGCAATATGCAAAGCTACAACAACTGACTTGGGACGGGACCATCTACCACAATGGTGATATGGGAACACTTGAGGCGCTGCTGCCTACCGGCGGATATCCAACCGCTCATTCACCGGCAATACTTGAGCTGCCGGACGGCGACATGATCTGCTGCTGGTTCGCTGGCACCTACGAGGGTAGTGCGGATATCCACATCATCTGCTCTATCTTACCTAAGGATGGACTAGCTTGGCTGCCACCAGTCGAAATCTCTGGCGACCCTACACGCAGTGAGCAAAATCCTTCTTTATTTTATGGTCCGGATAATGCAGTTTGGGCTATGTACACCGCTCAGCTAGATCGTCAAGCAGGCAAAGACAACATGCAGTTTACATCAGTCGTTCGTTGCCAAAAGAGCACCGACGGTGGCAAGACCTGGGGAGACTATGAGACGATGTTTCCGGAGGAAGGAACCTTCTGTCGTCAGCCAATCCAAATTCTATCAAACGGACGTTGGATTTTTTCCAACTGGTTGTGCACAGACTCAGTGGATGGACTGTCCGGTGATCCCACAGCCTTCCGCATCTCAGATGACGAAGGAAAGACCTGGCGAATGGTCATGATGCCTAAGAGTAATGGTCATGTTCATGCCAACGTGGTAGAACTGGAGAACGGACATCTGGTTGCTTTTATGCGTAACCGCGAGGCTTATCGTATTCACCGCAGCGAGTCCTTTGATTGGGGCGAGAACTGGAGCGAGCCAGCACCAACTCCGCTGCCTAACAACAATTCCAGCATCAGTGCAATCCGTTTGCAGAGTGGCCGAATTGCAATTGCCCACAACCCAACCTGTACACCAGATCCTCAGCCTGGCAAAGCAGCTTGGCCTGGTCTTCGTTGCCCGGTGGCAGTGGCTCTGTCTGAGGACGGCGGTCTGACCTTCCCGATTATTCGCTGGATGGAGAGAGGCGAAGGCTTCATGGGTGAGGAGAATAAGACAAATAACAAACAGTACGAATACCCTTATCTGATGCAATCTGCTGATGGAGCACTGCATCTGACTTATGCATCACATACTCGTCTCGGAGTGAAATATGTTCGCTTTACCGAGCAGGATGTGTTAGGAGAAAAGAGAGAGCGGGTAGGACTTTATAACCCAACAGCAGCTCAGAGCCGCTAATAGAGTAGAAAGGAACTAAAATGCTAAAAACTTACAATATAAAAATGCCCCACGCTGTATACGGTGGGGAAAACTCTATGGAGAACATCACCTCCATACTAGGGACCAGACAGGCCAAGCAGGTAGCGTTATTTACAGACAAGGGAATTCAAGATTGTGGCTTGCTGACTTTGGCTGAGGAGGCGGTGAAAGCTGCAGGGGTCGATTACTACGTGTTAAATGACCTTCCTCCGGAACCTTCCTATATGGCTGTGCAGAAGCTGGTAGACCAGTTCAAAGCAAGCGGCGCAGATATGATTGTTGCCTGTGGTGGTGGCAGTGTGCTGGATGCAGCGAAGCTTGCCAGTGTTTTGGTCACTGATGAATACGGTGTGAAGGAGCTTTTGGATGATCCGGGTCGTGCCAAAAAGTGCGTACCAATTATCCTTATTCCTACCACAGCCGGTACCGGAGCAGAAGTGACACCAAATGCCATTGTAGCTGTTCCGGAAAGGGAACTAAAGGTTGGTATTGTTAACGAGAATATGATTGCCGACTATGTGATTCTGGATGCCAGAATGATTAAGAATCTGCCCCGTAAAATTGCAGCGGCAACCGGTGTCGATGCACTGGCTCATTGCATTGAGTGCTACACCAGCAACAAGTCCAACCCCTTTAGCGATTTGTACGCACTGGAGGGTCTGGATTTGATCTTAAACAACATCATGCCTGCTTGCAACGACCCAGAGGCGATGGAGGCAAAGAATCGAATGCAGATTGCTGCCTACTACGGTGGGTTAGCCATCACAGCTTCCGGCACTACTGCAGTCCACGCTCTGAGCTATCCCCTTGGCGGTAAGTACCATATCGCTCATGGCGTATCCAACGCAATCTTGTTGGTGCCAGTCATGCGATTCAACGAGCCGGTGTGTCGAGAGAAATTCGCTGCCGTCTATGACAGATGCGTCCACACGGATCGCAGCTGCACCACAGTGGAGGAAAAGAGCGCATATATGCTGGCATGGATGGAGCAGATTGTCAAAGATCTTGACATTCCTACCAACCTGAAGGAGTTCGGCGTCCCTGCTGAGGATATAGATGGACTGGTAGAGGCTGGAATGCAGGTTCAACGATTACTGGTGAACAATATGCGTGAAGTTACCCCTGCCGATGCGCGGGCTCTGTATCAGGGAATTATGCAATAAGAGATTAGAAATAGCAAGTCATTAATTTTTCTTCCGTGTAAATGATATTTTAATGTTTTTAGTCACTTATATGATACCATTTACCGGAGAGAAAATTAATATAAAGATTGGTGAGAACCTATGAAATCAATGGGTTCCAGCGTTTTACAAAGTAATAAGTGTAAAATAGAAAAGGAGAGCATTATTATGAAGAAAGTTGAATTACACGGCATTATCCCACCGATTCTAACCCCTATGAACCCCGATGAATCGATCAATCTGAAGGAGCTGGGTAACCAGATTGAACGCATGTTGGAGGGCGGTGTTCATGGTTTGTTCCCATTCGGAACCAATGGCGAAGGTTACATCCTAAGCGAAAATGAAAAAATTGAGGTTCTTGAAGCTACAATTGACCTAGTGAAGGGCCGTGTTCCGATATATGCAGGTACCGGTTGTATTTCCACGGCTGATACCATTCGTGTTAGCAAGAAGGCTCAGGAGCTTGGTGCAGACGTACTATCCATTATCACACCTAGCTTTGCGCTTGCTTCACAAAAAGAGCTTTATGACCACTTCGTAGAAATTGCTAAGCATGTAGACATTCCAATCGTGCTGTATAACATCCCTGCTCGTACAGGTAATAAATTGCTTCCTGAAACCGTTGCAAAGTTGGCTAAAGATGTAGATGTCATCATGGGTGCAAAAGACTCCAGCGGTGACTGGGATAACCTACTTGCCTACATCAACCTTACAAAGGATCTAGAGAAAGACTTCCGTGTTCTGTCCGGAAACGATGCATTAATTCTACCTTGCCTGGAGGCAGGCGGTGCAGGCGGCATCGCAGGATGTGCTAACGTATATCCTCAAGTTCTGGCATCTATTTATGAACTGTTTAAGGCTGGTAAGCTGGAAGAGGCTAAAGTTGCTCAAGATTCCATCGCTTCCTTCCGTGCCGTATTCAAATATGGCAACCCTAACACGATTGTTAAAAAGGCTGTTTCTATGCTTGGCTATCCTGTAGGCGATTGCCGCCGTCCATTCAATTACCTTTGCGACGAAGGTGTTGATGCACTTAAACTAGTATTGAAGGAAAACGCTGACAAAGGGATGTGCTAATATGAGTATACAAGTTAAACCTATTATTGGAATTTCCATGGGTGATCCCTTTGGAAATGGCCCGGAAATCACTGTTTGTGCACTGGCTGATGCAGAAATCTACGAGCGTTGCAGACCCTTAGTAGTAGGCGACGAGTCTTCCATGAGTTACGCTCTGAAGGTGGCCGAGAAAGTTCACGGCATCCATCTGGAGCTGAATGTGGTATCCACACCTGCCGAAGGCAAGTACACCTATGGCACTATCGATCTAATGGACTTAAAGCTGGTTCCTGCAGGAGAAATTCCGGATACCTCTGAACTGGAGGTGCCAAAGCCTTTTGGTGTGGGAGCTTGTGCCCTTGGTGGCGAGGCAGCTTTCCAGTATGTGGTAAAGGTAATTCAGCTGGCTATGGATGGACAGATAGATGCTACGGTTACGAATGCACTGAGCAAGGAAGCCATAAACATGGCTGGCCATCACTATTCAGGTCATACCGAGATTTATGCTGATTACACAAAAACACCGAAGTACACCATGATGCTGGCTCACGGCGACCTGCGAGTAGTCCATGTTTCCACTCATGTGTCTTTACGTGAAGCTTGTGATCGTGTCAAGAAAGATCGCGTCCTGGATTGCATCCGTATTGCCAACGAAGGCTGCAAAGCACTGGGAATTAAAGAACCTAAAATTGGAGTTGCAGGGCTGAATCCCCACTGTGGTGAGAACGGCATGTTCGGCTGGGAGGAAGTGAAAGAAATTCAACCTGCCATCGATGCTGCCATGGCTGAGGGAATTATTATCCCTGAGAAAAGGCCTACGCCTCCTGATACAGTGTTCTCTAAGGCACTTGGCGGATGGTATGACGTCGTTGTGGCCATGTACCACGATCAAGGTCATATCCCACTAAAGGTGAAAGGCTTTGTTTATAACCGTGAGGAACAACGCTGGGAGGCTGTCGAAGGTGTTAATGTAACCCTAGGTTTGCCTATCATTCGTGCCAGTGTGGATCATGGTACCGGCATCGACCTTGCAGGCAGCGGCCGTTCTAGCGCGCTAAGCCTAGTCAATGCCATAGATTATGCCATCCTTATGGTTAATGCCAAGAAAGAAGACTAACATTATTTGGTATATACACTGTACACGCATTACCAGGTCGGTTTTCAAGCATATTGCCAAATAGAATGCTTGAATTGATACTATATAACCAAATGCAAAAAAATAATCCTAAATAAGAGAGAGGAATTCAAACAAATGACTATTCCAATGATTATTGCCCTTGCTATCACCATTTTCATGGTTATTTTAATCATGACAGAAAAACTTCCCTTCGGAGCACCTCCAATTCTCGCATGTTTGCTATTGGTTCTTTTTGGCATAACCGATATCAAGACTGCTTTCGGAGGATTTTCTAACTCAACTATTGTTATGCTTGCTTCCTTCATGGCAATCATTGCGGCTCTTCAAAAGACCAGCTTTATTACTTCCTTCAAAAAAGCAATGTACAACATGGCTAGCAAAGGTGGATTTAGAGCCTATGTATTATTGATTCTCGTGGTTATGTTAGGTTGCAGCTTATTCGGTACAGGCTCAACTGCATACTATGTTCTTACGTTAGGTATCTTATCTACGATACCTTTCAATGAAAAATTACCAGGTTCCAAAATTATTGCGTCTGCCGGCTTCGCTGCCAACCACCCTCTAATTCCTATGAACGTGGCGCTGCAATACGGTATTGTTGTTGCTGTTCTTGAGTCTGCCGGAGCAGTTGTTGGTAAGGTTAACTTAGTGAGATTCTCCCTTGTGAACTTAATACTTTCGTTGGCATATCTGGCATGGTGCTTAATTGCTTACAAAAATCTACCTAATCATCCTATTGCAGCAACAACCGAAGATGCTAAGTCCTCCCAAGGCGAAAAAGCAAGCGAATTGCCAAAATGGAAAGAATACGTTACTTATGGAGCCTTTGTAGCTGCTGTTGCTGGTATGCTTCTTCAAAGTAAAGTTGGCGATGCAGGCTATGTAATTCCAGGTTTGGCTGTAGCTGTGATACTGGCTATCAAGGTTTTAGATTTCACTGAAATTCGTAACAGTATTGGTGCTCCGATCATTTTAATGTCTGCCGGTGTTATCGGTATTGCCGATGCTCTTGGTAGCACAGGTCTTACAGCTTTAGTTGGCGAAACTGTGGCTAATATGCTGGGCACTAACATTAATCCTTTCCTTCTGGTTTTTGCCTTCTGTGTACTGACAAGTGTACTTGCAACCCTTACAGGTTCCACCCTGGGTACGGTATATATATTTGCACCTTTGGCTATTGCTACCTGCCTAAGCTTAGGATTAAATCCGACTGCTGCTGCGGCTGCAATTGTAGTTTCAGGCTGGAACGGCCATTTCCTACCAATTGACGGTATGCCGGCTATGGTAATGGGTATTGGTAACTACAAGTTAACCGAGTTCTGGAAATTCACAATTCCGATGTACTTTATCCGCTTGCTTGCTTTGTCTGCCGGAGCTTTGTTGTTGTTCCCGATGTAAGCTTTAAATTACTTAAATGAATGGAAATTGAATTCAGTACGTATCAAAAAATATCCATCCTTATATGAAACGGATAATATTCCGACATTTTGAGAAAGAGGTATGATTATGAATAATAAATTTGAACTAGAACATATCGGTATTAATACCCCAAATGCTGAAGAGGCAGAAAAACTAGCTCAGCTTCTGAGCATGATGTTTAATCTCGAGCCTCGTCACGGACAAAAGTCCGAATTTGGCGGCCCTTATTTCGAATGTATGAAGGCTCCATTCCTGGGTGCAAACGGTCATATCGCTATGCGTACACCGGATTTAACTGCGGCCACAGAAGAGTTGAAAGAGAAAGGCTTTTCCTTCAATATGGATACAGCTGCATATGCTGAGGATGGCAAACTGAAAAACGTCTATTTAGACGGTGAGTATGGCGGCTTTGCAATCCACATTATGCAAAAATAACAGTAAAACCAATTTAAAATAACAGGTAGAGCTTGTTCAGGTGTCTCTTATTGAGTAACTTGAATAAGCTCTTTTTTATGGTTCTATAAAATAATCATTGGAGTTTGACATTTATTCTAATCGAGAGCCATGTAAAAAATACATGTTATTTCATGAGAAAGTTAATCGTAATTGAGTTTTATTTTTTTAGATGCTATAATTAATAAAATAATTGTTATAAAATGTATTTTTTTATAGTCAGGTTATGGTAAACAATGGGGAAATGAGGTCTGTTAATTCAGATCCTCGATTAGTCCATCTAGAAATAAACCGAATTTTTTATAATTAAGAGATAGAAGAAAAGGAGGACTACTATATGTCATTTCAAGCATACATTGACAACATCACAACGAAAACTGGAAAAACACCGGAGCAGATTAGAGATGAGGCTATCAATCAAGGTGTTCTTACAGAGGATATGAAAGCGACTGTCTTTACTGACTGGTTAAAGAAAGAGTATCAACTCGGGCATGGACATGCGATGGCAATGTGGAAATACTTTATAGAACGGGAATGGATTAACACGAAACACTCCAAAATGTAAATGGAAGCCCCAATATCATTACAAGCATATCGCCTTTACAGGATAGGGAGATAAAATCAGGAATATGAGTAGACATTATATTGCTGATTATAATAGGCATATGATATAGATTTACCTATAAGTCAAGACCACCGGCCAAGCCGGTGGTCTTGACTTGTTTATACTTTAGTATGTATATTTATGTCAAAAGAAATATAAGAATAACAAAAGTAGGCAATCGTCAGAAACCATGTACTTCCGCTCCTCCAAGAAGGATATATAGTCATTCACGCAGATAGTTGTAAATCGATTGATTTTCTTAGCTTTTTCCAATATACTAGAATATGGAAAAATATACTAGAAAAAGTAACGAATGTAGCTTATAGCAATAAAAAAGTGTAAAAATTGCGCTGAAAAAGTCCTTTTGCGACTCAGCATTTTGAGTATTTACGACTTCCTAGAGCCTTGAGGCATATCGGCGAATATTTCGTTGTCAGCCACTTATAATCTTGTACCTAGAAAAACAATATAGGTATTCAAAGAAAGAAGGGATTATGATGCCAAAATTACTAATTGTTGATGATGATATACATCTTCGAAAGCTAGTGATGACATATGCTGAATTGGAAGGATTTCAGTGCGAGGAGACCGATAGCGCGCCGACCAGTCTGGCAGCATTCCTGTGAGCGTTGCCTTGCCTGTATTCACTGGTGCCCAAGTGAAGCAATAGAGTACGGTAATAAGACAATCGGACGCAGAAGATATCACAATCCAAATGTTAAGGTAGAAGATATTATTAGAGGATAAAATGCAAAAATATCTGTCGGTATTCCCAAACGAGGAATGATGTTCTAAAAAAGTTATGAAAATATATGGGAGCGCTTGACAATTATATTTTGCAAATGTAAAATATCTGTATCGACCGATGGTCGGTATGGGTATTTTTTTAATGCTACGGGTGATGTTAGAATCGTTAGCACAATTGTAGAGGAGAAGCGTAAAATGAAGCTATTGTTAAATCTTGTCCGAAAGGACTTTAAAAGAAACAAGGTTATAACAACCGCACTAGCAGTATTTTTGATTCTTTCCGCCATTTTTATAGCGGGCGGGCTGAGAGTTACAGGTATCATGATATCTTCATTGAATGGTTTGAATAAGATTGCTATACCGCCAGAATATGTGCAGATGCACAAGGGAGAATATAATGAGGAAGCATTTAAGGAATTTGTGGAAAAACAAGATGAGATAGAAGATGCGTTAGTAGTTAAGATGCTTGGAATTAGTAATGGACATATTGTCTATAAGGGAGACTCATTAGAAAAGTGTCTGATGGACAATGGGTTTGTTACTCAAAATGAAAAATTTGATTATCTTCTTGACCAAAATAATAAAGTCGCAGTAGTTCAGGACGGAGAAATCGGAGTTCCGGTTTACTATGCGGAGGATTTAAACATAAAGGCAGGAGATACGATTACCCTTCGAGATGGGGATTATCAGAAAGAATTAAAGGTATCTACGATTATCCGTGATTCTACTATGAATTCAGCACTTTCCTATTCAAAACGATTTCTCATTAGTCAGAACGATCAGGATGAATTGGCACTACATATGGGCGAATGGGAATATTGTTTTGAATTCCTCTTAAATGAGAATGCATCCACTACAGTTTTGGAAAATGCATATTTGGAGTCTGGTATGCCATCAAACGGAGTGGCTGTTACAGCGGCAATTTTTAATATGATCAATGCTTTTTCTTATGGATTGATAGCAATGGTAATTCTAGCGATCAGCATTCTGTTAATCACCATGTCAGTATTATGCCTGTCTTATATTATCCGGGCTACCATGGCAGAAGAAAATCATTCTATTGGAGAAATGAAAGCAATTGGGATTCCAGGTAAAGCAATTGAGAAAATATATCAAATAAAATATACCATACTTGCACTGTTAGCTGCGGGTATAGGCTATCTGGCTTCCATTCCTTTTGGAGATTTCATTTCTGAAACAATAATCAGGTATTGCGGAAACGGAAGCAGTCAGTGGATGAAATGGATATTTCCTTTTGTTGGAGTAGTACTGCTTAGTCTTTTCGTAATGTTTAGGTGTCATAGGATTATTCGACGGAATTTAAAAAGTACAGTCATAGAGCTCATGCGGGGAGAAGAGAATATAAAGAAGCAAGGTCATTATTCACTTCCGGCAAAGGGATTTAAGTACCGTAACCTTATCATGGCTTTAGGGGAACTAAAATGTAAATGGAAGGAATACGTGGTAATTTTCTTAATCTTCGTATTTTCTTCCTTCCTGATTTTGCTTCCTATGAATATGAATAATACGATTGATAATCCTGCCTTTTTAACTTATATGGGTATTGGGGAAAGTGACATCCGTATCGATATTCAGTACAGCGAGAATTTGATGGAACAAAATGAGGCAGCTATGGCTTATTTGAAAGAGGACTCGGAAATTGATCGATACGCAGTCTACAAGAATGGTTATGTAGAGTCTCAGAATGTGGATGGAGAATGGGAATATATACGCGTACAGAATGGAGATAATTCTATTTTTCAATTAGAATACCTGGAAGGAAATGCGCCTGTGAATAACAGTGATATGGCTCTTTCCTATATGAACGCTGTTGATCTGGGAAAAAAAGTAGGTGATCACATTAATGTAACTTATCAGGGAAAAGAACTTATTTTTCGCGTCTGCGGTATTTATCAGGATATTACTTATGGCGGAAAGACAGCAAAAGCAGCTATAGATTTAGATAGAAAGGATATAGAAGGCTATATGATTTATTTGAATGTTAGTGATGGCATCGATATTAGTAAAAAAATTACTGAAATGAGAGCTGCATTACCTGGTAGTAAAATAACACCTGTTAATGATTTTGTTTTCCAGACACTAAGCGGTGTTACAGAGAATATGAGTCTGGTAGAAGTTGTAGCTATAGTGATTTCCTTACTTTTAACAATATTGATTACTATAATGTTTTTGCAGCTTATCACAGCAAGGGAACACAGTGCAATTGCTATTAAGAAAGCGATTGGATTTTCAACCCGGGATATTAGAATACAGCTTGGAATCAGGATTCTTACAATTCAGTTCTTAGCAATTTTAGTAGGAACAATTCTTGCTAATACACTAGGGGAAGTTATATTTGCTGGAATGCTTTCTTCTGTAGGTGTAGCTAAAATAGAGATGTTGGTAGAACCGGTCTGGGCTTACTTGCTTTGTCCGGCAGTGCAGTTAATCATAGTTATTATTACCGTAATTATTGGAACTAAGACAATAAGAACCTATCATATTAGAGATCAAATAATGGAATAAGGAGCCTGGCTATGATAAAAATTGAACAAATTAGTAAGTCATTTAAGGACACAAAAGTATTAAAGAATATATCATTTGAAATTAAAAAAGGAGATTTTACTGCGGTTATGGGTCCTTCTGGTTCGGGAAAGTCAACCCTTCTATATAGTGTCAGCGGATTGGATAGCTTAAGTGAAGGCAGGGTAATGTTTGAAGATGTGAATATTATCAACTTACTGGAAAGTGAATTATCCAAGTTTAGGCTGACGAAGATGGGCTTTGTATTTCAGAATGCGCAAATGCTAAAAAATCTGTCTATCTTTGATAATATTATCTTGCCTGGCCTTGTTGCAAAGAAAGAGTCGGCAGAGAAGATCAGAAAACGCGCATCCAAACTGATGAAACAGATGGAGATTACAGGGATTGAAAATCGTGATATAAAAGAAGTTTCAGGAGGACAGTTGCAGAGAGCAGCTATTTGCAGGGCTATGATTAATAATCCGGAAATCCTTTTTTTGGATGAGCCTACCGGTGCCCTGAATTCGGAAGCAACAGATCAGGTTTTAGAAATTCTAAAAGATTTAAACAGGGGCGGTATGACAATCATGACTGTTACACATGATCAAAGAGTCGCGGCCACTGCTAAAAAAGTCCTTTATATTAGAGACGGTCAGCTTGCTGCCTGCAAGGAATTTAAATCAAATGATGACAGAGTACTAGAACTTGATCTTTGGTTAAAAGAGTTGCAATTTCCAACTACGAACAATGGAATATGATTTTTTGAATATTTCAAAATATATGGAAAAATATCTGACTACCTGGAAGCAGGGTTTGGTTTATAATATGTAAGGGTAGATTTAAAAAAATATGAAAAGTATCAGAAGCTTTAGATGCTTCGAAATGAGGTTGATATGTATGAAAACAATTAAAGCTGGAGAAGAAAGAAGGAAGGAAATTCTTCTTACTGCAAGAAAATTATTTGTACAGAAGGGATATGATCAGACTTCAATCAATGATATCTTAAAAATCGTAGATATCGCTAAGGGAACGTTTTATTATTATTTTGCTTCAAAAGAGGAAGTACTTCAAGCAATTATAATGGATATCGTGGATGAAGGAACTGCGAGGGCGGAACATATTTTGCAGGATACGTCCATCCCTTTATTAAATCGTATTGTAATGGCAGTAATGGCTCAAGCTCCCGAATTTGAAGGTGCTCATAAACTGGCAGAAGAGCTGCACAAAGTGGATAATGCCAAATTAGAGCAACAATATCGAAAAACTATGTTAAAGAAAATGACATTGGCTTTGGAAGGAGCAGTGGAAGAAGCCAGGGAACAAGGCATTATTCATACAGATTTTCCGAAAGAATGCATTGAATCCATATTACTTATGGGACATATGATGTTTGATTGTGATACGTTTATGTGGAAGGCAGAAGAATATCCAGTAAAAGTCAAGGCATTTTTATGCAATGCTGAGCGGATGTTTGGAGCAAAAGAAGGAGAGTTTCAAGGCTTTATGGAAATGTTTCAATAAAAGTAGCAAAAACGTAACGAGACATGCTTTGGAAGTATTAGGGAAGAAAAAATAGTACATAGCAGTACTTTGGGTTGGAAAGTGGATGGTTCAGAATATGACAAGGTAAGCGTATTTTATAGTGTTTACTCCTTATCTATATTAAGATATAATTATACGTAGGTATAAAATGTTGAGAAAAGTCATTTTAGAGGATACGTGTATATGAAGTATGATTGTTTAGTTATAGATGATGAATTAGATATTGCCAAGACTACGGCGGAATATTTTGAAATGTTTGGTATTAAGACGGCATATGCTACAGAATATGATGAGGGAATAAAATTATTTACAGAGAATGAAGTGTCATTACTTATTTTGGACATTAATTTGAAGGAACGCTCCGGATTTAATTTCTGTAAAACCATACGTGAGGAATCGGATATTCCAATATTGTTTATTAGCGCAAGGGATAGTGAAGGTGATATATTAACAGGATTTAATATTGGGGGAGATGATTATATCGTAAAACCATTTACTTTAAATATTTTACTGGCTAAGGCTAAGACCATGCTAAAACGTTACCAAACATATATGAGTAAGGAAGAGCCTATCGTTTCACCTGTTCCTGCGCATATTACACTGGATTATAATTATCGGCAGGTCAGTGTTAATGGAGAGATAGTGAAATTCAAGAGTCAGGAATTTCGGCTGCTGGCATATTTGCTCAAGAATTGTAATCGTGTCATTTCGAAAGAGGAATTGTTTGAGAAGGTATGGGAGGACGTTTATGTAAGTGATGTTACGTTAAATGTCCATATTCGCCGCATACGTGAAAAAATCGAGCAAGACCCGAAGAATCCGAAGTACATAAAGACAATCTGGGGTGTGGGATATGTGTTCGAAGTAAAGGGATCACATTAAGATGAAAAAGATAAAACATATTTTTATAAGTATGCTTGTGGTGACAGCAATTACGATTGTGGGAATTATCATTTTAGGTGGACAGCAACTGGACTACAGTAATGACGTAGTAGCTCTGAACCGTATAACAATCGAGGCGGGTAGGAACTTTGAACATTTGGAAGATATGGATTTACAGCCAGATATCGGAGCTTTTGCAATCTATGATTTAAAAGGACATCTGGTTTACAGTCATGATTATAATGTCAAAGTTATGGTGGAGGCAATGAAAGAAGCGAATGCTATGCAGAATATTATCGTAGATAATAGGATATTTGGTACTGTAGTTCTTGCTCCAACCTATGAGGAGGCCATTTATAATTACCGAACAAAGATAATTATTATTTTAGGTTGTGTTTTGATTGTAATGTGGGGAGTGGCTATAGCATCAGCCTATTATATCAATCGATCAATCATAAGACCCTTTGATGAAATGAAGGAGTTTGCGAAAGAAATAGCGATAGGAAATCTAGAAATCGATCTCAAGATGGATAAGAAAAATATCTTTGGTATATTTACTGAAAGCTTTGATCTCATGCGTACTGAGTTAAAACTTACCAGAGACAAAGCGGAAAAAATAGAAAAAAGTAAAATGGAGCTGATTGCATCCATCAGCCATGATATTAAGACACCGATTACTTCTATATTGGTATTATGTGAGCTCTTAAGTGTAATGATAAAGGATGAAGATCAGCGTTCTAAGATTTTATCCATTTCCTCAAAGGCGGAGCAGATTAATCATATGACAGTGGATTTGTTAAACAGTCAGCTTGAGGAATTGGGAGAGTTAAAAGTGACAATTGCTTCGGTCCTTAGTAGTGATATCAGGAATATATTTATCGTTGCAGACAGCCAGAAAAAAATAGTGGATTGCAAGATAGAGCATTGCATTGTTAAGGCTGACCAAGTGCGTATGCAGCAGGTTATTAATAACATTATTGATAATTCATATAAGTATGCAGATACCTCAATATGGGTTGACAGTAAAATCCTGGGCAACAGTTTATTGATGATAATAAAAGATATGGGAAATGGAGTAGCAGAAGAAGAGATACATAAGATAAAAGAGAAATATTACCGTGCTAAGGGTACAGAAAATAAGCATGGAAGCGGACTTGGTCTTTACATCGTTAATGAGCTTATGAATAAGATGGAAGGCAGCGTATCCTTTCGGAATGAAGAGGATGGATTTATTGTGGAACTGGAATTAGAATTAGCTTAATTAGGATACTACTTAGTTTCTATGAATATAGCCTCTGTCTTGTGGGATTTTCCCGTAAGATTGAGGCTATATTTTTCAGACATTCCCTAGTTGATTGTGAATTTGGTTCCCTGTTTTCCGGCAAAGGCAATATAACCATCTTCAATCAAATATGAAGTCTGCGCATTGTTTGTAAATAGTGAGGTATCAATTAAAGCACCGTATTGATTATAGATATAGTAATTGCCTTCTCCTAAAATATCAATGGAGGTATAGGTTCCGGCATCTGATTTGGTAATGCGATACCACTCAGTAAATCCATCTGTTCCAATGGTGTAGGTTTGATTTGAATTTAGATTAGATAAATATTCTTCTCCTACATATTCAAAGCCGTTCGTGGCTGATAGAAACTCTAGCTTATCTTTTTGGGTAATGCTGATCTCTGTGATATCACGTTTCTTTCCAACATTTGAGATGGAATCTTCACCAGTTATGGCATAGAGAGAACCCTTGATCACAAAATAATTCTCGTTCTGATTTAAAATTTCACCCTCAATATATGGTTGTGATAGATAACTTGCACTGGCATAATGTTCCTTCAGAAGAAAATATTTTTTATTATTTCTGTTTTTCCAAGCTGTTATGGATTGATTAGAAGCTTGAAAATCATCTAATTTCGTAGCTAAGGTCATGCTGGAAAAGTCGGTAGATATTCCAAAATACTTTGCATAATATTCTGCTTGTAGGCCATATGTTTCGCCATCCTTAACAAGGCGGAAGCCTTCTGTTATGTAACGTTGCGCAGCAGGCGCAATTGTATTTAATATATTATCATCGTTACAGACAAAATAACCGGAATCCAGGTAGGTTAGTTCAAAGCTTTTATTTATTTTGTTGTTTGAGGACGCTGGTATAGAATATAAGGTTAAATACATCTTATTATTTTTAAAATGCAGGGTAAAGGAGGCAGCACCGTCGTAAAAACCTGTAAAATCAAGATATTTATCAGGAATGGATGCAGGTTCTCCTAAAAATGTAGTTTCCGGAGTAAGCTCTTGGAGGTTGTAGGTTGACTTTAGTGCACTTAATAGTAATTCATTTGTTAAAAGCGAAGCATAAGAACTGTTCCCACCTGAGGACACAACGGCAGCAGACATGTTGTAGTCAGGAAGAACGGTAAGCATCGAATGGTAATTATCCGTATCGCCTCCTTTTTTAACGGCCTGAATATCATATATATGAAAGGGATATGCATTTACCTCATCCCAGCCAAGGCCGTAATTACCATCATAAATATGTGTACCTGCAGTTGGTTCTTTTAGTGATTCGGCCACACTGGCACTGCTTAATATGGAAGGATGATCCTTCATAAATATAGTTGAGAACGTACATAAATCTGCTGCAGTTGAGAGAATACCTCCATCACCGAGGGTTGTTGTCATTACAGTTGGCATAAGACGGTTATTCTTATAGGTATCAGAAATATC
>JAQZBD010000062.1 GCA_029239235.1 Herbinix sp.
TCTATCAATCAGTTCTTTGGGTATATTTTTCTCAACAACCTTTTGAAAGGTATCCATGTAGGAATTGCATAAGAAAAAAGCTGTTTTCTTGGAACGAAATGATGTCATATTATTTTCAATGAATTTTTTGACAGGCTTATAGATTTTTCCCATTCTCACGCCTGAACCCAAAACTACTGTGTCAAAATCTTCGATATTCGGTGCTTGCTCAGACAAGTCGTAAATAGAACAATCCTTTATTTTATCAGCCAAGAGTTCTGCACATTCCCGGCTCCCCCCGGATTTTGTTGCGTATACAATTAATGTTTTCATGGAATTATCCTCTCTTCTTTCTTCGCGACAAAGTAATGATCGCTAAACACAACGTAATAACAGAAAAAACGAAAGACGCTATTCCGCAGTTTACATGAAAATCAAAAGAACCGGGATCACTTATATTATTTGCCCTTAACCATAGCCCACATACCATGGTTGACATCAGGAGTAATACCGTAATAACGGCACTGATAATAGTTACTTTTTTCATTGTTTTGACCTCCTTTTAAAGTCTATCCATCTTCTTAATCATGATTTAATCAGATTATTGATCAGGTTATCTATAAATCTGTTTCTCTGCTCCTTATCGGATACATCAATACCGCTGTACATATAAAACGCATCTCTGTTAAGACCGGTCACTTGAATAGGATAAAGAATCTGCAAAGCCAGTATTCTCAGCCCCATATCGTCTTTTTTATTCCCAAAGATCTGTTTTAACAATGGAATGAGATGTAACGGTGTTTGCATATTCCCACTCATAATGTCTCGGGATAAAATAAAGCGCATTATATTATCCTTTTTGTCTGACAGGGTATAGAGTTCTTTCAGTAATTCTCTTAATTTTTCTATGGGGTCTAATTCTGCATAGTTATCCGATTTGGAAAAATTCAAAATAATATTGGCCATTGTATCACCTATGGCGATACTTAACAGATTGTCTTTGCTTTTAAAATGATAGTTAATTAGGCCAATACCCACGTCAGCACGTTGTGCAATCTGGCGTACAGTGATCTTATCAATATCCTCCGTTTCCTCCAACAGAGCTTTCGCCGTATCAATAATTAACTGTTGTGTAGCTTGTTCCTTTGTATTCATTTAAAATACCCATCCTTATTGAACTGTATTTGAACACGTTCAGTATACCTGTTTTTTATCTATATGTCAAATATTTCTTGGTAAATTTATTGCTTTAGGTAAAAAAAGGGGCAGTCTATTTCTAGGCTGTCCCTTATCAAACCGCATCTTCTCACTTACGGCTTACTAATTGTAGTTTTATCATATAATCAAAACGTCAAAAACCTCTTTACACTAACGCAGTGAATCTCTCACTTTGACACTTAAATCATCTCATATTTTATTCCAAGGATAAACACTTGTGAGTTCTATTTCTGCACTACAAATGATACCCAATCACCCATTCTATTCACTTCCAGAATGGTAAAATGATTCTTCTCCAAGGCAATTCGTACAGCCTCTTCCTTGGTATTAATTATTCCGGAACTAATAAATATTCCACCTGACTTCATATTCTGGGAAATTACATCTGATAGAGGGATAATAACATCTGCCAAAATATTTGCCACCACCAAATCATATTTTTCCTTTCCAATCACAGTGCGGATTCCATCATCATCAATGATATTTCCTGTTGTAAACAGCAAATCACCTTCCATAATCGACAACTGATTAACCTCTGCATTTTCCATGGCAGAATTAGTGGCATTGGAGTCAATATCAATTCCGAGCACTTCCTTTGCACCTAGTTTTTTTGCGATAATAGATAGGATACCGCTGCCGCTTCCCGCGTCAAGAACCACCGAACCATCATTAATATATTTCTTCATTCCGATAATACAGAGCTTGGTGGTTTCATGTGCCCCGGTTCCAAAGGAAGTGCCTGGATCAATCTCAATTACCAAATCCTCTGGCTGACGATCCTCCAGCACTTCCCAAGTGGGTTTGATTACAATCGTATCATCCACCCGGAAGGGCTTAAAGAATTCCTTCCAGTTGTTAATCCAGTCCTTGTCCTCAGTAACTGTAACATCAATCATACCGCTTCCAATTGACACATATCCGGCAATTTCCTCCAATCCGGCTTTTACCGAATTAAGAACCTCCTCGATTACTTCACCCTCATCAACATAAAAGCTGATCTTGGCTGTTCCATCGTCCTCCTGCAGCTCAGGCAGAATATCGATAAACATTTTCTTTTGATCCTCTTCGGATAACTGAATATTATCACTGATTTCAATTCCTTCTATACCTAAATCCCCGAGCATATCGCTGATTAAATCCACTGCCTCTGTGGTGGTATCCAGGGTTACTTTTATCCATTTCATATATTTGCTGTCCCTTCCTTGCATCTCTTATGTTATTGAACTATGTTCTTCTAAATTATAGCACAAAATTAATGGGTTATAACCCTACGATCAAATAGTTATATCCTAAAATTATAATCAAGAATTAATTGGCTATAACCTAAAAAGAGTTTTTGCATTGCTGCAAAAACTCTCTATTATTATTTCCAGAACTTCTTCTTGCCCTTACCTTCTGGTTCAGCGCTCTCAGTAGATACCTTTCCGGTCATTGCCTCGTCGAATTTCTTTAATAATTCCTTTTGCTCCGCATTCAGAGTCGTAGGAACCTGAACTACTAAAGTAACATAATGGTCACCTCTGACAGCCTTATTTCTAAGACTTGGAACACCCTTCTCGCGTAAACGTACCTTAGTGTCCGTCTGTGTTCCCGGCTTCACGTTATAGAGTACGTCGCCATCAACGGTGCTAATCTTAACGTCTCCACCCAGTACTGCGGTTGCATAGGAAATCGGAGCTGTTGAGAATATATCATAATCCTGTCTCTGGAAGATTGGATGTCTGCTTACATCAACCTCTACCAGCAGATCTCCTCTTGGGCCGCCATTGGTTCCCGGCTCACCCTTTCCACGAATTCTGACACTCTGACCTCCATCAATACCAGCTGGAATAGAAACCTTAATTTTCTTTTTGCTGCTGATATATCCGGTTCCATAACAATCCGTACATTTATCCTTTATAATCTTTCCTGTTCCCTTACAATCAGGACAGGTCTGAACATTTTGTACCATACCAAATAAAGACTGCTGTGTGTATACTACCTGACCTTTTCCGCCACATTTGGAACAGGTTTCTGCTGAGGAGCCAGGTTTTGCACCAGTTCCATGGCAGGTACCACAATCATCCTTCAGTGTCAGGTCCAATTCCTTTTCCGTACCAAATACCGCTTCATCAAAGGTTATTCTGACAGCTGTACGAAGGTTTGCACCCTGCATCGGTCCATTACTTGGTCTTCTGGTACGACCTCCGAATAGGTCTCCGAAGATATCTCCAAAGATATCTCCCATATCCATTCCAGAAAAATTAAATCCACCGGCTCCTGCACCTGCACCGCCATCAAAAGCAGAATGTCCAAACTGGTCGTACTGTCTGCGTTTGTCCGCATCACTTAATACAGCATATGCCTCGGATGCTTCTTTAAACATAGCTTCTGCAGTTTTATCTCCAGGATTGGTATCAGGATGATATTTTTTTGCCAGCTGTCTGTATGCTTTTTTCAACTCATCATCGGTCGCTGTCCTACTGACACCTAAGACCTCATAATAATCACGTTTATCTGCCATCTTCTCCTTCACCTTTCATAACATCTCACAAATTCCATAGAATCATTGCTAATGAGCTTCCCCTCATGGAATTCTGGCAACAAGTTAAATCCATTGATTGATTTCACTTGTTATGAATACAACGGACAGGCCGCCACGCCAGACCGCCTTTCCAAATAAATTACAGTTAAATCTATTTATACTTTAACATTACTATCTATTATATCGATAATTCGTCATTTTTCAACCGTAATTTGTATGAAATCCCTGGCAAGCGATATGTTCACCTGCCAGGGAAAATAATTTTAACAAAACTAAAATCATTCCATATTACATTTATTATACCTCGCGGTAATCTCCATCAACTACATCATCACTGTAGCCGCCGGTTGCACCACCTTGACCAGCGCCTGACATATCAGGACCAGGACCGCCTGCGGCACCGCTTTGCTCATAAAGCTTAGCGAACAATGCCTGTGAATCTTCCATTAATTTCTCTTTTGCTGCTTTAATATCAGCAACTTCACCTTCGCTCATTACCTCAGGATTAGATTTTTCAAGAAGCTCTTTTAATCTAGCTACGTCTGCCTCAACAGTTTCTTTTGCAGCAGCGTCCACCTTGTCGCCTACTTCTGTTAAAGCCTTCTCTGTCTGGAACACCATGGAGTCTGCATCATTACGAACATCCACTGCTTCCTTGCGAAGCTTATCCTGTGCTTCATATTCTGCTGCTTCTCTTACTGCCTTATCAATATCTGTATCAGATAAGTTGGAGCTTGCTGTAATAGTAATGTGTTGCTCTCTGCCTGTTCCAAGATCCTTAGCAGATACGTTTACGATACCATTTGCATCAATATCAAAGGTAACTTCAATCTGAGGAACGCCTCTTCTTGCTGGTGGAATACCATCCAGACGGAATTGGCCAAGGCTCTTATTATCTTTCGCGAACTGTCTTTCACCCTGAACGATATTGATATCAACAGCGGTCTGGTTATCAGCTGCGGTAGAGAATACCTGGCTCTTCTTTGTAGGAATTGTAGTGTTTCTTTCGATTAATCTGGTAGCTACACCACCAAGAGTTTCGATAGAAAGTGATAGTGGAGTTACGTCAAGAAGAAGGATATCTCCTGCGCCGGCATCTCCTGCTAATTTACCACCCTGAATGGAAGCACCGATTGCTACGCACTCATCAGGATTCAAGGTCTTGGAAGGCTCCTGGTTTGTGAGCATTTTTACCTTATCCTGAACAGCAGGAATACGAGTAGAACCACCAACTAACAATACTTTCTTTATATCGGAAGGTGTAAGTCCTGCGTCACGAAGAGCGTTCTGAACAGGAACTACAGTTCTTTCTACTAAATCGTGAGTTAATTCATCGAACTTAGCACGTGTTAAGTTCATATCAAAATGCTTAGGACCTTCTGCTGTTGCAGTAATGAAAGGAAGGTTAATATTAGTTGTAGTAGCTGAGGATAATTCCTTCTTAGCCTTCTCAGCTGCTTCCTTTAATCTCTGAAGAGCCATTTTATCTAAAGATAAGTCAACGCCGTCAGATTTCTTGAATTCATCAATCATGTATCTTGTGATCTTCTCATCGAAGTCATCACCACCAAGTCTGTTATCACCGGAGGTTGCTAATACTTCGATTACACCATCACCGATATCGATAATGGATACGTCGAAGGTACCACCACCTAAATCGTATACCATGATCTTCTGCTCATGCTCATTATCAAGACCATATGCTAATGCTGCAGCAGTAGGCTCGTTGATAATTCTCTTAACATCAAGACCTGCAATTTTACCTGCATCCTTGGTTGCCTGTCTCTGAGCATCGTTGAAATAAGCAGGAACTGTGATAACGGCTTCCGTTACCTTCTCGCCAAGATAGCTTTCTGCATCTGCCTTTAATTTCTGAAGAGTCATAGCGGAGATTTCCTGTGGTGAATATCTCTTGTCATCAATCTTCACTCTGTAATCAGTTCCCATGTGTCTCTTTATGGAAGAGATGGTTTTTTCAGAATTAGTAACTGCCTGACGCTTTGCAGGCTCACCAACTAATCTCTCTCCTGTCTTTGTAAATGCTACAACGGATGGTGTTGTTCTTGCACCTTCTGTATTCGCGATAACTACCGGCTTTCCGCCTTCCATAACGGCTACACATGAATTTGTTGTACCTAAGTCGATACCAATTATTTTACCCATGTTCTATTCCTCCTTAATTAATATATGAATTTTCTCTAATTAACAACCTTGACCATACTATGACGAACTACCATATCCCTGTACATATATCCCTTTTGAAATTCATCGGATACCGTGTTCTCTCCAAGATTCTCATCCTCACCATGCATTACCGCATTATGAAGATTTGGATCGAATTCCTTACCTACCGCATCAATCGGCTTTAAACCAATCTCATCGAGTGCGGTAATCAATTGACGGTAAATCAATTCAATACCCTGTGCAAATGCACTTTCTTTTTCCTTATCTGTAATTGTCCCTAAACCTCTTTCAAAGTTATCTACAATTGGAAGGAGCTTTTCAATCATACTTTTAATTCCCATATCATACATCGTAGATTTTTCTTTTTCAGTACGCTTACGGAAATTATCGAACTCTGCCATTGATCTCATCAGACGATCGTTTAACTCCTCGATCTTTTGATCCTTCGCTGCGAGTTCTTTGGATTTAGAATTCTTGAATAGAGATTTTGTAGCTTTCTCCTGCTTCTCGCCTGCATTGGCAGAAGTTTCCTCTTCGAAGATAGCATCTGCTACTTCTAGGTCATCCGCTGCTTGAACAGTATCTTCATCTAAATTTCCGGCTTGTGTCTCTTCTATTGTTTGATCCATAGACTCCTTTGACAAATCCTTCATTGCTTTCTCCTTTTTCATAGCGTCTTTTTCTTTTTGCTTAATATCTGTGCTTCACTAAGTCTTTTTCTTAAAAACATCATCTAATTGAGTCATCAGAGATTGTAATGTACTAACTACCTTCTGGTAATCCATTCTCTTTGGTCCAATGATACCTACTTTTCCATACACACCTTCTTCAATTTCATAGGTTGCTGTTACGACGGAGCACTCCTTCATCGTCTCCACCGGTGTCTCATCTCCGATATAAACCTGAATACCCCGGCTCTCCTCATCCTCCATCTTGTCATGGATTAATTCGGAAAGAACCTTTTTCTCTTCCAGTGTATACAGAAGATCTGCGGCTTTCTCACGATCACTTAGCTCCGGATATCTTAGAATATTGGTGGTACCGGAGGTATAGATCTCGAGATCCTCCTCTTCAGAAACAGCCTGCATAATTGCATCCAGTATATCATTGACGATAGTCCGGTAGTCTCCTGCCTGCTCCTTCATCTGAGTAATGACCGGGAGATTAATTTCACCCAGGTCTAACCCTTGTAGAAAGGTGTTCATTATAATATTTAATTTTAATATGGTCTCTTTACTTAAGGATGTTGTAATATGAACCATTTTATTCTTTACAATATTCCTCTCAAATACAATTACTGCCAGCAATTGATTTTCTTCCACTTCCGTCAGTTGAAGAAATTTAACTTTTTTCTTATACTGAGGAGTCGTTACCATGGTTGTGTATTGAGTGTTCACTGCAAGTAGTTTCGCAACCTGTTGTAAAATCAACTCAAGCCGGTCTGCCTTTTCAAGCAGCTGTAATTTAATATCCTCAACCTCCTGATGCTTTTCCTGCAAAAGCATATCTACATAGAGTCGATAGCCCTTATCTGAAGGAATTCGTCCTGCTGAAGTATGGGGCTGAACAATATAACCCAATTCTTCAAGATCCGCCATCTCATTACGGATAGTAGCAGAGCTTAAATTCAAATCCGTATATTTTGAAATGGTTCTTGATCCAACAGGCTCACCTGTTTCAAGATAATTTCGGATAATGGCCTGTAATATCTTCCATTTTCTATCATCCAACTGCTGCATATTCTACCTCAATTTTTAGAGAGACTCACTAGCCTGATTGTTTTGTTAGCACTCATTTGAGTAGAGTGCTAACATCTATAAATAAAATAACACTATCATTTTCTTTTGTCAAGGCAATTTTAGAAATAAATTATTAAAAACAGATTAGATCACAGGATGCACAAAAGGGTCTTCCTTCTATTATATAAGTCATAAATCACCTCTTATTATTCCAATAAAAACTCAGCCAATACCTGATTACTTACGTCAATTCCTAAATCTGTTAGACGAATCAAATCTCCATCCTCAATTAAGAGAGCTTTTTCAACGAGCTCATCAATTATCTCCGGATATGTTTCCTTAATACTTTTCTGAAACCTATGGTTAAACTCCCTTTTACTTATTCCCTTACACATACGTAAACCCAGAAACATAAACTCTTCCATCCGTTGTACTAAAGTTAATTGATCTCGATCTCGTACTAAGCCTAAAGAGTCAACCAGCTGATCGGGCTTGTCTCTCTCTAATGTTACCGCCCCTTGTTCACAGAGCAGGATATACTTCTGCAAATCCTCTTCCTTAGAAAATCTTACACCTTGAATCAAGGATGATGCGCCCAAACCTAATCCCAGATAATCTATGCCAATCCAATAAGAAGAATTATGACGGCATTCAAACCCCTGCTTCGCATAATTTGATATCTCATATCGATCATATCCGTTGTCTTTTAGAATTTCCTTTGTCAGATGATAAATACTCCGATCTGTATCCTCATCCGGAAGCAGTCTATATCCAGCAGAGCCCTCACGATAACGCTCATAAAATCCAGTGCCCTCTTCAACAATTAAGCTGTAGGCAGAAATATGTTCCGGCGCCAGTGCAATGATTGTACGCAGTGTGTTCTCCCAGGATTCTACCGTCTGCTCCGGCAGAGCCGACATCAAATCCACATTAATATTTTGAAAGCCCAAGGTTCTGGCTAAAAGAAAATTCTCTTTGAACTGCTGATAAGTATGAATCCTTCCTAAATTCTTAAGCTCCTTGTCATTAGCTGACTGTAACCCAAAGCTTAGGCGGTTAATTCCTGCCCTCTTATAAACCCTTAATTTCTCTTCGGTCAAGGTACCTGGATTTACTTCAATGGAAACCTCCATAGAAGCTCTGCTTAATCGAATTGTTTCTCCAATGGCCTTCATTATTCTCTCTATTTCAGATGCTTCCAAACAGGAAGGGGTTCCACCGCCAAAAAATATGGTCTGTACCTCGTAAGTAGAATAGAAAGAACCAGAGCCCTTAATCTCAGTAATTAGTGCATCAACATATCTCTTTTTCATCGTCTCTGTTGCCGGAGCTGATAAGAAATCACAATAATCACATTTCTTTACGCAAAAAGGGATATGGATGTATAAGCCCAGCGGTCTTCTATCTTCTTTCACATTTTCCATCATATTTTCTATTACATCTTCTGTTTTAGATACTTTCATCTTCTCCATATCATTTTATATAGAAGGTTTCTTTCGATGAATTTCCTTCTTCCTTTCAATTTACTTTGAAAGCTACATGAAATAGCAACAAACTTCAATCATTCAAGTATTCCTACTTATCTCTTTGCCATATATATGATTTGCCCAACAAATGCCTTTCTTAGACTAACGCAGTGAATATGAGTGTATAGATATCCATATGGGCGCAGACCGGGCATCCCATGATTGCCTGCACTTGGCAATTATGGGATGTTAAAGGCAAGCCCAGGTGGATATCTATACACTCATATTCACTTCACAGTCCGAAGCCTATTCTGCTTTATCCAGCAAATCATTCATCTCTCTACGAAACATCAGGCTGCTGCAAAGTGGATGTCAATTGAAATTCCAAGCGATATGCTTAGCTTCAAAATACATCTCCTCTACAACAGCCCTATTTCTAGTCTTCGTCTAATTTTAATACGCTCATGAAGGCCTTCTGAGGAATTTCAACATTACCAACCTGTCTCATTCTCTTCTTACCTTCCTTCTGCTTCTCTAACAGCTTCTTCTTACGAGTGATATCACCGCCGTAGCATTTCGCAAGGACGTCCTTTCTCATAGCCTTTACGGTCTCTCTTGCAATTACCTTACTTCCGATGGCAGCCTGGATTGGAATTTCAAAGAGCTGACGAGGAATCTCTTCCTTCAGCTTTTCACACATTCTTCTGCCACGCTCATAAGAACTTTCCGCATGTACAATAAAAGTTAATGCATCCACTTCTTCTTTATTAATAAGAATATCTAACTTCACTAATTCAGACTGCACATATCCCTTCAACTCATAATCAAAGGAGGCATATCCTTTGGAACGTGATTTCAATGCATCAAAAAAGTCATAGATTATTTCATTTAAGGGCAGATCATATTTTAATAGTGCTCTTGTGGTCTCCATATATTCCATTCCAAGATAAACACCGCGTCGTTCCTGGCAAAGTCCCATAATGGAACCTACGAACTCTGTGGTTACCATGATTTCTGCTGATACCATAGGCTCTTCCATAAACGCAATCTCGGAAGGATCCGGAAGATTGGTGGGATTTGTAATATCAATTACTGATCCGTCCTGCTTATGCACTTTATAGATAACGCTAGGCGCTGTAGTTACCAGATCCAGATTGTATTCACGTTCCAATCGTTCTTGAATAATTTCAAGATGTAACAACCCAAGGAAGCCGCAACGGAAACCAAAGCCTAAGGCAATAGAGGTCTCGGGTTCAAATTGGAGGGATGCATCATTTAATTGAAGCTTTTCCAGTGCATCTCTTAAATCCGGATATTTCGCACCATCCGCCGGATACATTCCACAGTAAACCATGGGGTTTACCTTTTTATATCCCGGCAGTGGCTCCCCACATGGGCGTGTATTGTCCGTTACCGTATCTCCCACACGGGTATCCTTCACGTTCTTTAAGCTGGCGGTGATATATCCTACCATACCGGCAGATAACTCCTCCGCTGCAATGAACTGCCCCGGTCCAAAGATACCAAGCTCAACAACCTCCGCGATTGCGCCTGTTGCCATCATACGAATCTGCGTTCCCTTTCGTATTGTTCCCTCTTTAATTCGAAGGAATACGATAACACCCTTATAGGGATCGTAAACCGAGTCAAAGATGAGAGCCTGTAATGGAGCATTCCGGTCACCCTGCGGTGCAGGAATTTTTGCTACAATTTGTTCTAACACCTGATCTACATTCGTGCCAACCTTTGCAGATATTAAGGGAGCATCTTGAGCCTCTAAACCGATGACATCCTCGATCTCTGAAATAACACGTTCTGGATCAGCGCTGGGAAGATCAATTTTATTAATTACCGGCATAACATCAAGGTTATGATCCAGTGCCAAATACACATTTGCTAAGGTCTGCGCCTCAATGCCCTGGGCCGCATCCACAACCAGAATTGCCCCTTCACAGGCAGCCAGGCTACGGGATACCTCATAGTTAAAATCCACATGTCCGGGAGTATCAATTAAGTTAAAGATATACTCTTCTCCGTTCTTAGCCTTGTATACCGTACGAACGGTCTGAGCTTTGATCGTAATGCCTCTTTCTCGCTCCAAATCCATATTATCGAGAACCTGAGCCTGCATTTCTCGGTTTGTCAATAATCCCGTCATTTCAATAATACGGTCTGCCAGTGTCGATTTACCATGATCTATATGAGCAATGATACAAAAATTTCTAATTTTACTTTGGTCAACAGCCATCTTATGCCTCCTGATTTTTGTGAGGAATTTTCCTCCTGTGTATATTCTATCCACAAACATTCTGTATGATTATAACACAACGTCGAAATACTGGCAAGATAATGCGATTTTCATTTCTTGTGATTTTCATTTGCTTTTATTTTCACTTTCATCTACTCGTCTTCTGTTTCCCCCTTTAAAACTTTATCCAGAACCTTTGCGAAGGGAGGCATGGCATTCATCGCCTCATCAATAGTATTTTTGGAGGTTCCCAACTCTATAAGTAAGGATTTTGGACGAAATTGCAAATTATATCGATAGCTTTTCAAATAATTTTTCTTAAAGAAGCCAGGATATTCGGAGACTGATTCCAGCTGAAGTTGAAGACTGAAAGCAAGATTATCCTGTAAATTAGGATTATCCAAATATGTAATTGGCCCATTCTGGTCCCTGCTCAAACCGTTAAATAACATTACCTGAGCCGCTTTCTTACCGTCTATCATGATTGATTTTGCCTCACCACTATTTCTATGTAAATCAATGATTACTTCAATGGACGGATTTTCTTTTAGGATTGCTGAAATACCATCTTCCGCTTGACTATAAGCCACATTACGGTCTAGAGAGCCGTTTACAATATCATAAGTGGTTTTATCATGAATTACATTATATCCGTATTCTTCCTCTAGGATTTCGGTCAAATAATTTCCAACTCCCACTACAGTATCCTCTACTTTGCCTTTCCGGCTATCAGCAAAGGCCTCCTGTGAATGGGTATGATAAATAAGAATTTGGGGCTTTTCACTATTCTGCTTTATTGTCATATCCTTAGCAAGCATCTCTTCACCGTTAAAAATAGATTCACTAATGGTTGTCGAAGCATCCACAATATAGAAGGTTCGCACAAGGTAATTAACATCCTTCATCTTTTCCAGAGTGTAGTTAGCACGGCTATCGGTGGTCACAGTCTCCACTATACTATCCCCGGGCTGTGCCACTACCTCCTGTGTATCCTCCTCATGCAGATCACTTTTTTCGTAATTGATTTGCAGATGTTCGGTAAAGTATTCTCCCTCTCCGATTAAATCACCGGTTTGTGAGCTTTTTATCACTGCTCCATTGGTAAGGAGATACTCCTCGCTAATTTGATCACTTTTAATGGAAAAGATGGATATGCTGCCGGAGGGTTGATTTTCTTTTATATCATCTGAAGTTGAATTATCGGAACCTGTATCCTCTGAGGTCGTATCCCCATTTGCTGTCTCCTCGGAACTCCTTTGATCAACTGAATTGTTCTCCTCCTTCAGTGAAGAATCTTCATGAAAGGGATGATACCCGCTATAATCTGTCACTACATCCTTAGCATTAACCATAACCGCTGTATCATCCTCTATAAAATCACCTAACGCAAAGGAATTATTAAACAAATTCAGAGGAAACGCATATAGCTCACCATCCTCATCGGCTGAATATTTCAGTAGGGGAGAACCTGATTCCATAAGATTAACACATAGTTTTTTGCTCAGGGCATTCATAAAACCAGCTTGACCCATTTCTTCCGTAAATGTAATCATTGCAAATCGAAGCAATAAATAAATTGCAGCAATGATCATAATTGACCATAGAATCGGATATATTTTAAGTCTGATACGAACATGAATTTTTTTCATCATAACCTCCACAGGCCTGCTAAGCAGACAATTTTTTTGAGAACAAGCTAGTTTATCAGTGCTCTCTTTATGTTTTAAATTATTGCCTGCTCTATTATATTTTCAAACCTCGGATTTTATGACCCTTAGCCAACCATCACTACAAAATACCTTACACTATCATGTCTGCAAAACATGAGTTTAAGGCTTCGGAAACAGTAAAACTCATTCGTTTAATGGACTCATCAATGTTTTTCGGAGTTACAAACATATTGTCAATCTGCTGTTCTCTTACCTCAGAAATAAATTTATCAATATCCTCCTGTCCAAAACCACTTTGCTCCATATATTTTGATAAGGAATCCGCCACAATCGTTGCCGCATCCACAACAGTGGGAATTCCAAGAGCAATTACTTTAATTCCCAGACTTTGTTCATTCAATGCTTTACGATTGTTACCTACTCCAGAACCGGGGCTGATACCTGTATCTGTAAGCTGTATTGTAGTATTAACCCGGCTCACACTTCTGGATGCCAAAGCATCTATTACGATCAAAAGCTTAGGACTTGTTTCCTTAATAATACCTTTGACAATCTCTAAAGCCTCCATACCGGTCTGAGCCATAACCCCAGGTGATATTGCACTGACATTTCCCATTTGATTTTTTTCTTTAAATTCATTACCATATTCCCGAATTAAATGTCTTGTGATAAATAAATTATCCACTACCTGTGGTCCAAGAGCATCCGGAGTCACATCTCTATTTCCCAATCCGACAACAAGAGTTTCTTCCTTCTTTAAATCTCCTGCCAATTTCTTAAGCTGTCTCGCAACCTCATCTGAAACAGGCTTATGATAATCCTCATCGGCTTGTATGATTTCCGGAGCTTCAATGGTAATAAAGGTGCCCATCGGCTTTTGCATTGCCTTTGCAGCTCTCTCATCCTTAATCACAACCGTCGAGACTTTGATCTTGTTCTTCTCATCATAGTTCTCCGTCAGTTCTACACCTCTAATCTCCACATCATCATCCGGAAAACTCTCTTTTGCTTCCAGTGCTAAATCCGTACGAACTTTATACATAGACACCTCCGTAATAATATCTTAATCGTAATATCTGTATGAATCACTTATTATATCTTATATTTTCTTCAAAGTTTTTCAAAATATGTATTGACAGAATTATTACTATGGACTACTATATAAGAGTATGTTTCCATTAGAACGTCCGTGTCCGGATTTAATGAAACAATTTATACGAACAATCAAAACTAAGTCGATATCTCACTCTCAATTTGGTATCCTTGGCACTTTGATTGAAATAATTTTATTTGGAGGTGTACGAATTGGCTAATATTAAATCTGCAAAAAAAAGAATCTTAGTTAACCAGACAAAGGCTGCTAGAAATCAGATGATTAAGTCTAAGGTTAAGACAATGATTAAAAAGGTTGACGCTGCCGTTGCAGCCGGAGATAAAGAACTTGCTAAAACTAACTTAGTTGCAGCAGTTTCCGAGATTGATAAGGCTTGCACAAAGGGTATCTACCACAAGAATACCGCTGCAAGAAAAGTATCTCGTTTAGCAAAAGCTACTAATACTATTGCTTAATTAGTTTGAATGTTAAAGGCTGTCATGATTGACAGCCTTTTATTATTATATATGATTTTAGCTGATCCTACTCTCTTGTGCAAGGATATAACTAATGTTTCATATTCACCCATTACATAGGAATCATAAATTGAATAACTAAGGCAGGAGAACATGCAATGCACGCTCTCCTGCCTTAGTTATTTTATCTGATTACTAGATTAATATAATACTCCTGTCTTCTGAACATTAATAAAATTCATAAGGAAGTCCACAGCCTGTGCTCTAGTAATGTTAGCCTGAGGTTTAAAATATCCGTTTGTTTCGGCATTCATTAATCCATATCCTTTTGCAAGAGCTACTGCGCCATAGTATTTGGAGCTGATATTATTATCATCCAGATATCCGGTCTTATAAATTCCTGACAGACTTGCCATCTTCTCCAAGCCAAGCTTTACGATAAACAGATTTGCCAGCTCTTCTTTTGTGATTAGCTTAGTCGAGCTGCTATTCTCTATCAAAGTGTCATTTCCATAACCCATCGAAGAGAATAATTCGTTAATCTCTGCCACAGTAATTGATTGATCCGGAATAAACTTTCCACCTGCAAAGCCGATATTCATATCTGCTAGCAATAAGATATTACGATTCTTTGTAGCATCTGTTATATCACTGTAGGTAAAAGCTTGAAGATCACTGTAAACTTCACCGTTATAATTCAGCTGTTTGCCAGTAAAAGGTGAAATGTATACAGGTGCCATATCCGGGCGATATACTAAACGAATTGCATACTGTACCGAATAGGAATCGGTGCTTAGCTTATCCTTGGTACTATTCTTTGAATAAATCTCATATTTTAAGCCAAAGTCTTCATTATTCAAGTAATAATTCATTGCCTGATCTGCTGTAATTGCACCTTTGGAAGATTCAAATGTTACATTCTCATCCCAGTTAGCGCCGTAGGAATAGATTTTACCGGTTACACCGTCAACTGCTCCATATAAATAATTGTAGGGATATTCAATATTTTCATTCGTACGGTTGTATTGATAGCTATAGCCACCGTACACAGGTGTCTTATCAGTCTTATAAGCTACAATATAATCATCATTCACTGTAGAGAAAACAGAGTTCTTAAAACGTGTACCAGCCTGTGCAGATAAGAATTTCTCAAGAATTGCCTGGCTCTTCTTCTTATCATACTTTATAGTAACGTTCTTATAGGACTGTGTTTTGCTGTTATAATAGTTATTCATGCTTGAATAGAAGGATAAAATCTTACCAGTGACTGCATCTACCGTTGCATAAGCGTAAGCACTGTAAGTATCTATACTTGCTGCAGTATCTACTGTCGGATCACTGAAACTAATGTTCCATACATAAGAATTTGAATCGTTTGCACTCTCCTGCTTAACCAAAGTAGCAGTGATGTTTTTCAAACTATCCTCCAGATACAAGGAGGAGTTACCGGTAATTATACTAATTGCCTTGGATTTTGAAATGATATTGTTCAGCTCTGATATTTGTTTAATTTCTGCATCTGTCAGAGTTTGTGAGGAAGCTGGTGTGCCGGCAACAGAATCATAACTAGCCTCTTCTTTCGTAGCAGTATAATTATTTCCTGCGGACCATTCAGCCTTTGTTGTATATACCTTTCCTGTATTAGCATCAATGGATATATAATCCGAAGATGGTTCGTATACTAAGAAGACCTTCACCTGGCTTGATCCATCCTGTTTAAAGGTACGAATGTAATCAGAGCGATAAACCAGCTTCATTTTCAAATTATCTTTAATTAGTTTTATAGCTTGTTCCTTGGTTACTTTTGTTGTTGAAGCCGGAACAGAAGCTCCATAGAGCCAATTAATGCTTGCAGAAGTTACTTCTCCTGTCACACTGTTTACATACACGGTTACTCTGTTATCAGGAAAATCTACACCTGAGTTTACTCTCTGGAAATTATAAATATAATTTCCCCCATAGATTCCATCATAGCTGGCATCTAAATATTCCAATTTTCCATTTGTCTCAGGAGCTATTTTTTTAATAAAATCCTCTGCTTTTGCTTTTAGCTCGGATTTTAAATATTTAGCTACTCCTGTGCTTCCCTTTCCATTATCATATTGATAGAAATAAGTAATATGATAATCTCCATCCGTATTCACCTGAATATAGGAATAATCCTTAGCGTTACTCCAGGTTAATGTCCAAGTAGCATCGGAATAGGCTGTGGAAGCATTATAGTTGTAATTGAACTCTGTATAGCTGGAAGGGACGGTTATCTTTCCTTTTACCTCCCGGATTACTTTTTCTAGACCTTCGGTGGTAGGCTCTCCTACGGTTGAACTGGATGATTCAGCCTTTATCGTTCTGGCTGCATCGGTGGCTACCACACTCGCAGCTTCGGTATTCGTCGGTACTGCTGTTGCTACTAAGGCCATACTTAGTAATAATGCAACTTTTCTTTTCATAAAAATCATTCTCCTTTCGATTTACTGGTTGTTTTTTAAGCCTTTCATCCATTAGACGATGCAGAAAATACCAAGGTTGCATTTTTATGTTATAATAATCAAATTTTTCTTTTCAATTACTGAGCGCTTACAAACTAGCTCAAACCTAATTCCATCTTAATCTCCGGAATGGAGAGTCCCTCCTCTTTCCTTTTTTTAATTAAGGCAATTCTTTCTAAAGTCTCAATTCTTCTATAACTTCTTGTTAAATTTTCCTCTGCCTGTTCAAAGGGAAGCATCCCTTCCTCTGTGTAGTATTTTAAAGTACTATACCTTACCCCTGATAAGCGAACTAACTCACCGACGGTAACATACTCGGAACTTTCTATTACTTCTATACGTCTTTGTCTTGACAATGATACCACCCCGCTTATACACCGGAACCTAAGGCAGGTATTAAAGCAATCCAAAGCTCGATATAATCCATGATCTGCTTTACAATTACACCGGCTTCACTATTTTTAATCTCTGATAATCGATCACCTAACTTTTGAATCTCGTATTTCGAAAAATATTGTTTGATTAAACCACTTTTATGAAACAATGCGCCTAATACGATTACCTCATCTGTAACGTTACCCTCTTCCAGAAACTCTGCTCTAAGCTTTTCCACCACTTTTGTTACTTCTTTTTCCTCAGGTATAAAGCGATCTTTGTTTTTAAATAATCCACTGTTACTTTCAACAGTGACATACCCATCCTCAACCAATGACATTCCTATGGATTTAAATAACTCATCAGGTAATTTATTAAAAGCGAATACATATTTTTCAGCAATATACTCTAACTTCATAGGTTTATTATTTTTAATTAATTCATATATGGAATTTAAGTACACTTTTTCAGGTGTTAATTCCTTTTTAATGATAACCTTCTTATTTTCAAGAGTTACGTATTCATTATAAAAAACTCTTGGGTAAATGATAAATTTTTCATTGCTATTTCCTCCTATTAATTAAGGGTGCTAAGATATTTATTTTTCGATTACTACTTACTACTTACTACTTACTACTTACTACTTACTACTTACTACTTACTACTTACTACTTACTACTTACTACTTACTACTTACTACTTACTACTAGCAGATTCTATTTAGATTATTAATATTGAAAGACAGCTCTTATTCAGCTAATCGACGGAGCAGTCAGCTCAATACTAATTAACAACTTTTACATCTCATAATAACTACCCTTCCTATACCGGTGAGAACGAATGCTGCCATGATTAATAGGATACTGATATTTATAATTGGATTAGATGCAATCAGCCATCCCCAACTGCTTTCATAAACCATAGGAACTAAAATCAACCAAATTGCAGGAATTACAAAATGAATCAAAATTCTTACTAACTTCCAATGATTTTTCATTATTCTTTTCCTACGAACCTCACGCACCAGTACAAATATTTATAAAATTATTACTGTGATCAATAGGAAAAGCATCCAAGCCAAAGGTGTATAATTCCAGACTGTTCTTGTTTGTTCCGGGAATTTCCCGGTATTTAAGTAGGTCAATATCTCCTCCGTCATACTCCAGGGAGTCGGACCCTGTGAAAACACTCCCATCTGGTCAAAGGAATTCGCCAATATTACAACTCCATACCCAGAGGTTATGTCCATGGTCATAGATGAGGAGTATCCAGGATAGGAGCCATTATGATTTATAACTAGATTCTGCGTCTTATACATCGGAACCCAGTAAATGTCATAGCAAATTTGTTCTGATCCCATTGGGGAAATAGGATTATTGTCAATGAGAGATATTCCGTTAACGTAACCTCCCTTTTGGTATAAGGATATCCATAAGCATAGATCCTTAGCCGTGGAGAACACACCTCCAGAAGGTGCGTTTCCAGTTGAAAACGGATAAATTACTGGAGTAACAGCCCCATACAAAGGCTGGTACCCGTGATAGTATTTTCTGTCCTGCAATTGTGAAATGCCAGCGATTGTATTTTTCATTCCAAGAGGCTCAATAATGTGCTCACGAATATACTCACTATAACTTTGTCCGGTAATGATTTCTAGAATTCTTCCTAATAGAATGTAGTTCATATTTGAATATTCATATCGTTCCCCTGGACTGTGTGCAAGTGTTATATTCATAGATTTCTCCACAACTTTTTCCAGGGAATAGAAGGTATTATATGTATAGGGTGCTCCACCAGTTAATTTTGATATACCGCTAGTGTGTGTAATTAACTGTCCTATGGTAACAGTAGCTTCATTTCCTTGATACATAGTTGTGAAACCGGGAAGATAATCATTAACCGGAGCATTCTCCTTCAGCTCTGCCCTATTAATTAATTGCCGGATGGCTAAAGCAGTAAAGGTTTTACTAATAGAACCGATGGGGAAAATTAACTCTGAGTCTCCGGCATTCCGGGAATATTTATCTCCATAGGTCTTATAATACAGCGTTTCTCCATCCTTAACAATTCCAAGAGAAAGGCAAGGTAACCCGCCTTCCCTCATCTTCTCCTGCAGAAATATGTCGATCGAATTTGTATCCACTCCAGATGCCTGAGCGTAGGAACTGGTGCCGACTAACAAAAGCAGGCTACTAATTAAAATAACACCCATTATCTTTTTCACAAATTACACCTCTATTTTTTAATGTTCCTAACTACTCTCTATTTTACCATATATAGGATTTAATTCCAATCTTATTCATATCAACTGATTAGGAAAACCTTTTTGGAAAAGAAAAAGACATGGATTGAATTTTAAATAAACTAAGCAAAGGTTTCATGCTAAAAAAATAGCCTTTTGCGGACAATTACCACAAAGGCTATTAACGGAAGCGGTGGGATTCGAACCCACGAGCCCCGTTAGGGACTACCTGATTTCGAGTCAGGGCCGTTATGACCACTTCGATACGCTTCCATAATGTGTTGATTTATAATGCTTCTCAACGTTTTATTAAATATTCGAATACAAACCATCTAATTAGTTCTCAATTTTAAGATAATTATATGTGTTATACGTAACCTAAACTTGGCAAAATTCAATCAGATGCGTTATCTATTATAACATATCCAAGTGAGAAATCAACATAAAAATAATTTATTACAACTACTGTTGACCTTAATTTTGATGAAGCTTTCATTGCTAATAAGAAGGCAGCTTCAATCAAATCATTCTATTTCTTACTAAAGGTAATAATAAATAACTCTACTCCGATTTTCTCTATCATTCTTCCGGTCTTGATCTGTTCCTCGACATCAGCACCAAACTCTAACGCTTCCTTCAGCTTCTTTATTGTAAAATTCTTTCCCTGACCAAGATATTTGTTTACAGCAAAAGGAGGAACACCTACCAGTTCACTTATACTTGTTGAATTAAACCCACGCGCCTGAAGATCCTTTGCCTGCATCATAATATTAAAATGCCTTATGATAAGAAATAATATTGACATGGGCTTCTCTCTGACGGACAGAAGGTCATAGTATAATTCTAAGGCTTTATTCGGCTGCTTGCTTCCGATCGCGTCAATCATCAAAAATATCTTTCCGGTAATCTGGGTGGTTACCACAGCATCAATATCCTGCACCGTTACCACATCCCGTTCGACGGTATAACTGATCAGCTTTTCAACCTCATTACAGATATTTGTCATATCCGATCCGGTCTTATCAAGAAGATAAGTAATGGACGCTTCTGTGATCTTCTTTCGCTCCTGCTCTAAGAGTGAGGCTACAAAAAGCTTTAAATTCTTCTCATCCAGGCCGTTCATTTCTGAAACTGTACCTTGATCCCTTAAGAATTTAAAAAGTTTACTGCGCTTATCCATCTCCGTTTCTACAAAGATGACGATAGTACTATCCGGTGTGTCCTTCAATAACTCACTAAGTTCATTCTGATTTTTGAAAAACCCGCTGTTTTCTACGATAATCAGCCGCTTTTCACTGAAAAAAGGTAAGGTTTGCGCAACCTCAGCAATCTTCTTAGGATCTATCCCACTTCCTTCAAAATGAGAAAAATTCATATCTCCTTCGTCTTGTAAAATTGCCTTCTTTAGCTTATCACGGTAGAGCTTTTTCAGATATTCTTCACTTCCATATAAGAGATAAAACGACTTGAAGCTTCCTGCTTTAATATGCTCTTTAATTACCTTCATAACAAAATATTACTCCTGTTCTTCTAGAACATTAAATTTTCTATCTTATTCCTATGTAAATTACAAGTAACAAATAAGATTACATATTCTTATTATGTTACCTCTTTATCTATTTTACGATTCCAAACTTACTTAACGGAGCAATTCTTAAAACAACCTTACCGCCGATATTTTCTTTCGCAACATTCCCTACTTCATCAGAACGACTGTCCTTGCTGATGTTGCGGTTATCACCGAGTACAAAATACTCGTCATCTCCCAGTGTTACTAGCTGTTCTGCTCTGCCCGGATCATCCATCGGTTCCTTACCATAGTTTTCTTCCAACTCTTGGCCATTAACATAGATCTTTGAACCGATGATCTGTACGGTTTCTCCCGGCAGACCGATTACTCTTTTCACATAGTATTCTTCATTTTCCCTACCATAAGGATAGAATACAATAATATCAAAACGATCCAAGGCATCAAAATGATAGGATACCTTCTC
>JAQZBD010000307.1 GCA_029239235.1 Herbinix sp.
AGGAGAGTAGATGAAAAAAGTATTATTGTCAGCAAGAGATTTGTGCAAAAGCTTTGCAGTGAATGGCGGGCAGAACCATATACTGGATAATGTTAATGTTGAGGTTTATGAAGGGGATTTTACCGTTATTATGGGAGCTTCCGGTTCGGGAAAGTCCACGCTGTTATATTGCTTGAGTGGAATGGATGGGATAACCTCTGGTGAGGTTATCTATCAGGAGAGGGTTATCAGTAGATTGAAGGAAAAGGATATGACTGCCCTTCGTGCTTTGGAATTCGGCTTTGTGTTTCAACAGATGCATCTGGTGAGCAACCTTACCCTGATGGAGAATCTAACAGTGACAGGGTTCTTAAATCATAAAAAATCTTCGAAGGATGTGTTAGAACGCGCTAAGTATTTACTGGAAACAGTGAATGTCAGCGAAGCTAGGAATCGTTTACCTGCTCAGGTATCCGGAGGAGAGGCTCAAAGAGCAGCCATAGCCCGCGCAGTGATTAATGAACCTGGGTTATTATTTGCAGATGAACCGACGGGGGCTTTAAATAGAAAAAATACGGATGATGTATTGGCACTGCTGTCAACGATTAATGAAGAGGGTCAGAGCATCCTTATGGTAACTCATGATATCCGTGCTGCAATCAGAGCAAACCGACTTCTCTATCTGGAGGATGGAAAAATATGTGGCGAGATGACTTTACCGCCCTTTTACTACGACGATGCGAAAAGCAGGGAAACCCAAGTGAATTCCTGGCTTTCATCCATGGCATGGTAGGAAGGGGAATTTCTTTGGCGTAGAGCTTTACGCGGAAAGGGTGGTAAAGATGAGAGAAATATTAGTGCTTATGAAAGCGCATATGAGAAATGGAAAAAGCGGATTTATCAGTATCTTATTACTGATGCTGCTGATAACTATGATATCTACCGCAGTAATATCGGTAAATATTAATTCGGCGATCAGGGATGAGCAAGCAATAGAAGAGGCCGGATTTGGTGATATGGTTACCTTTATGAATAACAAGGCGCTGGGCTTAAATGGAATCAGTATGAACACCTTATTAGATCAGGTTGAGGCTTGTGAAGAAGTTGAAAAGGTTGAAAAGATTGATTGTACTTATGTGAAAAATATCTCATTAAATGGGAAGTCCAATTCAGTTGAAATAGTACTGGAGGAATATAATCCGCAGGATTTTGATTTCAAAGTATTTAAAGGAGATGGTGACGGAATCTATCATAAGGAGGTTGTCTTGAGTCCCGGTGAAGTTATGGTTCCCATTTCCTATCGAACCCTTTACGACTGTCATATTGGGGATACTCTGTACCTGGAGAAAAACTCCGGTAAGGTGGGCTTTCGAGTAGCCTACTATTTTGAAGATCCATTCATGGGCAGTTCTATGATGGGCTTAAAGACATTATTGGTGTGTGCCGAGGATTTAGAAACAGTGGGATCTTATGCTGGTGATGAGGAAGACTTAGTTGTAAATGGTGCTGTGTTCAATATCTTTATGAAATCGGACATTTCCCTAACTTCGTTGAAATTTGGTAAGACATTGAATGAGCAGACGGGTATTTTAGGTTATGCTACCTTCTCACTGACTACAAAGCAGGCAATTAGTTATATGCTGACAATTACCAATATTTTTAGCAGTGTTCTAGCGGTGTTTGTGATACTACTGTTTATCGTAACCTTAATTGTAATGGGGCACAGTATCAGTAGTAGTATTGAATTAGAATATGTGAATCTTGGAATTTTGAAAGCGGTTGGTCTTGGGAAATTTGTATTAAAGGCTAGTATGATCGTCCACTATCTAATGGCAGCCATACTTGGTATTTTGATTGGCTTACCTGCCGCAGTCCCGATTATATGGATTATTAATGGAATAACGATTGATGTAATCGGTTTATATGTCTCCAATTCTTTGGCAGCACTACCTTGTACGCTGATCATAGCAGTTCTGCTAATCTTTATGATCATCTTTGTAGCCCTCAAGGTGCGTAGAATTTCGACAGTAAAACCAATCCGAGCGATTGCCGGAGGGCGGGAGGAGATCTATTTTTCACATCCGCTTCAAATGCCGATTTATAAAAAACATATGAATCTATGGCTGGCGGTTCGGCAGCTTACCTCTAACAGCAGACAATATCTCAGTGTGTGTATTGTAACAATGCTCCTGGTTTACTTTCTGGTGATGGTAAGTCAGATCACAAAGTTTTTTGGTGAGGATGATCATTATATTAATAAAATGTTCAATTGCTATGAAGCTGAGATTGAAGTGCTCTATCTGGATCATTCGGTACAGGGTGAGGTTGAAGCTATGATTGAGGATGATACGAAGATAGAAAGCAGTTTCCAAAGAAAATGGGAATATTTGATGTTTGAGGATTATCAATTGATTTGCTTTGTATTTGATGATGCGAAGGAAATAAACAGTGTGTATGAGGGCAGAACCTGTCTCTATGATAATGAAATTTTAATCACCAAGTTTATAGCGGAGGATATGGGAATTAACCTAGGTGACGAGGTGGTCATTTCCAGCGGTAATAAAGAGGCTAAATTCATGGTTTCTGGCCTATATCAAAATTCAAGTGATATGGGAAGTAATTTTGCAATAAATACCGAAGGCTATGAGAGACTTATGGGTGTGTCGATGAAGGGTATGAGTGATCTTTATCATGTAGCAGATCCGGCTAAAGTTGAGGGCATTGTAAAAGAGGTTCAGTCAAACTACGATAAAAATGTCTTGCTGATATCAAAAGTGAGCGGAATGAATAATGCGAATTTCATTGTGACTGCGGTGAAGGGGCTTTCTGTTTTGATCTATATTATTGCAGTGATATTTGCAATCACTACGATTGGCTTGATTTGTGGAAAGCTTTTCATTAGTGAGAAACGGGATTTTGGTATCTATAAGGCACTGGGCTTCTCGACAAATCGTCTGCGGTTGCAGTTTGCGATTCGATTTTCAATTGTGGCTTTCGTAGGTTGCTGTTTGGGAGTTATTGTGAGCCTTTTCTTATCAAATCCTTGTCTGGGGATATTGTTCTCCTATTTGGGCGTTAGTAGTTTTTCGGTGGAGAATGATGCTACAACTATGGTACTTCCCACAGTGTTTATGGTGTTGGTGTACTTCACATTTTCATATTTTATGTCCAGGAGGATAAAGAGGGTGGAGACACGGATATTGATTAGTGAGTGATGAATGAGATTAATACAAGAGATTAATAGAAGAGATTAATAGAAGTGATTTAAGATACATTATTAAATATTATGTAAAGTTACGTATTATGAAAGTTGAGTATTTAATGAAGAAAGCTGTGAATTCTTGTTTTACATTTGTGTGATAGCTTAGGTGATCTGTTTTTAGCTTCTGTTGCAGGTGTTTTGAGCGTTATAGACGATATTCTTGTTGATTCATATGTAGGGTTGTGCCAAAATGAAAACAAAGGCACAACCCTTTTTGTTGTCACGATGGTGAATATTAATGGGTTATATTGATTGAAAATAAAGTAGGAGTATGTGAGTTTATTTGGCTTCTTTTGAATGATGTATGAGGCAGTGAAAAAATATTCAAAATATAGATGGATGGATAGCGGAAAAGGAGTATGATGGCAATGGAGAAGGTAAGAACCAAGATATTTGAATATGGGGATATTATTCCTGATTTATTCCCAGCCCTTATCTTTGCAGTTATCGGTCAGCAGATATCGATTAAAGCGGCTAGAACCATATGGACAAGGATGCAGGATCGGTTTGCAGAAATCACTCCGGAATTCATAGCTCAGGTTGAAATAGAGGAAATTGCCGGCTGTGGAATGCAGTCAGCGAAGGCAAAATATATTAGAGGCATAGCGGAAACGGTATACAGAGGAGATTTTGATCTGGAGTGTCTCTATCAACTATCAGATAAGGAGGCAATTAAGAAGCTGTCTACTTTAAATGGCATCGGTGCCTGGACTGCCGAGATGCTGCTGCTAAATTGTATGGAACGTCCGGATATCATAAGCTACGGAGATATTGCAATCCGAAGAGGGATTATGATGCTTTATGGGCTTTCCGAGTTAACGAAGGAGGAGTTTGTGGAATATAAAAAGTGGAGAGTATCCTATGAGTGATGGATGAGGTATCGTTTAATGTTTAATATAGTATGCTTCAGCAGTGTTATCGTAATTGACAGATTGAGTATTTGCAGAGCATTTGTAAAAATTTTGAACATCTGCAAAAGCATTGAGAACCTGCAGAAGAAAATGTATTTGTAATTCCTGCATTTCTAAGTTAAAATAGGAAGGCTGAGGATATTATTTGATATAATTATGGCGTTATTATTACTAGTTCGTAGTTTTAAAGCACATTGTAAAATACTTTAAATTGAAAATATGACTTAGAAATATCGATTGTATTAAAATAGATAGTTGTAAAGGATAGAACGATGAAGTTGGAACAATTGAAGGATTGCACCTTATGTCCCCGAGAATGCCATGTGGATCGAAGGAGTGGGAAAAGAGGCTATTGCAAGGAAACAGATGAATTAGTGGTCGCAAGGGCGGCTCTTCATATGTGGGAGGAGCCCTGTATCTCAGGGGAAGAGGGTTCGGGAACGGTTTTCTTTTCCGGGTGTGCCATGGGTTGTATCTATTGTCAAAATCAGAACATTGCCGCCGGTCTGGCCGGTAAGATAATATCAATAGAGCGTCTGGCAGAGATTTTTTTGGAACTGCAGGAGCAGAAGGCGAATAATATCAATCTGGTTACGCCAAGTCATTATGTTCTTCAGATTGTAGAAGCGGTTAAAC
>JAQZBD010000063.1 GCA_029239235.1 Herbinix sp.
AGAGATACCTATATGCTGGAGAAACCGGATCGCAGAGAATTAGTAGAAGAGTATTACCGAGTAGCGCCTGCTATTGTAACTTCTATTAATATGGAGCCAAAGGCAGAGCAGACCTACCAGAGTATCTGGGTTAATTATTTGCAGCCATGCTTAGAGTCCATTGAAGAAGAGAACCTTGAGGCATGTGAAAGTCATTATACTAAAATGGTGGGCGACTTAAAGAAGAAATATTATTGTCTGAATATCTAAGATAGGCAGCATAAGGAAGCATGAATGATACATTGGCGGATGCAATATAAGTATTCGCAGATATAACGTAATGGTTCACAAATTGATGGATCATTACGTTATTTTAATACCGAAAGCACTTTAACGATATTATCAGATGAACCAACGACCGGACTTAGCCTATATGATACTGATTACTACTAAAGCTATTAGATCAGCTGGTTGCCAGTGGCAATTCGGTGATTGTCATTGAACACAATATAGAGGTTTTAAAGAGCTGTGATTATATCATTGAACTTGGTTCGTAAGGAGGGGACAAGGGTGGTGAGATCATTGCCCAAGGAACACCGGAGAAGCTGAGAGTCAATCCGAATTCCAAGACAGGGTGGTATCTTGTATGAACCAAGAAATCCTGATGTAAAGGGAACCATCGGGGATTTGGTAAGGAAGGGAATCATATGGGTATCGCCATAGAGAATGGGCATAACAAAAGTATAGACCAGAAAGTATTGGATCTTTTCCCGCATTACACTGTTAAAACAGGTGAAAAACAATACAGAGCTTCACAATTAAGAATATGCTCACTATGACAGCCCCATATAAATATAAGTTGGAACTATACGGAAATAATGCTTCTCCTGTACCAAGAAAAGAAAATGGCTATAGGGTTTATAGCGAAATACATGCTGTGGAAATGTACTAAAAATAGAGCCTTAAACAGTTGAAAATATACAAAAGTATCATTTTCTATTGACATAGTACTTTTTACATGATATTCTAAATTTGTAGTTAAGAATACGCATTCATAAATATTCTGCAAGGAGTTACCATATGATTACTATGACAGAAATTGCCAAACTTACAGGAGTTTCACAGGCAACCGTTTCAAGAGTGTTAAATGGCAATATATCAGTCAATACTGAAGTAAAGAAAAAAGTATTAGATTGTGCAAAGGAACATAACTACCAACCGAATATCATGGCTCAAAGCCTTGTTGGAATTCAGACTTTTATTCTGGGAATGGTAGTAACAGATATTAGTAACCCGTTTTTTGCCGAACTTGTTAAAGTAATCGAGTCAGAGGCAGCGACAAGAGGATATACTTTAATGCTATTTAATACAAACTATGATAAAGAAAGAGAAAAGAAATATTTGGATATTCTCAAAAGATACCGGGCAGATGGTGTGCTTTTAGTGCCAGTGTCAGATGAAGAATCTTACGTGGAAGAACTAAAAAAAATTAACATTCCTATGGTTTCAGTAACTTTGGACCTAAAAACAATCGATTCAGTGTACATATCTCATTATGATGCGGGAGCAAAAGTTGCAAATCATTTACTTGGTATGGGGTTTGATAGTTTTATCTTTGTAGGCGGTGGAGAAGATGAAAAAGAAAAAGGATTTATAAATGAGTTACGGAAGAATGGTATTGATACTGATAAATATCATTTTACAATTCTGGAGAAGCTGGGTGTTGATTATAAGAAGACTTTGATTAAGCGCCTACAGGAAGAAGAACAATCGGATGGAATAGGTATTTTTGCAAATAATGACGTAGAGGCACTAAAAGTGCTGGAAGTATTAAAAGAGTTAAAGATAAATGTTCCGCAGGATGTTGCATTAGTAGGTTTTGATAATACATTTATTTGTAAGATTGCATCACCAACACTAACCAGTGTGGCACAGCCAATTGAAGAAATAGGCAGATTGGGAGTGGAACGTATTGTTGAATTAATAAGAAAAGAAAATCAAGATCAATGTGTAAGGTATCAATTAGATACTCGACTGATTACCAGAGCAAGTACAATAATGTCAAAAAAGAGGGTATCATAATAGAGTTAAAAGTAAAAGGGCACCGTTATATGGTACCTTTACTTATAAATAATGTGAATACGTATACATTAATATACAACATATTCACAAATAAAATTAAAAGGAGAAGGTTTATGAAGATGAAAAAAGTAATTGCAGCAATACTGATGATAGCAATGGTAGGATCATTAGCGGTAGGGTGTGGATCCAAAGACAATAAGACAACAACAAATGAAACAACAACAAATGAAACAGCAGAAACAAATGGGGGTGAAGCAATTGCACTGCAGTTGTGGGTACATCAGACGAATGAGACACCGGAAGGAAAAGTTTATGAAGAACTGGTAAATGAGTTTAATGAACAGCACAAAGGTAAAATTGAAGTACAGTTAACCGGTATTGCAAGAACTGGAAACGCAGGTGGCTATGATGATAGAATTAATGCTGCTATAACCAACAACGACATGCCGGATGTATTTACGATTGATGGACCTACGCTAGCAGCAAATGCTGATGCAGGAACTATTGTTCCGATTGGTGAATATTTTGATAAAGCGGATTTGGCGGATTTCAACAAGGGTATTATTCAGCAGGGTACATATAATAATGAGTTATATACATTAGGAACTTTTGATTCATCCGTATTATTATATTATAACGCAGATCTGTTTGCAGCAGCAGGCATTACTCCGGCTACAGCAGATAACCCTTGGACATGGGATGAATTCACTGAGGCATGTAAGAAATTAAAAACAGATAGTGTGTTTGGTGCAAATCTGGGGTTAAATGATGTAGGTGAGTGGCTGACCTATGCTTATCTGCCATTAATTCAATCAGGGGATGGAAGTCTTATTTCAGATGATGGAAAAGAAACAGTAGATGGATATTTAAATGCTCAGGCAACAGTAGATGCGTTAACATTTATTAAAAATTTAGTAGATGGCGGTTTGGTAAGTGCAACACCGGAAGACTTTACTTTTGAAAAAGGCTCATCAGCTATGACTTTTTCCGGTCCCTGGGAAATTGCCACAATAAAAGATTATCCGGAACTTAAATGGGGTACTATGCCATATCCAATTAAAGCTGAAGGAGCAACAGCTGCATCACCATGTGGTTCTTGGACATATGGAATTTCAAAAGATTGCGCTAAAGAGGATCAAGCAGCAGCAGCAGAACTTGTTAAATGGCTCACTGATACAGAAAGCTGTGTAAAAATGTATGATGCAATTTCAATGCCACCGGCAAGACAATCTTCTTTTACAAAAATTGATGCTTTCCAGAAAGCTCCATTAGATGTAATTAGTTATCAGATGGCAAATACGGCAATTGCAAGACCAATCGTTGTCAACTACCCAATCCTTTCTGATAAATTCGCAAAGGCAGTTGCAAATGTAGCAAGTGGAATGGATGTTCAGCAAGCATTAGATGATGCAGTAGAACAATATAATTTCCAGGTCGGGAAATAAGCTGCAGAGAGAATGGAGGGCTAATTTATGAACAACCAGGTAGCAAAGAAAAAGATGAATATGGAGAGTGTCACAGGGCTTGCCTTTGTGGCACCTGCCCTCTTTCTTTTATTTGTATTCTTAATTATTCCGTTTGCTTTATCATTATCTTATAGTTTTATGGAGTATAATATTTTGAAACCGGATGAAAAAACATTTATTGGATTAAAAAATTTTATTAAATTGTTTCATGACAAGGTATTTTTAAAAAGTGTTTTAAATACATTTGTATTTGTAGTTTCAGTTGTACCATTACAGGTGTGTGCTGCTTTAGGACTAGCACTATTAGTTAATAGAAAAATGAAAGGTATATCTGTTTTTAGATTAGCCTTTTTTGCACCAACCGTTTTGTCATTGGTAGTTGTATCTATCCTATGGTACTACATCTATAATCCAAATAATGGATTACTAAATGCAATGTTAGGTATGTTGGGAATCAGTGCACAGCCATTTCTGACAAGTACCAAGCAGGCAATGGCATGTATTGTAATAATGTCAGCTTGGCAGGGATGTGGCTTCCAGATGATGATATTTTTAGCTGGATTACAGGATATTCCGAATCATCTGTATGAGGCAGCCCGAGTAGATGGAGCCAATAAGTTTTATCTGTTTAGGAATATTACGCTGCCGGGGCTTAAGAATATTTCGATATTTATTTCATTATCTATTGTTATCAGTGCATTTCAATTAATTATTCAACCAATGATGTTGACACAGGGCGGTCCACAAAATTCTACAATAACGATTGTTTATCAGCTTTATCAAACCGGATATAAATTTAGAAATGTAGGTTATGGTTCGGCAATGGCAGTTGTATTCACACTGATGGTACTGATTATTGTATTGATACAGAAAAAGTTAACATCTAAAAATAATGAAGACTAGGAGGGCATCATGAAGAAAAAAAATAGCATAACAATCAAAAAAGTGATATTTGTTTTATTTATGACAGTACTCGCCCTGGTCTTTGTATTTCCGTTAATATGGATGATAGCATCTTCATTTAAATATGATGCACAAATTTTTAAAGATATCAATGGACTAAGAGCGTTTACTGTCACATCATTTGAGGATAATCCGTTTTTCAATTACCAGGAAGTATTAGCAAATATACCGCTCGTTAGAGCAGCACTTAATTCAATTTTTTACATTGCAATTATTATTGTTTTAGGAATGACTTTAAACTCTATGGCAGGCTATGCATTTGCCAGAATTAAATTTCCGAAGAGAGATTTGATTTTTGGTATAGTATTGGCACTCATGATTATTCCGTCACAAACTGTGATATTGTCACAATTTTCCATTGTCTACAGATTGGGATGGACAAATTCCTATTTGGGTTTAATTGTCCCGTCGTTAGCAGATCCGTTATTTATCTTTCTATTCCGACAAAATTTTCTTGGAGTACCGGAGTCTATTGAAGAGGCAGCCAAAATCGATGGAGCCAGTAGAGTACGTATTTTCTTTCAGTTAATTGTACCACTTGCAAAACCGGTATACGGAACAGTAACTATTTTAACATTTATAAAGTTTTGGAATGATTTTCTTTGGCCCGTTATGGTTATTACAGACACAAAGAAATATACAATCCAAATGTCACTTAATAGTTTATTCGCTATCAAGCCGGTAAATTATGGGAATGTTATGGCTGGACTTACCTTTATTACAATTCCTGTTTTGATTGTCTTCTTATGTATGCAGAAATATTATGTGCAGGGCATTGCATCTACAGGAGCGAAAAACTAAAAAATTACATTAACTTATGCGGGAGCATGCAAAGTATTAAGGCTGCTCCCGTAAGTATTATATAAATATTGTGAGGATAATTATGAACGTAAAGAATGAAAATACAATAAATGAAGCATTTAAGATAAGTGAAGAATTAATAAGAGCAAGAAATTATGAAGTTGATCAACAAAAGGGAATATCAGCAGTATGCAGACCTGTATTCCATTTTTCATCTCCGGTTGGATGGCTTAATGATCCTAATGGGTTTTCGGTTTATCAAAGGGAATATCATTTATTTTATCAATATCATCCATATAGTACACAATGGGGTCCTATGCATTGGGGACATTGCAAATCAATAGACTTTATCCGATGGGAACAGCTACCTGCTGCTCTTGCACCCGATTCCGAATTTGATAGAATTGGTTGTTTTTCTGGTAGTGCAGTGCAAGAAGAAGGCAATCATATTTTAATGTATACAGGCGTTGCAGAAAAAATGAATGAAGATGGTACCAGCACTGTAATCCAGGAGCAGTGTATTGCTGTAGGCAATGGAGTTAATTATGTAAAAACTGAAAATAATCCGGTTATTACAGCGGATATGCTCCCATATGGCAGCAGTTTTTTTGATTTTAGGGATCCAAAGATTTGGAAAGAAGATGGTATTTTTTATGCCATTATAGGAAACCGAAATGAAGACGGTAGCGGTCAACTAGCAGTATTCCAGTCTGAAAATGCATTGGAATGGAGATTTATGAACATTATTGACAAAAACAATAATGAGTATGGGAGAATGTGGGAATGTCCTGACTTTTTTACTTTAGGGGAAAAGCAAATAATAATATTGTCTCCGCAGGAAATGAAAGCGAAAGACTTTGAGTACCATAATGGAAATGGAACAATGTGCTTTATAGGAAAATATAATCATACAGAGAATGTATTTATTAGAGAGAATAATCATGCAATAGATTATGGACTGGACTTTTATGCACCACAGACATTAATGACAGAAGATGGAAGAAGAGTAATGATTGCCTGGATGCAGAATTGGGATAACTATCTGACACCAGATTATTTAAAGTGGTCAGGTATGATGACCATTCCAAGAGAATTAACACTTAGGGATGGAAGATTGATTCAGAATCCGGTTAAAGAAATAGCACGATACTATAAAAATGAAATTTCTTATATAAACCATAAAATCAGGGGAAAAGAACGGTTAAATAGCATATCAGGTAGAATAATTGATATGACAGTAGAAATAAAAAAAATGCAGTGTGATATATTCCGGATTTTTCTTGCTGAGAATCAAGAATACAAAACCAGCGTAAGTTTTGATACGAAAAGGAATATACTTAGTTTTAATAGAAATTATTCGGGTTTTACAAAAGACATTGTCGGAGATAGAAAAATCGTAGTCAGGAATCAGGAAAGCAAGCTGAAATTACGTATTTTATTGGATAAGTATAGTATTGAGATTTTCGTAAATGATGGAGAACAGGCGATGACTTCATTGATTTATACACCTCAGGAGGCAGATGGAATCGTATTTGAAACAGAGAATGGTACGGCAGTAATCGATGTCACTAAGTTTGATATTATCGTTGATTAAACCAGGGAGGTGTAATTTATAGAAAGCCAGGAGCTGATATGATGCTTTCTGCTGATGAAGTTAACATGAATCTAATAAAGCATACTAAGGTTTTACATATCTGATATTTATCCATGACTGACGAACCAGTCAATTCGGCTACAAAATATGCAATAGAAGCAGCGAAAAGAAATGGAGTATTAATATCCTTTGGCCCGAATTTAAGAATTCAATTATGACATTACAGCAAATCGGAGTATATCACGGGGGTATATTTGAAAGACAGGATGATGTTTAAGCGTAGCTTATTGGTATCAATCGGAGCCACATCAGATATTTAAGAAGTTACCGGAAAGAAAAGAAAGATGGCCTAGATAAGTGGCTGTGAATAGAATAGGAGTCCAATCATGTATGATATAGATGTTGTTGCATTAGGTGAATTACTGATTGATTTTACAAACAATGGAATAAGTGAACAGGGGAATTCACTATTTGAAGCAAATCCGGGCGGAGCACCGTGTAATGTATTGGCAATGTTAAGTAAATTAGGTCATAAGACTGCCTTTATCGGTAAGGTGGGAGATGATTTATTTGGTCATAAATTAAAAGCAACATTAGAGGAAGTAAATATCGATGCATCAAATTTAAGATTAGATCAAGAGGCGAGAACAACACTGGCTTTCGTTCAAACATTACCGGGCGGAGACCGTGATTTCTCTTTTTATCGAAATCAGGGAGCAGATATTATGCTGTCGGAAAACGAAATAGATAAAAGTCTTTTGCAAAGGAGTAAGATTTTTCATTTTGGTACATTATCAATGACACATGAAAAAGTACGTCAAGCTACTAAAAAAGCTATTGTGATTGCAAAACGTGCAGGAGCCATCTTATCCTTTGATCCGAATCTGCGTCCTGCCTTGTGGACATCCTTAGAAGAGGCATATAAGCAAATGGCTTACGGATTACAACAATGTGATGTGTTAAAAATATCAGACAACGAAATTCAATGGTTCACAAGCTTTCATGATTATGAAAAAGGAATACAATACTTGAAGGAGAAATATAATATTCCACTTATACTGCTTTCTATCGGTAAAGAAGGCAGCCGTGCATTCTGGAAAGATTGCTGTGTTGAAGTTCCGGCATTTATTCAAAAGAATACCATAGAAACTACGGGCGCCGGAGATACATTTGTGGGAAGTTGTCTTCATTTTATATTAGAGTATGGCTTAGATACCTTAACAAGAGAAATAATTGAGGAAATGCTAAAATTTTCAAATATGGCAGCAGCAATAATTACTACCCGTAAAGGAGCATTGAGGGTAATGCCGTCCTATGAAGAGGTAGAAGAGAAATTAAATATTTTAGGATTAGGCAGAATTAAGATATAGTGATATAGGTTAAAATGAATCTTATCAATATGGGTGAAGAGACACCCATTCATGCGTTAGGTGGAACCGGTGATCTTATTTATTATCAAGAGTGGCATTTGTTTGCATGCATTTTCCCGAATGGAGTGATTTATTTATCCAGACTTTCTTTATCCCACACATCGACAGGAAAATGCTCCCCACTTCACAACAGAAAAATGTTATCCCGACTTTTTTCGCTGGATTGCCTTCATTGGCATGGCTTTTTCATCGTTATTTGGGATAACTTTTTAGTTTGGATAACCGTTTTTGTTCCAGATCAACATAAAGCGATTCAAAATCGCTTGTTTTACTTAATTTGTGGTAAGTGCTTCAAAAGATGATGTAGTGAAATTCCTCTGATCATAAGGTACACTGTTAAAGTGAAAAATTCAGGAGGAATCTTATGAATCAGAAATTAAATTAATGGAGTCCTGGAAGCAGAGAATTCAATCAAGCTGCCGAGCATCTGAATCAGCTCCTGCCCTGGTCGAAAGAACTTCCAGAAGAATGCAGGCTTAATATAAACATAAAAAGTGCCTCAAAAAAGATATGATTAGCTTACCATCATGACGTGAGTATCCTAGACGTCATCTTTTTGAAGCACTTACGTTTTATAGATCACAAACCTTGGAGTTTATAAATATTATTTAAAAATGTATTGACAGTTAATGGATAAAATGCTAAGATATAAAACATATTAAACATAGATGAAAAATATGATATAATATATACCAGCTATTTCTTATCCTACTGTTTTGGTAGCTCCTCTTGGATGCAAAGGTGTTTAACACCCATCAATATAAAAACTTAAAAAAGGAAGGGAATAATTATGAGAAGAATCGTAAAGCAATTGGTAGGTACAGCCTTAGTTTTGTCGTTGGGAGTGACAAGTCTGGCAGGTTGTGCAAAAAAAAGCTCTGAAGCAGAGGCTGGAGCCGGAGTTACTAAAGTGATTGTAGGCACGGGAAATGCATATGAGCCCTATTGCTATCTGGATGAAAAAGGGGAGCTTGCAGGATATGAATATAATGTATTAAAAGCAGTGGATGAGCTGCTGCCGGACTATGAGTTTGAATACCAGACCTCAGATTTTGCAAATGTACTAATTTCACTGGATGCTGGCAAAATTGATTTGGCAGCGCATCAGTATGAATATAACGATGAAAGAAATGAGAAATATCTCTTTGGTAAAGAGGCATATACCACTTATGTAACCTATATCACAGTGCCGGAGGACAGAAGCGATATTACTTCACTGGAGGATCTTGCAGGACTTAAGGCTAAGAGTTCAACCGGGTCAAATGCTACCTATATTCTAGAACAATATAATTCAGAGCATGAGGATAGTCCGATTATTATTGACTACGTGGATAATGGAACAGACGAAGAGACAGTTACCGGTCTGGTCAATGGTGTATGGGATGCAACCATTTCTACCAAGAGGGATGTAGAAAAGCTCAATAAAAATTATGGTGATGGTTCAGAGGTTTTAAAAACCGTGGGAGATCCAGTTCAATCCTCCTCCACCTATTTTGTTTTTGATAAGGAAAATACGAAATTGCAGGAAGCAGTGGATGGTGCTCTGAAAACGCTAAAGGAAAATGGAAAGCTAGCGGAGATTTCAATTGATATCATAGGCGGTGACTATACAGAAAGCGAGTAAGGGTATGGATAAACTGTTTGAATGGGAAAGATTTTTTGATAATATACCAAAAATGGTTCCCTATTTATCAGTGACCTTTTCCATAGCTATCTATGCCAGTATCGTTGGGGTTATATTGGGAATCTTGATCGCAGTGATCAGAATGAAAAAGATTCCGGTGCTGCACCAGTTTTTCCAGGTGTACGTCTCATTTATGAGGGGTACACCGATGCTGGTACAGCTGATGCTGATCTATTATGGTCTTCCGGTATTCATTGATCATGCTTTTGGTACGAATATCAACCGGGAATGGTCTACTGTTATATTTGCATATATTACATTTATCTTAAATCAGGGAGCATTTTTATCAGCTATCTTTTATAGTGCAATTACCTCGATTCCCTATGGACAGACAGAAGCAGGATTAAGCGTAGGACTTACAGAATTTCAGACCTTTCGAAGAATCATTCTGCCGCAGATGGTAAGGGTGGCACTGCCCCCCTATGGTTCTGATTTAGTTGGTCTTTTCCAAAATTCCTCCTTGGTCTTTTTAATAGGAGTAACGGACATTATGGGAAGAGCCAAAACGATTGGAACGGTGACGAAGCATGTGATCGAGGCATATGTCTTTGTGGCAATTATATTTGTTATTATCAGTCTGATGATCCGTCTGCTTTTCTACTATCTGAACAAGAAGCTCGATTACGGGAGAGGCAGAAGAGCCTTGATATTGAAAGAATTATAGGTAGAAAAGAGGAAGGATAAATGGACTTTAATCTTGAAAATTTTAAAGAAAGCTTATTATCAGGAATTGAGTATCTGCCTAATACCTTAAAGCTTGTATTTGTTCCCTTATTGATTGGATTGTTTCTGGGAACAGTGGTTGCACTAGTGAGGGTTTACCGGGTTCCGATTATTGATAAACTGTTGGCCGTATTTGTTACGGTCTATCAAGGGGTACCCATTGTAGTGGCACTTATGATATATAATCTTATATTCATGCTTAAGTTTAATGATATTGCAAAAGCTCTTCATATTCCTAAGACGGTAACAAACGTAGATAATATCTGGGTTGGCATTTTCGCTCTTACATTAACTGCGGTCTGTTCCATTTCTGAGGTAATCCGGGGAGCCCTTTTGTCCATTGATAAGGGGCAGGATGAAGCGGGATATTCCGTAGGATTAACAAAAGTGCAGACCATACGAAGAATAATCCTTCCCCAAATGGTTCCCGTGGCAATTCCAATGCTCATTAATAATGTGGTGGGATTAATTAAAGCATCTTCGGTGGTTATGGCAATCGGCATCATAGAAATCGTCGCAGGTTCCATTATTCCCAGTTCCAGAACCTATTCCTTTTTTGAAGGATATGTAGCGGCAGCAGTGATCTACTGGGTATTTACTATCATTATCGAATATCTGGCGGATGTACTTAGAAAGCATACTGGGAGATTCAGGAGGAATCTATATGATTGAAATTAAAAATGTAAAAAAATCCTTCAGTAAATTAGAAGTTCTAAAGGATGTCTCAGTACGGGTGGAGGATGGGCAGGTAGTTGTAATACTGGGTTCCAGCGGATCGGGTAAAACCACGTTACTTAGATGTATTAATTTTCTGGAAAATGCGGATAGCGGTGAAATGACTCTGGGCGATATCCATCTAAATCTAAAGAAAGCAACAAAGAGGGAGATTTTGCAGATCAGAAGAAAAACCGCCTTTGTATTTCAAAACTATAACCTATTTGCCAATAAAACCGCCATTGAAAATGTCATGGAGGGTCTTGTTACCGCCAGAAAGCTTCCCAAGGAGCAGGCCAGGGAAAAAGCAAGGGAAGCACTGGACTGGGTCGGACTGTCGGATAAATACGATCAATATCCTTCGCAGCTCTCCGGCGGGCAGCAGCAGCGCGTGGGAATAGCTCGTGCTTTTGTTCTGCATCCTGAGGTAATCTTATTTGATGAGCCTACCTCAGCCCTTGATCCGGAGTTGGTTGGGGAGACTTTGGAGCTTATTAAACGGGTAGCTCAAAAAGGGATTACGATGATTGTGGTTACCCATGAAATGTCATTTGCACAGGACGTAGCAGATAAAGTAGTATTTATGGATGAAGGTTTGGTGGTGGAGGAAGGTACGCCAAAGCAGATATTTTCCGAGCCTAAGGAAGAAAGGACCAGACAATTCTTATCAAGAATAATCTCTCTGGACGCAAATTACTCTATATAACTATTGTTATTGTTAACAGTTACAGTAATATATCTAAGCGTATTTCAACGATTACAGTAATTTGATTATCGGTTGGTACCGTTATTTGAAGGTGGAGTGGAGAGAAGAATGAAAACAGATTAATTGGAATTTTTTGCACCTATTGTAAGGTGTTTAGATATTTTTGCAATGCATCCACAAGTTTACCAATATGAATTCCATCAACAAACGAATGGTGTACTTGAATTGAAAACGGTAAAAATATCTTCTTTTCTCTTTCAAAATATTTCCCCCAATCAAAAATCGGTGTAGCATTATCTTTTTTACCAGAGTTAGTGTGTGAAATATGAGTATATGAAACCCAAGGAAACGGCGAAAATTGAAACACATCATTTCCTAAAGGACCAGTGAAATATGCTTCCTGTTTTTCTGCAACATATTTAGCGGTAAACACATAATCGTCAATAGTATCTTTCATTTCCACATTTACAACTTTAAACAATTCAGTTTCAGGATTAAGATAGGTAAAGGCAGTATTGATTCTATCAAATAAAACAACTTGACCATCTACAAAACGGTATCTAAATTCTTCAATCTCATTCGCAGATTTTGATACAGCATAGATTAAAGCCAATGTAAACGAATAGCCATTTGCTCTTACTTTCTCAAGAAAATGTGTAATATCTAATTCAATAGTAACACAATAGGCAGGTTCAATACAGTTTCTAAAAATTTGACAGTGCATGGCACGTTTCCATGACTGTAAATCAATTGTATGATATTGGCTCATAAACTTCCCTCTCTTTTCTACTTTTTTATATATTATAATTCTGTATTTATCTGATGTCAATTTGTTGTCTGATGTCTTGGATTGTAAAATATCTGCTTTTAAACTACGTTATTCAATTCCAAATTCTTTATTATTGTGCATAATGTGAATTCTCATGGCGTTTCTTGCACCTTCTGTAGATCTTGAAGCATCATATAATTAGGGATCAATGCTTTTTGGTTGCAATCTGAATAAAATTTTAATAATTTCAAATAATAAAGAGTAACAGAAAAGCAATGAATTTTCTAGTTGAAAGGAGATTACACATTATGCCAGATATTAGTAACATAATAGTATGGTTAATTCTTGGAGGTGTCTCTGGATGGATTGCTAGTATGATTACTGGTAACAATGAACGAATGGGTATGGGCTGGAATATTGTTGTCGGTATTGTCGGTGCATTTGTCGGAGGTTGGTTAGTAGGTATTTTTGGATGGGGTCCTGCAACAGGGCTTAATATATGGAGCTTTATTGTATCCATTGTTGGAGCAGTTATATTACTAGGAATCGTTAACCTGGTGAGAAGAAAATCATAAACAAAGGAATAGTGAAGCTGATTCACTTGTCTGAAATTAAAAATGGAGCTGTCCAAGCTCCATTTTTTGCTATAGAAACGCAGTGGTGCATGAGAGCGGTTTATAAAAGATCAGTAAATTATGGAAATTTATTTGATATGCTGTAAATTAAGGGGTTCTAGTTGCCGATAGACATTATATTGAAGTCGTTAAGTGTGCATTCTGGCACAAAAAGGTCATATCATAGATACTTTTTTCAGAATAGGACAAAGGATACAGGGAGAAGTAGTAAAGGTCAGTAACTGATGAGTGGAAAGGATGGGTGGAATGAAAATTAATAACATGCAAAAGAATCCTGCGGATTATAGCTACAATTCTACAGGGAAGATTAATACGGAGGAAAAGGAAAAAGTTAAGCAGGGGCAAAAGACAGATGATGGAAATTCAGAGGTGATACAGGCAAGTGACCTGACCCTGGTAGATAATCAGGATACCGCATTGCAAAAGTTATTTGGGCAAAAGGCAGCGTTGCAGATTCGATTAGATCAATTTGCGAAGGAACTTGGGCTTGATGATGAAATTCAGGGGCATGCTGATAACAGAGAGACTTTGCTCGAAGAGGCCGGAAGCGACCAAAGGGAAGCAGGTAGGCTGAAGGAGTTACAGGCCGATTTAAAAGATACCTTTGGGATTGACGATGAAAGTACGGAACATCAGGACTTTCTGATTCTGGAAAAGAAGCAATTAAATAAAGAATTAACCCCTGAAGAACAGGAACGGCTTAAGCAGATGGGGTCGATGACAGAATATCAGAAGGAGGCCTTAAGCTATAGTAACATGATTGATACCTTTCAGAAAAGAGCGGATAAGTCGGCGAAGAGTGCTATTATAGAAAGCAAAATAATTGTGTCCATGAAATTGGAACGCTTGAAAAGCCATCCTATGGCAGATGCCAATGAACAGGCGGAGGATTTATTAAAGCAGGTTGACGATGAGATTAAAAAAACCTTAGCCCAGGAGGTAGCAAACCGGGTTAAGGAGAATCTGAACCTACCGGAAGAGGATCTGCTATTAAACAATCCTCAGGCACTGGTTGAAAAAAAGAAGGTTATAGAAGAGGATTTAAAGGGGTTCGCAGTTGATGAGAAGGTTTGATAACCGAAGGGATATGCAATTATTATTAGGCAGATTTTCATACATAAGGAGAAGACGGGATGAATATTCAGATTTTTGGTACCTCTAAGTGCTTTGAAACAAAAAAAGCAGAACGATACTTTAAGGAAAGAGGGGTTAAGTATCAATCTATTGATGTAGCCAAGTTCGGAATGAGTAAAGGTGAATTTAATAATATCAAACAGGCAGTAGGCGGTGTGGACAAGCTTATTAATATAAATTCCAAGGAAAAGGATTTACTTGCCCTGATGAAATATCTATCTCCGGAGGATCAGGAAGCAAAGCTTCTGGATCATCCAAAATTATTAATCACGCCAATCGTGCGAAGTGGAAAGAAAGCAACGATTGGCTATCAGCCGGAGGTATGGAAAGATTGGGATTAGTCTTAGGACTAGTATATTTTGATAGGGACTGGAAAACTGCTATTACAAATTTGGGGTGGATTTATCCAAGCTCCCGTAGTATAATAAGGGCACGTTATAACAGTGATCTCCATTTGAACGTGCAAAAGTAACTTAAGTAAGTGCCAGCAAAAAACTACTGGTATGCTCTTGGGTTGCATTTATTAAAGGAGCCATTAATGAATAAAGATGAACTTCAAAGAAAGGATATGGAGAGTGAGATAAGATACCTTAAACTCCTATCAAACCAGTACCCAACCATTGCGGCGGCCTGCACCGAGGTAATCAATCTTCAGGCAATCCTGAATTTACCAAAGGGTACAGAGCATTTTTTATCAGACATTCACGGAGAGAATGAATCCTTCGATCATGTGTTAAAAAATGCCTCTGGCGTAATTAAGCGTAAAATTAAAGATCTATTCGGAAAGTCTCTGGGAGAAAATGATATTAAAAGTCTGGCAACTCTGATCTACTACCCTGAACAAAAGCTTGAAATTGTATTAAAGAAGGAACAAAACCTGGAGGATTGGTATCGGATTACCCTTTACAGGCTAATTGAAATCTGCCGTTATGCTTCCTCAAAATATACCAGATCCAAGGTAAGAAAGGCGCTTCCGAAGGACTTTGCCTACATTATAGAGGAGCTTCTGCATGAAGAAGCAGATGAACGGGATAAGGAAGAATATTATAATGAGATCATCCAGACCATTATTCGAATTGATCGTGCAAAGGAGTTTATTATTGCCATCTCAAAATTAATTCAGAGAATGGTGGTTGATCGACTGCATATTATAGGGGACATTTTCGACCGTGGTCCAGGTGCGGATATCGTCATGGATACTTTGATGAGCTACCACAGTGTGGATATTCAATGGGGAAATCATGATATGCTGTGGATGGGTGCGGCCTCTGGAAATGAGGCATGCATAGCAACCGTGCTTAGAATATGTACAAAATATGCCAACCTGCAAACCATTGAGGATGGCTATGGCATTAATCTGCTGCCCCTTGCCACCTTTGCAATGAAATATTATGGTGAGGACGAATGTAAATGCTTTCAGCCTAAGCTAGAGGGAAAGGAGAACTTTAGCAGCAATGAGGTACAGCTAATCGCTCAGATGCATAAGGCAATCACAATTTTGCAGTTTAAGCTGGAAGGAAAGATTATCCGCCGTAATCCGGGTTATCATATGGAGGATCGACTCATTTTGAGCAGTCTCTATTTAGATAGTGGAAGAGTGGAAGTGGATGGAAAGAGCTATATGCTTAAGGATACTCATTTTCCTACCATTGATTCGGAGCATTGCTATGATTTAATCCCGGAAGAGCAGGAGCTGATTGACAAGTTAAAATCCTCCTTCTTAAATAGTGAGAAGCTGCAAAAGCATATCAGCTTTCTCTATTCCAATGGTAGCATGTATCTTAAGAATAACTCTAATCTGCTGTATCACGGGTGTATCCCGTTAAATCCGGACGGAAGCTTTAAGAGGGTTAATATCGGTGAAAGCGGAAGGGAATACAGCGGCAAAGCATATTTGGATCGATTGGATCTATTAGCCAGGGAAGGTTATTTTAACACGAAGAATCCCCAGGCGAAACAATATGCCATGGATATGATGTGGTACCTCTGGTGCGGGTCAGATTCTCCCCTCTTTGGGAAAGAAAGGATGACTACCTTCGAGCGCTATTTTATAAAGGAAAAGGAAGCGCAGATAGAAAGAAGAGATCCCTACTTCAAATTGCAGGATGATGAGACGATTTGCAATATGATCTTTCAGGAGTTTGGTCTGGATCCAAAGATATCACATATTATCAATGGTCATGTGCCGGTTGAAATAAAAAAGGGTGAGAGTCCGATTAGAGCAAATGGAAAGCTGTTAGTTATTGATGGCGGTTTTTCCAGAGCTTATCAGGCACAGACTGGAATTGCAGGTTATACCCTGATCTATAATTCCTATGGTCTGCTTTTGGTATCCCATGAACCCTTTGAATCCACACAGAAGGCGATTGAGGAGGAAAGAGATATTCACTCCACTACGGTTGTGCTGGAGCAGGAGGTAATTCGTAAGAGAGTGGGAGATACGGATATTGGTGAGGAATTAAAGGTTCAGATCAAGGATCTGGAAAAGTTGTTGGAGGCTTATCGAAAGGGCTTAATAAAGGAGAAAAGATAGTTGCCTGTATTTGTAAATCGAGATATAATAAGGATACAAAGGTAATTCCTGCTTCTGAAAAAAGCGCTGTATATTGTTTCTCATCATACTATCAAGGGGGTAATTTTATGGAAAGTAGAGCAATTAAGATTAAAGCACCGATGAACAAGAAATTAGCTTTGAAGGTCATACCAGGTCATTTTGCTACTAGTAACTCCCACATCAATCTGTATATTGACCTTACCACAATGAAAACCACACATAGTGAAGCTATGGAGGCTGCAAAAATAATAGGTAAGCAATACGTTACCAGTACAGCAGTGGATACCATAGTATGCCTGGACGGATGTGAAATCATTGGGGCCTATTTGGCTCAGGAACTAAGTAATGCAGGTATCATGTCAATGAATGCGCAACAAGCAATTTATATTGTAAGCCCAGTATATAATACAAATGGGCAGATGGTATTTCGAGAGAATAATCAGCCGGCGGTTTTTAATAAAAACATTCTATTGCTGGCAGGTGCTGTTACTACCGGTGATACAATTCAAAGGAGTATTGAGTGCATCAAATATTATGGAGGAAGAATTCAAGCGATCAGTGCAATCTTCAGTGCTATAAGTAGAGTTGATGAAATTTCGGTACATTCTATCTTTAAATCTAAGGATTTACCTGACTATACAAGCTATCATGTTGGGGAGTGTCCGATGTGTAAAGATAACAGGAAGCTGGAAGCAATCGTAAATAGCTATGGATATATGAAGCTATAGATTAATTTTAAAAGAATTGATTCAAGTGTTAAAAGTCAAATCTACATATTCATTACTGCAGTATAAATAAGGCTTTTGACACTTGAATCAAGATTGAATAATTGAATTAGAATAAGAAGATAACGAGATAATAGATTGGTATCGAAAAGATTAGTCTGTTAATCTATCTTGCTTTAGAACATGATAAATGTTAATGGATTAAAAGTTTTCAGCAGGGATCAGGTTATATTTATTAACAGTTATTTGCTGAATGAAGGTTAGCTGGCTGTCGATCGGAGCCACATCAGCACCATCTCTTCGACTATAGCTGCCATCGCGATTTAAATTACGGCCTTTTACATTGTCCTCCAGCATGGTATGAAGGTGCTGCAGAATCTGTTCCTGAATATCAGGATTATAAATGGGGCAAGCGATCTCTACTCTTCTTGAGGTATTGCGGGTCATAATATCCGCAGAAGAAATATACATCTTTCTATCATTGTTTCTGCCAAAGAGATATATGCGGGAATGTTCTAAAAATCTTCCTACAATACTGATGACAGAGATGTTTTCTGTTTTTCCCGGTATGTTCGGAAGCAGGCAGCAGATGCCCCGAATAATCATTTTAATTTCCACTCCGGCGATGGAAGCCTCAGAAAGCTTCTGTATAATATCTTTATCTGTCATGGAATTGGTCTTAATAATAATTCCGCACTCTTCTCCCCGTTTTGCTTTCTCTATTTCGTCATCCATCATTTTCAATAGATTATTTTTTAGTGAATTCGGTGCTACCAGTAGGTGATTGTATTCTCCGTTTAAATTTGATAAGGACATATTCTTAAAGAAAAGCATTGCATCCTGTCCGATATTCCGGTCAGCAGTGATTAAGGATAGATCCGTATAAAGTTTTGCGGTCTTTTCATTATAATTTCCTGTGCCAATCTGTGTAATATAATTAATGACACCATTATCCCGCCGGGTGATGAGGCAGATCTTAGAATGCACCTTAAAGCCCTCGAAGCCGTAAATGATATTACAGCCGGCTTCTTCCAGCCGTTCTGCCCACTCAATATTATTCTGTTCATCAAAGCGAGCCTTTAACTCCATGAGTACGGTCACTTCCTTGTTATTTTCCGCTGCGATACATAAATATTCAATCAATCTGGAATTGTCGGAAACACGATATATGGTAATCTTGATGGACAACACATTTGGATCCGCTGCGCTTTCCTTAAGTAAGTTTAAAAAGGGCTCCATTTGATGATAGGGATAAAATAATAAAACATCCCGGACTTTACATTGCTCGGTTATATTTTCGGTTTTTCTTAAGCCTTCCGGATATGCAGGATCAAAGCCGGAGTAGCACAGCTGTTTCTTTTGCAGCTGTGTAAATTGGCTCCTTAGCTGGAACACATAGGACAATACCAGAGGAGCCTTGCAGGTAAAGACCTGATGCTTCTCAAGATTTAATTTATCAAGAAGAAACAGTAATAAAGTCCGATTCATATGACCCTGAATTTCCAGACGAACGGGAGACAGCCGATTTCTTTTTTTGAGTACCTTTTTCATACGTTCCCTGAAATTATCATCCACCTCAAAAGCTTCATCGTCGATACTGATGTCCGCATTTCTGGTAACGGATATAATGGAGGAATTCTCAATTTTGTACATGCTGAAGATATCCTTTAGATAATATCTAAGAATTTTCTCTGTCATAACATATCGAAGCGCATCGCCTGGCAGCAGAACATACTTTGGCAAAGATTTAGATACCGGAATCAGGCCAAATCTGGCTTCGGCACCGGAAAAAACACAGATAATGTAAAGCTCTTTATTCACCAAGTGAGGAAAGGGATGCCTTGCATTAATGACCTGAGGAGAAAGAAGCGGAAGCATATATTCATGATAATATCGTTCAATATATTTTTTCTCCTGTTTTGACAGTTCACTCATATTGAGATTGGATATCTGTGAGGATCTTAAATTGCTTTCAACAGCTTCATAGATCTCATCTCTCTTTTTATAAAGCTGAGCGGACCTCTTATAAATTTTATCTAGCTGCTGTTTCGGTGTCATACCTGATTTTTTATCAATATTACTACTTTCCATTAGGGATAGGTCGGTTAAGCTACCCACACGAATCATATAAAATTCATCAAGATTGCTGGTGAAAATGGAAACAAATTTTAGCTGCTCATAGAATGGTACTTGTTGATCCTGTGTCTCCTCCAAAATTCGTTCGTTGAAGGTAAGCCAGGATAATTCCCTATTCTGCATATAGTTATTCTCAATTTCATCATGCGAATGCATTAATCTTATTCTCCTTTTAAAATTCTTTCGTATAAATATCCTTCTCGGATACCGTATTTACTAACAATAATATTTTGTACTCCAAAATAATCCATAATCGTGTCAATGATAATCATGCCGGGTATAATAGTATGAATACGATCAGGAATGTTTCTAAGCAGTGGTGCTATGGTTGTTCTATGGCTGTTTTTAATTGAATGCAGTAATTCTTTTATCTGTTCTGCCTCAATATTCGAATTAGAGTTATGATGATGATAAATACTATTGTTTAATTTTAAAATACCGCGGATTGTTCCGCCGATACCGCAGATTGTTGGATAGGATTCTTTCTGAAGCTGTAGATCGGAAATATAACTTAGAACCGTTTGTCTTATATTTTCTCTTTCTTCCTGCTTGGGAATAATTTTCTTAACAAATTTAACATACATGTTTAAGGAACCGATCGGAATACTGGTGGCATGCTTTATGGCTTTATCTTCAAAGATAACGATTTCGGTACTGCCGCCCCCGACATCCACAATAATACCGGATTCGATATCCAGATATTTTGTGGTTCCGATGAAATCCAGAACAGCTTCTTCGTCGCCGGAGAGAAGTTCTATCTCATGACCTGTATTATGTTTTATAAATTCGATTACTTCCTTTGTATTAACTATGTTTCTAAGAGAAGCAGTTGCAAAGATATGGATGTTTTGATCCTCAACCTGAAGATTATGAACCAGGTTGATAAACTGCTGTAAGATATTACAGGCTTTTTCAATACCCATATTACTTAATTTTTCATTTTCGATATAGTTGACGAGTCCTGCCATTTCTTTTTTTTCAAGTAAGGTCTTAAAATCAGCTTCCTGATGTTCATAGACACATAGTCTGATTGTGTTTGAGCCTAAATCAATGATTGCATTTTTCATAATGTGTACCTCCAAAGAATTTGCATGAAATCATCATAAGTATTCAGCTATTGAAAGATTTCTTATAACTTTATAGCGCATCAATAATATTGTTTGCAGTATTTCTGATTACTATAACGTTAGTATCATAATTAATCTACATAGCTTATAAAACTTATTATAATATAGAAATGGCATTCAAATGTTAAAAATATGTATTATTTGGGTAAATTATGTCTGAAACTTCGCTAGAATCTTGATCAGCGTAAGAAAAGGGTAAGATTTTAAATTAAATTTACATAAACATTACATGTTTATGGGGTAGGAAGCCTGCACTTCATTTATAATAAAATCAAACCAATAAAGGAGGAATGAAATGAGAGTGTTTAATGTATGCATTGACATTGATGGAACCATAACGGAACCGGGTGACTGGCTTCCATTTGCGAACTACTATTTTAAAAAAGAATTGAAGTCTAAGGATATTACAATTTATGAGATTTATCAACTGCTAGGAATTAAGGAAGAGGAATATAATCGTTTCTATGATCAGTATGGTGAATGGATGCATAAGGAAGCTATCATTAGAGACGGGGTAAAAGATGTAATTAACAAATGGTATGATAAATATATGATCCATTTTATTACTGCAAGAGAAGAAAGAATGAGAGAAGTGACCCTGGAGTGGCTGGAAAATAATCAAATCCCTATGGATTCCATCGCATTGCTTGGCAATACGAATAAAGTTCAGCAGGCACAAATAGCTGGTTGTGACATATTTATCGAGGATAGGTTCGAGAATGCAATTCAATTAGCGCAGGCCGGATTTGAGGTATTGTTGATTGATTGCGGCTACAATAAGGGTGAACTGCCAAAGAATGTAACACGTGTGAGAAACTGGACGCAGATTGATAAAATTATTGAGAGCCGTTTTCAGAGTATGAAGGAATTAAAGATTGCGCTGTAACATTAAGATTGCTTCCCAAAGTTTAAAACCCGTAAGGAGGAAGAGCCTATGGTTAAAAATTATATTTTAGATACAAATGTACTGATTCACTATCCAGGCTGTATATACACTTTTGAAGATAATAATATTATTATTCCTATCATCTGCCTGGAGGAGCTGGATAATTTAAAAAAGAAGGATGGAATTATAGGTTATCAAGCTCGTGAGGCAATCAGAGAAATAAATAATGTCCGGCAATTTGGAGACTTGCATAAGGGAATAAAATTACCGAGCGGTGGCAGCTTAAGAGTTGAGCTGAACCATATGAATACGGATAATATGCCGGATGGTATGGATCTGAATAAGAACGACAACAAGATATTAACGATTGCACTTAATATCAAAAAGGAGTCAAAGAAAATTCAGACCGTATTGGTTACAAAGGATATATGCGTAGCCATTAAGGCGGAGTCCTTAAAATTAAAGGTACAGGATTATGAAAATGATAAAACGAATATGGATCTGCTCTATAAAGGTTATCAGGAGATAAGCCTTTCCTCGGAACAAATCAATCAAATCTATCATGGCGGTCTGGAGATTAATCAAGAGTCCGGACATTTCTTGCCTAACGAATTTCTTTCTATTAAATGCTTCGATAATAATTCCCATGAGACTCTGGCAAAATTTAACGGTTCCAAAATTGTTCCTTTGAAATATGCAAATGATAAGGTTTGGGGACTGACTCCAAGAAACAGGGAACAGCGTATGGCGTTGGAATTACTTCTGGATGATGAAATCAATTTGGTTACATTATGCGGCGGAGCAGGAACAGGAAAATCAATTCTGTCTATCTCAGTAGCACTTCAAAAGGTAATTGAAAACAATTCTTATAATAAAATCATTTATGTTAAGCCAGCTGTTCCGGCTGGTGAAGCAATCGGTTTTTTACCCGGTAGTGAAGAAGAAAAATTAAAACCGTTCATGGATTCCTTTGGAGATGCGGTTGAAAGCCTGATGGTGGATAAAAGTAAAAGTCAAGCTATTGAAACGAGTGATAAGCTCCTGAAAAAAGGAAAAAGTACAAGCTTCTCAGACAAGAAACTGTTTACGGTGGAGGATTTTTTAGAGCAGTATAGAGATGCCGGAGTAATAGAAATGAAAACCTTTGCCTTCATGAGGGGACGCACCCTATCCAGTGCTTTTGTTATTATTGATGAAGCACAGGAAATGACCCCCCATCTTGCTAAGCTGATGCTGACAAGAGCCGGGCAGGGATCAAAATTTGTGATGATTGGTGATCCCTCTGATAATCAGATCGATAATGTGTTTGTGGATTCAAAATCAAATGGATTAGTATATGTTGTGGAAAAATTAAAGAATTACGAGATCACCGGACATGTAACCTTGGAGGAGGTGGAGAGAAGTCCTCTCGCCAGGATTATAGAGGACAGCCTGTAAAAGGCTGCGCTCCAAATTACCCGACAGAAGGAGTTATAGAAACTTCTTCTTTTTAAAATAGATAAAACAAAGTATTGCAACGATAATGCTAAGTATAGTTACAAAGAGATAGCCGTAACGCCAGGTTAATTCCGGCATGGTTGTAAAATTCATTCCGTACCAGCCCACAATTAAGGTCAAAGGCAGAAAAACAGTAGTGACTACGGTGAATATTTTCATAATACGATTCATATCGTTATCCAGTTGAGAATGATAGGATTCCCTTACATGAATACTGTATTCCTGAAGCATCCTTACATTCTCACACAGACGGGTTGCCCGACTTGAAAATATACGAAAATAATGGAGATTTTCCTCCTTGAAGATATCAATGGAATTCTCCTCCAGTTCTTCGCCTATCGCAATAAACTGTTGGTAATAATTATCCATCAGCAGTAGCTTTTTTCGGATGGCAGTAATCTGATTATTAAAATTATTATCCAGCCTGCGCTCAAGAATCCGATCCTCATGCTCATTTATATCATCTTCTATATCTACCAGCAGGGTATAATCTTCGCAGATAAATCTTTCTAAAAACCCAAATATTAATCTCTCCTGAGACATCTTATCAAGCTTTAGATTATCTAATAAATCAAGAAGTTTAAAACGGGTGCTGTCATCCCTATCCTCAATGATCACAATAAGTAAAAGATTCTGTTTTATATATAGACCGATCCGATCCTGAACTTTGATGATCTGGCCAGGATTTAAACCGATTACTACACCAAACAGATAATCATAGTAGGAGTTAAGAGTGCCATGAAGATGCTGAACATCATTTTTACATTCTTCTAGGGTAAGATAGGAAAACCCGAATTGAGTATAGCAATTCTCCAGTTCCTCCAGAGATATTATACCGACGGTCAAAGAGTCGGTATTCACATCTTTCAAAGGAATCTTTTTAATTTCATCACAAATCTGATAAAACATATATCATTGTATGGTATAATAAATGCCATACCTCTCCTCTCTATATTTTCCGCTTATATGATAGGTAATTACAAAATAAAAAATTACAGTTATTTTATGGGAATAATGCAGGATTCTATATTATTCTTAGGTATTAACATTTTCTACAAGCTTAGCGGTAGGTTTCATATGTGCTTTGAACCTGGATTATATGGAAAATATAATGCAAATTGAATTTTTTGTCAATGTGGATTAAAATAAAAGTGCGAAGAGCAAGGAGAGTTGAATTTAATAGTGTGACTATTTTTTGGGCAGAATTCAACAAGCTAGATTCGTCTAGCAAGATTCAAAATATTTATAAGATTGAAAGGCATGGGCAGTAAATGAAATTAAAAAATTATCAATATCTATTGTTTGACCTAGACGGAACTTTAACCGACCCCAAACTTGGGACAGTGAATGCTATTATCCATGCACTGAATTACTATGGAGTAACAGAAATGAAGCTGGACTTGGTGGATAGATTTATTGGACCCCCGCTCATAGAATCATTTCAGAAATATCATGGATTCTCGGAGGAGGAGTCCTCTCTATGTGTGAAGAAATACCGTGAATATTATAGTGAAACAGGGCTTTATGAGAATTACATGTACGAGGGTGTGGATAAAATGCTGGAAAACTTAAAGTCCTGTGGAAAAATTCTCATCCTGGCAACCTCAAAGCCGGAGGTATTTGCAAAGAAGATATTGGAGCACTTTGGTTTGCTGCGATATTTTGATTTCGTAGCCGGAAGTGAACTAAGCGGAGATAGAATCCATAAGGTGGAGGTAATCCAACATGCCTTAAATGAGATGGGGATTAGGGATATCAGTAAGTGTCTGATGATTGGAGACCGAATGCATGATATTCTTGGAGCTAGGAAAGCAGGACTGGATTGCATGGGTGTTCTCTATGGGTATGGCACCAGGGAAGAATTAGAGGAATATGGTGCTGATTATTTGGCCGAGCAGGTAGAGGATATTGTAAGGATATTGAGTTGTTAAGAAGCCTTGTTAAAAACGGGCCAGGTGTTCCAAAAGGTGCTAAAAATAGTGGTATTTTCAAGTTTTTCTGTACTTATGGGTTGACAAATTGGCTTGATTAAAATAACATAAAAATATGATCCAAACAATAATATTTTATGGCAATATTCGGTGCCGAAATTTGAATTCTGAATTGAAAAAAGGATCATAATAATATTACAATGCAGAAGGGAGTAAGTAATATGAAAGTAATGAATATCACTAATGTTAATGCGTTTTTTAAGGTAATAGACGAGTGCTCAGGTAAGGTGGAGTTAGTAACCACAGAGGGAGATAGATTAAATTTGAAATCTAAGCTTTCTCAGTACGTAGCTTTGGCAAATGTATTTTCTGATGGCAAGATTGGCGAACTTGAGATTGTTGCATATGAGCCAGAGGATATTAACCGTCTTATTTCATTCATGTACAATGGAGAATAGTGCCGGGATTCGGTCAGTGCCAATCAGGCATATCGCAAGAGAATATTAAATAATTAATTAAGCGGGACGGTAGATGTTAAAGCATTTACCGTCCTGTTTTATACTCATTAAGTAGCGAAAGAGAAGATAAGGTAGTTTAGAAAAAATTAAATATGAATTATTTCAGGAATGATGATAGTATCCGTGGAAGGATTAATTTCTCTGACAAGATTAACGACGGTATACTTGAAGCCGGAATGTTCAATCACACGAAACAGGGCTGCAATAACATCGACGAGATCTTCCGTTGAAAATATCTGGTGCAAATTGCCAAGAAGGGTGAATTTTAAGAAGGAGTACATGCAAACAAGGGAAAGGAAAGCGTCTTTGGCATTTTCTTGATTGTCAGTATAAGGAAAGCTATTATAAAACATGTGGTTTACCAATAATTGCTCCAGCATCAGCTGCCAATCGGGCAGGAGCTGTTCCAGGCGAGTTGATGCATCCAGATGCTTCTGTGCAAGAAGTACCTGATTAATTGGTGACAAGGTGTCCTTATTCTTTGTGCCATAATAGTTTTGTGATGTCTGGCAGTAATCACCGATGCTTACACTGTTTTCATAAGATTTATTTATTTCATGCAGGAACTGATAGGCTTCAG
>JAQZBD010000064.1 GCA_029239235.1 Herbinix sp.
CAATTTAAATATATATTTTATGCAATTTGCGAAGTTTAAGTTAAAATAATCTGTGAGGTACACAAAATAAAATATTTTAGTTGAAATTAGAAATTTGGTATGTTATAATTCACTTTGTTCCGTAGATTCGGTAACATGTCTGCAGTTGTGGCGGAATTGGCATACGCGCTAGATTCAGGTTCTAGTCCGGGTAACTGGGTAGGGGTTCAAGTCCCCTCAACTGCATTACTTATAAAATAAGGGTTCCAGAGTTTATAAAGTCTCTGGAACCCTTATTTTGTTCTTGGAATGCAATCAAAATGTAACGTTTGAATCCATATGCAATTGCAACTTATAAATTTAGATTGGCAACTTACAATTAAAAATTTAGAATGGCAACTTACAATAAAAATCCAATAATAACAAAACAAACATATAATGAATACAACATCCGTGCAATACATAATCACATTTTAAGTCCATTTAAAATTGGACAACTTGAAATCCCAAACCGTTTTGTAATGCCAGGTATGGGAGTAAATCATAATGGTACGGTGGACGAGACTACACTTGCTTGGTATGGCGCTCGTGCACAAGGGGGATTCGGTCTTATCATTACTGAGTTTTTTGCAATAGAGAAACGAGGTATTGCAGTACCGGGTGAAATTGTTTTTGATAATGATGACTTGATACCATCCGTTTCGAAATTACCCGAACATATACATAATCTTGGGACAGGAACTAAAATTTTTATGCAGATTCATCATGCCGGCCGAGAAACTGTAAGTTACTTTACGGGAGAACAACCGGTATCTGCTTCAGCAATTCCATGTCCAGTAAATCGTGAACTGGTGAAAGAGCTTTCTACGGATGAGACATATGAACTGATTGAGAAATTCGGCGATACAGCACTACGTGCGAAAAAAGCCGGATTTGATGGCATTGAACTACATGCCGGTCATGGATACCTTCTAACACAGTTTATGTCATCCTATGTCAATCGTAGGACAGATGAATTTGGAGGTGATCTGACAAGTCGTGCCAGATTTGGTGTTGAAGTAGTAAAGAATATTAAAAAGAAATGTGGTTCCGATTTCCCTGTCTGTATGAGATTAAGTGGCGACGAGGTTGTTGAAAGCGGAAGAAACATAAGAGAAACTGCTCTCCTTGCCAAATTACTTGAAGAAGCTGGAGTTGATGCGTTCAACATTTCAACCGGTGTATATGCTGTTATGCATTATCAGGTTGCTCCCTATCCTGTGACACCTGGCTTTAATGTGAGTGCAGCAGAGGCAGTGAAGAAAGCAGTAAGCGTACCGGTTATTGCAGTCGGAAGAATTAATGATCCTGTATTAATGGAAAGTCTAATTGAAGAAGGTAGTTGCGACTTTGTTGCATTGGGACGTGAGAGTATCGCGGATAACGCATTGCCAAACAAGATCAGGGATAATAAAATTGATGAGATATCGCCATGTGTTGGATGTAATACACGCTGTCAGGGTGCATCAGGAAGTGTTCCGGAAGCTAGGGGTATTTCTTGTGCATTTAATCCGTTTTCCGGTAATGAATTAAACTTAAAAATCCAGCCATCTGACTATAGTAAACATATTGTTGTTATCGGTGGCGGTGTAGGCGGCCTTGAAGCCGCATGGGTATCCGCATTAAGAGGCCATAAGGTTACTTTGCTGGAGAAATCAGATAAGCTTGGCGGTCAGATCGTTTATGGCTGCGTACCTCCAAATAAGGCTGAACTTGCCAGAGCTGTTAAATACTATATCACAATGTGTAAAAAATACAATGTAGATATTAAAATGAATTTTGAAGCCTCAAAGGAAATTGTAGCTGAGTTAAAACCAGATGTTGTTATTTTGGCTACAGGAGCAACTCCAATTCAGCCTAACATTCCCAATGATGGCATTCCGGTTGTACAGGCACTTGATCTTCTGGGTGGAAAAGTACAGGCTGGAAATCGTGTATTGGTCATTGGCGGAGGTTTAGTCGGGCTAGAAACTGCAGAATTCCTATCTTCACAGCTGAGAAGCTCATCAGTTATAGAAATGCTTGATACGGTAGGAAATGGGATTGGAGACAGTGTAAAGTATTTTATAATGAAGAACTTAAAAGAGTCTAATGTAGATATTCATACCGGACTTAAAGTTGAAAAGTTTACAAAAGACGGTGCTATTTGTACGTCAAAAGAGGGTGAAGTTACTCTTACCGGTTACGATATGGTCGTACTTGCCATGGGAACCAAATCATATAATCCGCTAGAAACAGAATTAAATTCCGAAGATTATGACTTATATGTGATTGGTGATGCGTTGGATAAAAATGCAAAAACAATTGCTGCAGCAGTTGATTCAGCTGCCAGATTAGCTATAACAATCTAAGTAAGCTGAGCTAATATTAATGTTTATGTATCGTGAAGTATTTGTAATAACAATGGTATTACAGGCACTTCACGATATTTATTACCTACGCTTACACTGGTTACGGTATGTCTGCGGTGTCATATTATTAAATTTTTTAAATTTAGTCTGAAAATGGCTTTGACTTGAGAATCCAAGTAAGCTGCTTATTTCACTTAAGGGTTTCTCTGTAAATGCTAATAAATTTTTTGATTCTTCTATTTTGCTTTTAAAAATATATTGATTCAGATCGGTTCCACACTCAATTTTAAAACGATGTGAAAGATAGGATCTATTAAAATTCATTGCCTCGGCAATATTTTGAACACTTAATTTCTGATATATGTTTTCACTCACATAGTTTTGAATCTGATGTATAAAGGTATTTATTTCGGTCGATTTCATACTGGCGGCAGTTCTTCTTGTGAAATCGTAAGATGCTTGTATTATTAATTTATCAACGGATGCACTATCAGTAAGCTTTTCTGCCTGCTTAATATATAATTCTGCAAGTCGATATGAATTAGAAGCAAGAAGACCTCCTTTTATTGCAGAGCGGGAAATTGATGTTACGGCTATAATAAATTCATTTTTCCGTTGGCGCAGATAGCTATTACTTGTTTGTGAAACTTGGTATTTTTCATAAGATAACGAATCATAAAATTGTTGTAGTTTCTTTATATTACCGGTTTCAACATAGTAATATAGCTCTTTTTCGATTTCATAGTTATATTTAAATTCAGCTTCCTGAGATTGCAAGTCAACCGCCTTGTAGAGTGTTGAATCTAAGGAAATGTATGAGATAGCGTTCGAGATATTATGAATATCAGATTTTGTTAACTCAGTTTGATTTATCAATAAATTTAACAGTAATATAGTTGCAAGAAAAGTATCCATATCATAGGCAGGAATTAAGCAATAAAATCGGTCAAAGTTCTCCGAGTTACCGGGACTAATGTTACATCGCTCATGCAGTTTTGATAGAAGCTCTGTTGTATATGGCAATGGGTTAACAGGGCCAAGTATCACTATATGCTCTTTGTTTTCCGACTTGATACAACCATAATACGTAAAAGATTTTGTTTCTATAAAAGAAAGATTAAAGTCAGAATTTAAAAAATTATCTATATAGTCAGAATGTGGATGCAAGTACTTTTCTTGTCTTGGAAAACAACGTAAAAGAGTCTTATTTTTATCGTATATATATACTGGTATATGCAATGAGTGATACCAATACTGACATGAAGTATCTATCATGATATGCTCTCTTCCCTCCCTATATTATTTCTAGAATAATCATACATAAATTCATAAATCAGCCTTTAAATAATTATATGACTAATATAGGATGAATCCAACCTATATTAGTCATTTCAAAATATTTTCTCTATTCTCTTTTATTCACTTCTAAAGAACTCATAAGGATGGATCTTCGCAAATAAAAATCAGGTGCACCTATCTTTAAGTCGGCACCAACTCAACCTCATATCAAGCAAAATCCTTATGCTCAATAATCCTACTAGACACTGATATCCCAACAAAAAACACAAAAAGCCCAACCAACACACACAAAAGTGAAAGCTCAACCTCACGCTCCAAAACCCACTCCAGATTGGTACCATCTCCACTCTTGATCCAATCCGATAAGTATGTGCCAAGAAAGAACATTACGAAGGACGGAATCATACGGATGATAGCCATCATTTGATTACTCTTTCCCTTTCCGATGGAATAAAACAGAACATACTGCAACGAGCAGATTACCATCGCACATCCAAAGAGTATACAGGATACTGACATAACCGGCTCCAGGCTAGTATCTTTGTAAATATCATATATTGATACAGCAATTACCCCAACAAGTACCGAAAATAAAGTGAGAGCTAATGCAAATAAGTATCTTCCGGTCACCCGGTCTCTCTTCGTTCCCGGCAGCATATTAATAAATCCTGACTCCGACGCACTCTCCATCGTAAATGGTTGGGTTGAAAATATAATAGCACCGAATACCACATAGGCATTGATAAACAGTTCATTATCCATACCACCAAAGACCAATGCTATCGCTATTAAGGGAAGTATCGCCATAACCCTTAATTGCGATTTACAGCGGAGCCAATCCACTTTTAAGAACTTTAATGCCTTCATCCTACACTCCCTCCAAACTGTTACGAATCAAGTGTACCATAATCTTGTCAATCGAAGGTTTATTAATGACAAACCCTTTTGGAACATTTCTTGCTTCATCACTCTTAATTAACGCCTCAAATCCAAATTCCTTCTTTTCTAGCCCTATCAGCCGGCTTCTTAGTTCTGTAGTTAATTCTTTATAGTCACCCTTGATTAGAATATAGGATTCTAACAGGTCATCCTTCGTCTCACTAATAATTATTTTCCCTTGATCAATAAAGACGATATAGTCTGCTATCTGCTCTAGATCCTCCAGCATGTGGGTCGAAAAAAGGATACTTCTTTCGCCATCAGAGATGTAATCCTGAAGAATTTGCAGCACCTCTGAACGTATCACCGGGTCAAGACCATTGGTCGCTTCGTCTAATATTAATAATTTCGTGTCCCTGGATAGCGCTGCCGCAAACATCAGCTTCACCTTCATACCTCTGGAGAACTCAGAAATTTTCTTCTTCTCAGGGAGTTTAAATCTTGCAATCAATTGGTCAAATTCAGCCTCCTGAAAGCTTCGATAGAAAGTTTTTTGAATGCTGCGAATATCTGATATTCTCATTTCCTTTGGAAAATAGGATTCATCACCAATAAAACCAATCTCTTCTTTATACTGTATCGGATCTTCTTTGTACATACGACCATTTAAGTAGATTGTGCCACTATTGGCATGGCAAATCTGATTAATACAGTTTATTGTCGTCGTCTTTCCTGCTCCGTTCTGTCCAACGTATCCCATGATATACCCCTTGGGCAAAGAAAAGGATATATCATCCAGCAAAAATCCCTTATAACGCTTTGTTAAGCCCTTTACTTCTAATAGCTCCATCATCTCACTCTTTCCACAACTTATGCAATAAGTTTACAAGTTCATCTTCCTTCATTCCGATTCTTTTCGCCGTCTCTACCGCTGTTCCCATGCCCTCTTCAATTCGTAACAGATATTTTTCCTTTAAGAATTCATTTTCTTTCGAGAGTACCATGCTGCCCTTCCCTTGCATGGATGAAATAAAGCCCTCTTCTTCAAGATCATTATAAGCACGGGTTGTAGTGATTACACTCACCCCAAGCTCTTTTGCCAATTTACGGATGGACGGAAGCTCTGTTCCTGCCTCAATTTGTCCGTTTAGTATCTGTTCTTTTATCTGTTCCTTGATTTGAGCATAAATTGGTAGCTCAGACTGATTCGATATTAATATCTTCATTGTACCTCCAGTACACCGTATGATATTCTGCAGTAATATCACAAGTGTTTCACTTTGCAAAGCATATACTGTATATATACAATTATATACAGTATATGCTTTTTGTCAATAGTCTTTATTTTAAGATTGTATTAATGTCGTGTAGCCCATAATCAACACTGCCAGTGTTAACACTGCTTCGGAGCGAAAGCTAAGCCCGAAGGAAGCCATATAAAACTTACCGTTGCTGACTGTAAGCTTCTTTTGACCTAATTATAAATATTATGGTATAATCAATCTGTTTTCATAAACTTAATCAAAGTATATAACATCATTCCGCATAGCTAATAAAGGAAAGGAACTACATGGAACAGTCACAGCTTATTGAAATGATAAAGAACAATCCTAATGCTATCAAAACCCTTTATCAGCCCTCGGAAGAGCTGAAATTAATCGCTCTAAAAAGAAACGGGCTTTTGTTGGAGTATTTCGAAAACCCAACCCAGGAAATGCAGGAGTTAGCATTTGATAACAATATCCGGGCAATCAAATTTATTAAGAATCCCACAGAGGATATGATGATAAAAGCCATCAAGAGCGGATGGACTAATTTAGAATATCTGAAGCATCCCACCAATAGGGTAATACGTTTAGCAATTTCGCAAGCCGGTTGGGCTATCCGGTATATCGACCATCCCAGTGAGGAATTACAGCTATTAGCAGTAAGACAAAATTATGACTCCATTAAATTCATCAAGGAGCCTTATGAAAGTGTTCAGGAGGAGGCTGTAGCAATCAATTATGAAGCTCTGAGGTTCATTGCTTCACCTGCCTATAAGGCGGAGTTGATTGCCGTTAGGAGTAATGAGAGTTCAGTCAAATTTATTACTGACCTGAATAAGAATAAGATATTAGAATTCCTAAAAATAAATTTTCTGGTACTTAAGTATGTACTGAAAGAGGTAACAAAGTCAGAGCTGGAAGGAGTATTAAAAGAGGTCTTGTCAAAGGAAGACGTGGAAGAAAAATATGTTCGGGATTTCCTGACCTATAATACCATTGATCACAGTACGATTAAGGACATGAATAAAATGCTGTTCCTCTATCAATACGGGAGTAAAAAGGCTAAAAAGATTGCGGTGGATGAAAAGCTAAAACTGATATAGTTAAATAATATGATTCGAGAGTCAAAAGTCAGATTTAGACATTGTGCTGACTATGTATGTATATATATCCATCTGGACTTGCCTTACCATTCCATGAATTGCCTGAAAAGAAGGCAATTCATAGATGCCGGTCTGCGCCATCTGGATATATTTTTGACCCTCGAATCATAATATACGGTGCAGCACTAGTGAAAATCCAGCTTATAAAGAAATGTGATGGTGCAAAGAAAGGAGTGTATGACGTATAGACACATAACACGTCATACAGGGTAAGAATGAATTTTACAGATACATTAAAAAGCGTTGAATTGGTACTCATGACGGATGAAGTACCTTTAATTGTAGGTGAAAGCGGAATTGGAAAAACAGCCTTAGCCAAGGAGCTTGCAACAGAACATAATTGGAGTCTGATTGTCATTGACGGTAATCTTCTAAAGGAGGGCGAGATCGGCGGTCTGCCAACGATTGAAGCTTATACCGATATTAATACTAAGGGAGCTCAGACACAAAAAAAGACTACCGTATATGCGATACATCATAAGCTACGAGAAATCGATGAAAAGATCGCTGAAGGAAATACCGTTCTCTTATTTATTGACGAGATTAACCGATGTGAGCATACCGTGCAGCAGGAGCTTATGAATTTAATACTCAATCGTGAAATCAACGGCTATCAGCTGAATAAGAGTGTTAAAATAATTGCTGCCATGAATCCTTCCGGTAAATATGGTTCGGAGTTTGATTATCAGGTTGTGGATATGGATGCTGCTCAGGAGAATCGCTTTGTATGGCTCTTTATGGAACCAGATCACCTGCAGTGGCTGGAATGGGCAATTGATACCGGTCTGGAACAAAAGGTAATTGAATTCATTCAGACGTTCCCGGAATATTTACATAAGATAAACGAGGACAGTATCCGCGCCACCCCAAGAAGCTATGAACGCATCTCAAAGGCTTATACCATCTACAGGGAACGAAAAGCTTCCATACTCAAGTCTGTATTCTTAAATGTTATTAAAGGAAATGTAGGCAAATTGATCGCTGAAGAGTTTATAAGCTTTATTGAATCCGACCATAACCCTCTTCTATCCTACGAAGACATTTTTTCCGAAGAAGTCCTCTCGGAGTCAGTAAAAGAGCGTATACAAAAGGAAAGCCACACCCGTCTCTATCTATTAGCTAAGAATATTTTAAAGAGCGTGGCGTTTCGTATAAAAAGCAATGATCAGGAGCCTGGATTTTATATCAGCCGATTGATTGAGTTTTTAAGACTCTATCCTGCGGACTTAAAAGTCGGAATCATGAAGGATATCAAAAGCAACTATCAAGAGATTTATAAACATGCTATTGAAAATGAAGCCTTTGTAAATATGTATTTTGAAGCCTATGGCTTCTCTGAGGAGTAATACATGGAGCATTATCTTGACAATCGGATACAGGAGCTGCAGAGAAAATCCATCAAACTAATTCAGACCTTTTCTAAAGCGAGTACTCAGGCAGAGAAATTCGTGGTAACAATGCCGGAGGATTTTCAAAGGGATTTTTTCAGCCTTATTGATCAGGTCAATCTTAGTCTTATGGAAGATGAGAACAATTTCTATGGGTATTTTTTATTTCAGATGTCCAAGGAGATAAGATATGATATCAGCAGTCCTACGGCAGTTAATTTTAAAGGGGCTCGCTATGTAATTTATTTTAATCCCCTCCTATTTTTGAAACTGAATATCAGACAAATGCAGAGCTCTATTCAGCATGAAATACTCCATATTCTATCACTTCATTTAATAAGAGCCGTAAAATTAAAGAGTCGCATCCACAAGGCAGCCATAGAAATGGCTATGGACATCGTAGTGAATGTATATTTAGATCATTTGCCGCCTTACGCAACCACCCTTGAGTGGGTTAATAAAACCTATTCCCTTAAGCTAAAGCCCTATCAGCCTTTTGAATATTATGTGGAAGAGCTTAATTCCACCATTGATTTTCCCAGAGCAGATAAAGATAAGTCCTCGGAAAATCGTGAGCCGAATGATACCATCAAAACAGAATATGAGGCCGGGAAAACTCACGATATCTGGGATGAATCCGATCTCATTGATGAGAGCACACAGCAGGAATTTACGGAAAAGATACTTCAGCTCTCGAGGAAGGGCGAAATACCCACTCATGTTAAGGTCTTAATCGACTTACTAAAAAACAGCAAGGGGGAGCTGCCTTGGAATCTATATCTCAACCGGCTGATGGGTACCGTGGAAAGCAATCCGAAGAAGACCATTACCAGAAGAGATAGAAGACAGCCGGACAGATTGGATTTAAGAGGGGAACTTAGAAGTCATAAGGCTAATATTGCCGTCGCCATTGATATAAGCGGAAGTATCAGCGACGAAGAATTTAAGCAAGCCCTGAAAGAGGTACTGGGTATCGTTAAAAATTATAATCATGAAATCACTATGATTGAATGTGATAATGAAATTCGGCGGGTTTACCCTGTTAAGTCAGTAAAGGATCTGAAAGACAGGCTTCATAAAAAAGGCAGTACTAAATTCAGCCCTGTATTCGAATATGCCAATCATCATAAAGTGAATTTATTGGTGTATTTTACAGATGGGAAGGGTGAAGATAAACTTAGCGTAATACCTCGCGGATATCAGATATTATGGGTTATCTCCGGACGAGGGGAAGGGCTTTCCCTGAAAAATCCCTATGGAGTCGTAAAAAAGCTAAGCAGCGTTGAAGTAAAGGATACCGCATTGGATGTCACTGATGTGAAAAGCGGCGGCTTCTCCATGAATAATCAGGAGAGATTTATTTAGATTTCTTTATTAGGTTTCTTTATTATTCATACCCCAAAAATGGATATCTGTTTAGGTATCCATCTTAATCTATCATATTCTCAGCCTTAGCTTAATTCCATCGGAGCATAGCAATCCTGAGCCAGTGCCTGAAGTCCCTCCATATCCCGTATTACAAAGGCATGATTATCTTTTTCTAATATCCCATCTTTACATAAATTCTCTAATGTCCTTAAGAGGTGCCGGTAGCTGATGCCCAATAGCTCAGCTACTTTCGTTAAGTTCGCTTGGAAACGTCCCTCCACATTGCTAAGCAGAACATAAGAAGACACCTTCGTATCTGCTAAGTTCAATATATTCAATGTAGTATTTTGAACACTACGAGTTAATTTCTTCGCCAAGGACAAGCCCAGGAACGATAAAAATCTCTCATTTCCTCCTACACCCCGTATCTGGGCAAAAGGAATGATCAGAAGTAAGGTACGGTTAATCGCCTGAGCACTGGTGGTTGCCAAGCCGTCCGTAAAAAACTCAATCTCGCCTAATAAGGTGGGGTTTGTACAGATCGACAGCAATAGTGTCTTGCCGTTATTTGAAGTTACACTAACGTTAACCTTTCCATTGTATAGCAGATAGATACATCCAATCTGCTCTCCCTGCTGAAATAGATATTCTCCCTTATGATAGGCACGGAGATAAATGTACTCAGTATTAACAAATTCCAGCCCATTGGCTTCGAGAAAATCTATATGCTCCTTATTAATCTTTAACAGCCTCAAACCTACTCACCTCCTTAATTTTTACAATAAGTATGACATATGTCATATTTATTTTCAATGGGATTATATAAAATTGAGCTACAACGTAAATTGCAGTAATGCAAAGCACAAGCTTAATTAGGGAGGATTTTATCATGTTTAATATAGTATCTATTTTTATCGGTGCTTTAATTGCAACCATGGTAGTATTTAACGGGGAACTATCTGCTGCCATCGGAAGCTATCCAGCAACGGTCATCATCCATATCGTCGGATTACTGATTAGTATTGTTCTTTTACTCATCAAGCGCGAGAAGAGGCCATCACTGGCGAAAGTCCCCTTCTCCTTATACTTAGGAGGCGTCGTCGGTGTGGGTACAACGCTGTTCACAAATCTAGCCTTTGGCATCATCAGTATTTCAGTAATTCTTGCTCTTAGCCTGCTTGGAGAAAGTGTGACTTCCTTAGTCATTGATCAATATGGTCTCTTCGGATCAGCAATCCGAAAGATTAACATAAAAAAAATGCTTGGGCTAATCTGTATTATTGCAGGCATCGCAGTAATGATTATTTTTTGAAAGGAGTATATCTATGTATATTGCTATTCTGTTCGCCTTTTTAACAGGAGTTACAAAAGTTGTTTCCCGACATATTAACGCAGAGCTCTCTGCAAAAGTGGGATCTATGAGAAGTACTGTCTATAATTTTACCTTTGGACTCATTACCTCCTGTCTGCTCTTACTGATTACGAATACATTTCGGTTTTATACTCAGCTCCCTGATATTAAGGGCTGGATGTTACTCGGCGGTGTTTTAAGTGTAGGAGTTGTTTTTCTCCTAAACGTTGTTGTTGTGAAAATACCTTCCATCAATATGACTCTGCTATTGTTTGTCGGCCAAATGGTGGCGGCTCTAATTCTGGATGCCCTGCTCGAGGGTAGCTTTTCCTTCGGCAAGCTAATGGGCGTGGTTTTCGTGACCTTGGGTCTGATTTTCATATTACTAAACAATAAACGGACGCCAGAATCCCAAGGATAGCCTAAACATAACATAAGAAATAACGTATTATCTTAATTCACAAATCATGAAAGAAAAGGCTGCTTCTCTGCTAACTAATCTGTTAGCTTTGAAACAGCCTTCATTAATTCCATGAGTATTTATCTTGAGTGTTTAAACAAGGTCTTTGACACTCAAATCATCCTATGATTCGCCCGACAAAAGTCTACATCACCTCTCAGCCTAAATCTTTCCCATTTGTCGCCTTAATCATCTTATTTTACAATACTTACTACAACATCTGTAGAAATACCGGCTTTCACAGCAGTTTGTTTTCCACCAACAGTCATAACCACCTTATAGCCTTTCGGAGCAGTAATACTGGAGGTCTTATCTATGGTTAAAGTGTTGATATAGGAAGTTCCGCTGCATACCCAATTAGTGCCTGATTTCAAGGTCAAATTCACACCATTATTAACGGCTTTACTAGCTTTATTAACCACTCTTCCGGCAAAGGTATAGGTGGTTGGATCGTTTGCACTAATAAAGGTTCCGCCTGGTATAAGCTTTCCGCCTTCATCAACATGATTTGCATTCGATGAAGAGATAATACCTACCAGCTTTGAATTTTTTAAGGTTACATCCAGAGCCTGATTCACTGTATAAACAGAATTATAGATATTTCCTGTTGTATTAATATCTGTAAAGGTAGCCTTTGCCGTTGTTGTTACCTCCTCCACCGGAGCTATTGTAGACCAATCATTTTCCGTAGTTGGGATGGTATAGCCGCTGGCAAATGGGCCCCCTGCGTCATCGCTTTCTAACAGCTGATAGAGAACACCACTATAGCTATCCTTTCCCGCAATGCTTAATTTTGTTCTATCCACGGTTAAAATGGGCGTGGCTGTATTTCCTTTTGTGCTCTTACATAAGAACATGATATCGGAAGTGGTCCAGGAACCATCAATCAGACTTAAGGCTCCGCCTTGATTTTGGTGCCACATTGCTCCAAATCTCTTAGATACGCATACTGTTTGAAGACCGGTATAATATGCACTCGAAGTTTTAGAAGCCAGAATCTGAATATAATCCGGTGCATAGAATTGTACATTATCATAATGGTTCACTACTCCTGCATCTGCATAGGTTACATAACCGCTGTTTGCAATGGTTAAACCATATTTAACGCCCTTAACTGTTTTTACAGCATCATATTTTTTAGGAGCCTGAGCTACCTCCAGATATCCGATACCGCCAAGGACATTCTCAACGAATAAAGCATCTGTTCCGCTCACACCGCTGTCTGTTGATAAAGCTCCCCAGCTTTCCGATACAACGATGCTATCCGAATAATTTGCTGTTGCACTTCCCAGTACATTGGTGGCACGGATATTTCCTTCCAGCCCCAGCGCCCAGGGGACGCGTACTAACATCGGAACAATCAGATCAGTAGAATCTCCAGCGAAGGCCTGAATAACTGAATTCTTAACATTGATTGTGGATTTCTCACCGCCTGCCCAGATCGCTGTTCGGATGATACCCTTTGTATTAATCTTCGCGTTATCAATCTCTACGTTAGACTCCAAACCGGTCACCGTAATACCTGCCCCCCAACCATTAAAGTCATCACCGCCATCACCCAGCAATGTCATATCTAGGTTCGTAATAGAATAGTCAGAGCCCTTGATATAAAATCCGTTAAAAAAGCTTCCCTTTGAATTGATGGTAACATCTGTTGCTTTGGTATCGGTTACTTTACCGGATTTTATTGCCTTTGATACGGAATAATCCTTTAATAAACTGCCATCTTTAATAAAGGCTGCTGCTCGAAAGTAATAATCAATCGAAGCTGTCATATCCAACCCGCCTACTAGAAATACACCAGGCCCTGATACATTCTGATGAATGGATTCATCCTTTGCAGTTAAATTAATAACTGTATCCTTCTTATATTGAAATGATTTGCCCTCAACAATATCATATTGAACCCCGTCAACTGTTAATGTTGCTAATTTATCAGAAGAAACGGGCAATGTTGTTTGTACCCCCTCATCTGTATAAGTTACCGATGTAATTGTGCTAAACTTCTCCGTTGTAGTGTCCGCAGTTCCATCATAAACTACCTTGTTAATCGTAAATGTTTTATTAGCTGCTGCAAATACTGTTGTTGGAAGGAGTGAAAATAACAATGTCACTACCGCCATCAACCCAATTACCTTCTTTTTAAACTGCATAAAAACCTCCCATAAGGAATTATTTTTGTAGGCTTTACAGTCCTACGAATAGGTTAATTATTCCAAACTCTTTGCTTTACAGCAATGATGTTTTTTTAGAAAATAGTTATGATACTTTTCATCTGTGCGGCATTATTATTGTATATGCGACTATTTCGGCGGGAGAACATAATTTTTGAACATGCTTACATATAAAACTTCCCTTGAATCTTTTATTTCCATCTATTACAATAGACGAAATGGTATCGGCAATTGGGAAGAATGAATGTATATTCACATATTCATTTCAATATATAAATCCGAATTTTGATACTTGAACCCTATATAAATATACATCCAAAGGAGAATCCATATGTTAGCCGTATATGCAAAATGTATTGTCGTAGAAAAAAATGCTGATCAATTTATGGAATGTGCAAAGGGATTAATTGAAGAAACCAGAAAAGAACCGGGGAATATTACTTATGAGCTGGTACGTGGCATTGAGAACAAAAGCTTATTTGCCTTCGTAGAAAAGTGGGAAAACAAAGAAAGCCTGGACGCACATATGCAGACAAATCATTTTAAGACCATCCTTCCAAAGCTTCAGGCATTATCAGTCGGTGATACTGAGATTGCCGTGCATGAAGTGGTCATTTAAAAATTAGTGAAGCAACAAGGCTCTTGCTGCATGAGAAACAGAGTTACACATCCTGTTTCCATGCGGCAAGAGCCTATTTATAAACCTTTATTAATTTAACCTAATCCTAATTACAATTCCTCAGATAAAATCTGATAGATCGGTGCACCTTCGCATTGTGCCGGAATTCTTACTCCCAGCAATATAGCTATGGTAGGAGCCACATCTACCTGGCGTATCACACGATCTGTAATAAAATTACTCTTCAAGCCCTGGCCTGCTGCAAGGAAAATTGGTGCTACTGAGGTATCCTTATAGCCCTGTGCAGTAGTCAGCCCATCTCCGTGCAAGCGGTTAAAGCCTTCTTCAATTGTAAAAAAGATGTCTCCGCACTCCGGCCCATTGGTACCTAGAAGTACCGCGTCCTTATTCCTTAAGGCAATTCCCACCACGCGCTTTCCGGTAACCTCATCTCTATAGTTATACAGATCAGAAATAATCTGTTCTTCTAAATCATATTTGTCCTTCGGATCTACGATTCCATGCTGATCACGGCCTTTGAGGTTGACGTAGATGTAGTTACTGCGAATCTGAATCGCACGTGTCTTCTCCCAATCAACTTCGTCAATGGAATTGCCAGCTTCGTCTTTCTTTAATACAGTATAACCCAGCTCTTCCATAACCTTTGTGTTGAGACCTGCATATTCACCCAGAATAGGGGGTACATTTTCTCCTACCAGGAGACCATGATCGGATACCACAAAGATGGTATAACCCTTGTCCAGATAGTGTAAGAAGCGTCCAAGGTAGCGATCCGTCTGAAGGTAGAACCGCTCCATTAATTCCTGGTACACATTTTCATCCGTGTGCTTCCATGGCTCCAAAGTCTTTCCCAGATGCCAGATCTGATGTCCTGCGCAATCGATATTATGCAAATGGCTAAAGACCACATCGTACTCCTCATTATCCAGCAGATATCCCAGACAATCTGCCTGCCACTGGTTATAAAGCTCCCAGGACGGTTCAAATATCTGATCCACCAGCTCGGAATCTTCTCCTCCAATTAAGCTGACAGGCGGAATATGACCTACGGCAGTTACAATTTTATCATGAACTGTGAGGGGATGCCAGAGCATGTCGTTCGTAGTATCAAGAGCATTGCTGATCCATAATCGCAGATTGGTGCCATCGGGACTCAGCTCTAAAATCTTATAAGATCTGCAGCAAGGCTTTGTTACACCCTTTTTGGTAGCATCATCTACTATACCGGATACCATCTCCCCAGTTGGAATAGTCACAAAGGGCTCTGAATCCTCCTTGGAACGGTAAAGAGCTACCGAATCAAAGATACCCTCGGGATTTTGAAGGATCAGTCCATATCGCTCTTCTTTACCTGCAGAAACTAATACAGTGAATTCCAGCGCGTTTTCAGGCGCACTCTTCCAAGCCTTTGCCGGCTCTACCGGAGAAAAGATCATATCATAGGCTACTTTTGCACCTATCATCATCTCAGTATCATCCAAGGATTTAATATAGGTTCTGATTTCTCCGCCCTTTCTGGCTTCATCTCCCCACCAGAGCTCCATCATCTCATCTTCTTCGTCATTGATGGACAAGGCTTCCTTCATATCGGTGATGTTGCATCCAACACCGGCTGCCTTCTGAGTATGGGGAATAAATTTCACCTTTTTGGTTCCGGCGGATGCATAGATAATCTTCTCCCAATCCATCTGTGCTACACCCATGTTCACTGACCCCGGCTGGGTGCCATCCACCACATGGAGCAACGGGTTCTTAGAGCTTGGCGGCCATGAAGAGCCGGGCCAATGCCATACCAATGTCTTTAAGCCTTCTTCTACCGTGGAATTCCAAAGCTGTTCTGCTTTGCAATGCCTAGAGTCCATATTATATACTACGCCGTCCAGGCTGTCCGGTGACTGACGCCAATAGCAGGTAATTCCATGAGTTCCCGGGTATGCTCCCGTGGCAAGCGTCGTCCAGCAGGGTGGGGTAATCGTTGGATGGGCTCCTATCATATGGAGGTCTTCTCTAGCCGCTCCGTGCTCCATATATTTTTTAATATTCGGCAATTTTCCTTCATCCAATAACCGCTTTGTCATGACCGGATCCATTCCGTCAATTCCTAAGACAATCACCTTTTTCGTCCTGGCTGCTCTGTTCATTCTTTCAATCCCTTCTAAATAAATTCATATCAATTCATAGTTATCATATATATTTACTATATTACATGATTCCTTTTCGTATGAGTAGCTTATAATTCGATTATGGGGTATCGAAAAATACGATGGCATAATGAAAATTTCGCTTGACGAACCATAAAATAAGGTCTATAGTAAGATTATTCATACTATTCTTATATGTATTGTAGAATTAAATTCTGGAGGTGTCTTTCATGAAGTTTGAGCAGCTTTTTTTCTTAAGGGAAGCAGCGAAATATGGCTCCATTTCCGTTGCTGCTGAGAAGAACTATATGTCACAATCTTCTGTTAGCCATTCTATCTTAAATTTAGAAAAGGAATTGGGTACCACTTTACTAAAGCGCACCAACGCCGGAGTCGCTCCAACACAACTAGGTGAGATGGTTCTACTTAAAATAGAAGATATCACTCAGTCTCTTAATGAGATTGTTGATATAACGAAGGAACAGCGTAATTCCGGTGAAGTGAATATTTCCTGTATTCCCTGTATCTGCGAGTGGATTATCCCACAAACGCTGCAGCAGCTGAAGGACAATTCCATGAATGTCCAGCTTTCCGTCTCAACAGCAGAAAGCAATACAGTCGTCCAGAACGTATCCTCAGGTATCTCAGAGTTTGGTATTATTATTCGATATGATGGCCTGGAGCGCATTTCTGAATTAAAATATACTCCCCTGTTTCGTGATGAATATTGGCTTTATGTGGGACCCAAATCCCCTTATTGGGATAAGGACAGCATCACCTATGAACAATTATTAAAGGAGCCCTACATTGCATACCGTGATGAGTTCAAGCATTATAATGGCGGACTAACGAATATGATTAGCTCCAGTGATATCCCTAATATCATCTTCCGTACAGATAACTTGGATTCTATTAAGAATATGATTGCACAGAATAACTACATCGCATTCTTCCCAAAGCACATGTCTGCAAATGATATCTACCTTCAAAGCGGGCATATCAGACGAATCAGAATCTCCGATCGAAAGCTGGATTTTGAGGTTGGCTATGTGGAAAGCGTTAAGTATAAACAGAAAAACATTGATAAGATTGTCCTTGGTGTAATTAAGGACACCATTAAGGATATTATCTCGTAAGAGTTTTATCTCTTATGGATATAATTCTTAGGGTATTATTCTTAGGGATGTTATTAAGATATATTATTCAGGTATATTATAACGTAAAATTTATCGCTTAAGGGAACTTGATCCTATCTAATAAGGATGATAATCATCCGAGGTAAAATTTCAAACTTGAGTACATCAATGCTTTGATCTGCTTTCAGAAATATTTCATATTTTAATCAGGAGGTAATCATTGTGATCTATGGACTTGGAGCAGGAATAGTATGGGCTGCGGAAACCCTACTTCTTTCCTTCGTGCTTGCTGCCGGGATTTTTGAAGGCTCTAAAGAGGCTATCTTTCTGGCTCCTTTTGTAACAGCATTTTTTAACGATACTTTTTCCTGTACTTATGTGTTTTTTTACAGGAAAGCCAATAAAACTCTTCGAAGAAACAATATCTTCAACGCCTTAAAAACAAAAAGGGGAAAATTACTTCTTTTAAGCGGTCTATGTGGTGGTCCTCTGGGTATGGGTTCTTATTTATTAGCTATAAAATACATTGGAGCTTCCTATACGTCAGTAATCTCAGCCCTTTATCCGGCTATCGGCTCCGTTATAGCATGGCTCTTCCTAAGGGAGCTTCTGTCAAAAAAACAATTGGCAGGTCTAGCTCTATGTACCCTTGGAACCATTGGCATAGTAGGTTTACCCGGCGGCTTCTCCGGTAATCCGATTTATTTTCTTTTTGCATTTTCCTGTGCACTCTTTTGGGGTCTTGAGGCAGTTATCTCCTCCCAGGCAATGAAAGATGGTAACATTTCATCCGAGGATGCCCTTCAGATCCGACACCTCACCTCGATCCTATGCTACGGCGTTATCTTCTTACCTTTATTAGGAGCCTGGAATTTCACATTACAAATTTTCCTGCTACCGCAGACTCTTGTCTTATTCGTGGTAACTGCACTGCTTGAGACATGTTCCTACCTATTATACTATAAAGCAATTAGTAAAATAGGCGCACCAAAGGCTATGTCTCTCAATGTAACTTACATCGTATGGGCTGTGCTTCTTGGCATCTTTGTTCTTAAGGAAATACCAAAGGCTTTTGTCCTCGTCAGTATGGCAGTCTTGTTACTTGGCGTACTCTTTGTTGTAACCCAGGCAAACAAGCATGAGGAAAAATCTACCGTATGAAAATAATTAATACCCCATATGAAAGAACGGTGGGTTCCATATTCTAAAATTATCATGTAAAGTAACAACATCTTAAACATACTATACATATCTATATAATATGAAAAGGAGGGGGCAACAATTCAACCCAAAAGAAAAAATAACTACCTGATCAGCATTTTAACTGGCCTCGTTATCTTGCTCCTATGGGTATTCGCTACAAGAAACGGAAAGATCTCCAGCATCATCTTTCCCTCACCAGAAAGTGTATGGAATACGTTTGTGAATCTCCTTCAAAACGGCTACAAGGATCATTCCTTATGGGAGCATCTTGCTTCCAGCTTAAGAAGATTATTGATTGCATACTTCTTCGCAGTAATCACAGCGATTCCGCTGGGACTATTCAGCGGTTATTCCGAAAAAGTAAGAGCGGTTTTTGAACCCATAATTGCGTTCATCAGGCCACTCCCGCCTTTAGGCTATTATACCATTATCATTTTATGGATGGGAATTGGGGACAGTTCAAAGGTATTGCTATTATTTTTGGGTGCATTTGCTCCGATCTATCTTTCCTGCGTTGCCGGAGTCACCAGAGTGAAAATTGATTACATCCGACGTGCAAGAACATTGGGCGCCAACAACGGACAGATCTTCTTCTACGTAATCTTCCCCTCTGCCCTGCCTGATATCTTTGTAGGCTTGCGTAATGCCATGAGTACCGCCTATGCAACCAGCGTAGCCGCAGAAATGGTCGCTACTGTAACAGGTATTGGCTGGATGGTACTGGATGCCAGCAAATATATGCGCAGCGATGTCATATTTATAGGTATCATTATCATGGGTATCACAGGCATCATACTGGATAAGATACTGCTTATACTTGAGAAACAGATTGTATTTTGGAAAGGGAAAAATTAATTAGAACCATTATAAGGAGGAACTAAGTTATGAAAACAATCAAGAAATTATTAAGCGTTAGTTTATTACTCGTGCTGGGAAGCTTCCTCATTGCTTGCGGTAATAAATCTGACACAACAACTACCACTTCAACACCTGCTCCAACCATCGCTTCCAGCGAGGCTGCAACCCCTGAGGCGACTGCTGAGAATGTAGATGCAACCACCGGAGAGACCTATCCTGATGTGATTAACATCGGTGTCATAGAAGGCGGACCTGAATCCGCTATCTTAGTACAAGAGAAATTACTTGAGAACCTTGGTGTTAAAGCTAATATTGTCAGCTATTCGGCAGGAACAGATATTAACAATGCAGTTGTATCCGGTGATGTAGACTTGGCTTGCTTTGGATCATCTCCAATTGCTCTTGGTCTTGCCAATGGCATCAATTATAAAGCAGTTTATGTAAGCTACTTAGAAGGCGGTAATATTGAAGCCCTCGTTGTGAAGAATAGCGCTGGCTTAAACAGCGTTGCTGAGTTAAAAGGTAAAACCATTGCAACTCCCTTTGGCACAACCTCCCACTATGCATTATTAAATGCACTGGAGCTTGCCGGCTTATCTGCTTCTGATGTTAGCCTCCTTGATATGGGTGGTGCTGATATCGTAGCTGCTTGGACCCGTGGTGATATTGATGCAACCTACATTTGGAGTCCGGCTCAGGATGAATGCGTGAAAGATGGTAAGATACTTACCAATGATGGCGAATTAGCAGAGCAAGGTATCACCATCCCTGAGATTGCTGTAGCCAGAAATGAGTTTGCAGAAAAATATCCAACCCTTGTAACCGCATATGTAAAAGCACTGATTAGCGTATCCGATTTAGTGAACAACGATCCAGAAAAGGCAACTGAAGATGTTGCAGCCTGGGAAGGAATTTCCGTAGACAGCGCAAAGGGTCAGGTTAATGATAACATCTGGATCTCCGGTGCTGACCAGTTAACCGGTGATTACTTAGGAACAGCAGACAGCAAGGGCAAGTTAGCAGATACCTTAAAGACGATTGCTGATTTCCATGCAGAGCAGGGCAACCTAGGTTCATCCCCTGATGTTTCACTGTTTAAAGATGCCATTGACACCTCTTATGTAGAAGCGGCTTTAAAATAAATATAACTGAAATCAAAGAAATATGTGTTCTGAGGACGAAGCACTCGTTCTCAGAACTTTGGAGGCAAATATGAGTGATGCAAACTACAAGCTGAATCAGAACACTGATTCATTTGTCATGAATAATAACATTGACACATTTTTCGAAACAAATAATGAACTAATCTCTATGGAAAATGTATCTTTGGTATATGACAAAAAGTCAGCCACCGTCCCTGCCATTGATAACATCAATATTAATATCTATCCGGGAGAATTCGTATGTGTTATGGGTCCCAGCGGCTGTGGAAAAAGTACACTTTTGAATATCTTAGCTGGTTTCATCACACCAACCGGCGGAAGCGTCAAATTAAACCAGAAGGAAATCAAGGGTATTGACTCCAATCGGGGCGTCGTCTTCCAACAACCTCCTCTCTTTGAGTGGTTTTCCGTTCGTAAGAACATTGCCTTTGGTCCAAAAATGAAGAAGGTTTCTAAGGATAAGATCGCGACGGACGTTGAGACCCTTTTGGATCAAGTGGGACTGAAGGCCTTTGCAGACAAAAAAGTATATGAGCTTTCGGGCGGTATGAAGCAAAGGGCTGCCATCGCCAGTGCTTTAATCAATAATCCTGATATTCTTTTGATGGATGAACCCTTTGGTGCTCTGGACGCATTAACCAGAGAACAGATGCAGGGTTTAACTCGTAATATATGGTGGAAGACCGGAAAAACCATCTTCTTCATTACTCATGACGTTGATGAAGCCTTGCTGCTTGGAACACGGGTTCTGGTTATGTCAAAGCATCCGGGCCGGGTTATTGCCGATATTCCGGTAGACTTTACAAAGAGCTATGTGGAAGAGAACTCCGATGATGTACGGTATACGGATCGCTTCCATCAGAAGCGAAATCATATCCTTAGTTTGATTAATGGTCAGTAAGATAAAAGAGATGAATCTGTAGTATACGCACGCAGATCCATCTCTTATTTTATACATCTTATTTATTTTTAATACCTTTTTAAATATCTCTTATTTTATATCTCTTATTTTATTTTTTTATCTTATATTTCTTACTTTATATCTCATACTTAATAGCACATCTTACCATTGTCAATTCAACTATGATAATCCTACATTTCTGCCGGCCCCTTATTCTAAGAAATGAGCCAATTCTTCCTTATTCATAAGTTTAAAGCTGTTCCCGTAAAAATCAATCAAGCCTTCCTCTTTCATTCTCGTCAGCTCACGGCACATGGAGGTACGGGATACATTCAGATAATCAGCCATTTCCGTTCGGTTTAACATAATCTGAAACATATTGCTGCTTTTCTCATTTGCTTCATTTAATAAGAAGCTGGATATCTTCTCCCGCATCCCCTTCAATGTTAAAAGCTCCAGTTTACGGTTTAAATTAACATTCTTCTCCCCGAGAACCACCATCATGTTCTGAATCAGCCCCACATGGAAGGTACAGCTATTTCCGCAGGATTTTATAATTCTTTCATAGGGAATGAAGAGAACTTTTCCCTCCTCCTTCACTCTCACCGTTACAGGTGAAATACGACGTGCCGTACATACAATTCCCTCTGCAAACATGTCAGATGCACCTAGGATTGCAACAATGTGCTTATTACCAGCCAAGTTCTCCTTCATAACCTCAACCATACCTGATAACACGATTCCTACATGATTTACCTGATCACCGGAAAAGAAAATATACTCATCTGTTTTAAAGCTTTTCACCTGTATTCCCAAGCATTGCATTAAGGATTCAATTTCCCGGTCGTCCATTCTACGGAACAGTGCGCAGTTTTTTAGAACATTATAGTTTAGCTCCATGCGTTCTCCTTCCTATTAAGCTTACAAAAGCAAGCTCCTTTCACCTACGTAAATTCCTCTTTATTCGATAAAAAAATAATTTCAAAATTTTTTTCGTTTTGTAGCTGCAGCTACACTTTAATTAATGTATCTGTATTATACTCATCTTGTTCCCAAGAAGTCAACAGAAAATGAACTTAGAAATCTTCACATGGAACTGAAAATTCATTTTTAAAAATATAGAACAATAAAATTCAAATAATAAGGAGAATGGATAATGGAAAACAAAATGTTTTGCTATCAATGTCAAGAAACTGCAGGCTGCACAGGATGTACCAAGGTTGGTGTCTGTGGTAAATCCCCTGAGTTATCAAACATTCAGGATTTATTAATCTACACAACAAAGGGACTTAGTGCTGTAACAACTGCTCTCAGAGCACAGGGTGATACCATCTCAGCAGAAGTTAATCACTATGTTACAATCAACTTATTTACAACCATCACAAATGCAAATTTTGATGATGAAATCTTCTATCAGAGAGTTGCAGAAACTCTTGAAATAAAGAATAAATTACTTGCTAATGTAAAAGATACCGCTTCTCTTCCAGCAGCTGCAACCTGGACAGCATCCTCTAGAGAAGAAATGGATACAAAATCCTCTTCTGTTGGTGTTCTGGCTACTGAAAATGAAGACGTAAGAAGCCTTCGTGAGTTAATCATCTATGGTTTAAAGGGTCTTGCAGCTTACTTAAAGCATGCAAATGAATTAAAATATGACAGCGAAGAAGTAGCTGCATTTATGCAAAAAGCTCTTGCAGCTACTCTTGATGACAGCTTAAGCGCTAATGACTTAATCGCACTTACTCTGGAAACAGGTAAATTTGGTGTTGACGGTATGGCACTTCTTGATTCTGCTAATACAGGTACTTATGGAAATCCTGAAATTACAAAGGTTAACATCGGTGTTGGTACAAGACCTGGTATCTTAATTTCCGGACATGATTTAAGAGATTTAGAGCAGTTATTAGAGCAGACAAAGGGAACCGGCGTTGACGTATATACTCACTCCGAGATGCTTCCTGCTCACTACTATCCAGCGTTTAAGAAATACGATAACTTCGTTGGTAACTATGGTAATGCATGGTGGAAACAGAAGGAAGAATTCGAAGCATTCCGTGGTCCAATCTTAATGACTACTAACTGCGTGGTTCCTCCTGCTGCTTCCTACAAAGATAGATTATTTACAACAGGTGCTACCGGTGTTGCTGGTTGTGCACATATCGATAGAGATGAGAATGGCTTAAAGGACTTCTCCCAGATCATTGAATTAGCTAAGACCTGTGAAGCTCCTGTTGAGTTAGAGAAGGGTGAGATCGTTGGTGGTTTCGCACACAATCAGGTACTTGCTCTTGCAGATGCTGTTGTTGGCGCTGTTAAGTCCGGTGCAATTAAGAAATTCTTCGTTATGGCTGGTTGCGATGGACGTCAGAAGTCCAGAAATTACTACACAGACTTTGCTAAGGCTCTTCCAAAGGATACTGTTATTCTTACAGCAGGCTGTGCAAAATATAAATACAACAAGCTTGATTTAGGTGATATCGGTGGTATTCCAAGAGTACTTGATGCAGGTCAGTGTAATGACTCCTACTCCTTAGCTTTAATCGCTCTTAAGTTAAAAGAAGTGTTTGAGCTTCAAGATATCAACGAGCTTCCAATCGCTTTCAATATCGCTTGGTATGAGCAGAAGGCAGTTATCGTACTTCTTTCCCTTCTCTACTTAGGCGTAAAGAATATCCACTTAGGACCAACATTGCCAGCATTCCTTTCTCCAAACGTAGCAAAGGTTCTTGTTGAGACCTTCGGTATTGCAGGAATCGGAACAGTAGAAGACGACATCGAATTATTCATGGCAATGTAATGACAGAGGATAACAAAATACAGCAGCAACAAGCAATTGTAGATGAACTCTATGTTTTAGGTGAGAAAAACGCCTTATCTCTGGAAACTGAATGCAATAACAACTTCGGCACCTTTGAAAATAAACCTCTGGAAGAAATGATTGATCACGGAAATATCCATGGGTGGCTGCAAGAACGCGTATCCCAGGTTGAATATAAATATGCATATTGTATTACAAAGCTGTTAGAAAAGAACTTGGAGCTTAAAGCTTCTATCACTGACATTGTTGCAGGTAACGCGGCAAATTTGGCAGCTTCTTTAAAAGAATACTCACTGGATGCAGCGGGAATTTTCAAAGTAATCGAAGATAATCTTCTGGATGGTATGCCTTGCGATCATGCGAACCGTGTGCTCAGCAAGAGTGCCGACAAAGTTACTTGGATTCGCACCCTATGTGTTCACAGTAACTATTGGGCAGAGGTTGGCGGCGACATTACTATTTACTATGAGCTGCGTGATGCTTGGATTCAGGCCTTAGTGAAAGAACTTGGGTTTGGCTTTGAAAAGACAGAGGATGCTACTTATTCCATTGTAGCTTAAGTATAAAGGTAAGATTAATAAATCGATTAGATTGGAGGTATCAGTTATGGACAGTATAAAATTAATGATGGAAGAACACAAATACATCCTGCGTATGCTGGCAGTTGTCCGTAAAGCTTGCTACGGTGTTATGCATGGCGAAGATATTAATTATGAGGATTTTGAAAAGATGATTGACTTCATCCGTAATTATGCAGATGCCCATCACCATGGCAAGGAAGAAAAAATGCTCTTTAATGAAATGGTAGTTCATTTAGGAAGCCTGGGCAATAAATTAATCACTCATGGTATGCTTGTAGAGCATGACTCCGGACGCTTATTTATTCGAGAACTGGAAGAAGCTTTAGCTCGTGTTAAAGCTGGTGATGAAGAGAGCCGCTTGGATGTTATTGCAAATGCCATCAGCTATACTCATCTTCTTCATAGACATATTGAGAAAGAGGATACTGTAGTTTATACCTTCGCTGAACGTCAATTGTCACCGGATATCATAGAAAAGGTAAATCAAGAGACCATCGATTTTGAAGCTGCCGCTACTGAAAAAGGAACACAGCAGCACTATATGAATCTGGTAGAAGAGTTGGAAAAAAAGTATCAATAAACCTCGTCTATTTCTCATTCCCCTTATTATATATCAGAAAATAAACTACTTGTTGACACAATTATGATGAACTTTATGTAAGTTAAAGATTAGGACTACATCAAGATGTTAAGCCGTCTTATTCTGGCTCTCCATCCCGATGCAGTCCTATTTCTTTGTTGAGGTATATAAATTCTCGTCCCCCAATATTTCACGTTTTATACTTAGTAGTTGTTCAATGGCAGCCAAATTAATTAGAACAATAATATCCCTTAGTTCTTAGTAATATAGTTCTTAGTAATATAGTTCTTAAATATCTGAATCAGCCCCTATTCTTCTTTGATCCAACCGATTATTATCTTCAATTAAACCGTAAAACTAGCGATCTCCTCCTGTAATTGCATCGAACTATCTCTTGATATCTCAACCTGCTCCGTTACCCCAGCAGATTTATCCGTAATACTAGCAATCTTTTCTGCAATATCCCCAGTACCGATTGCTCCCTCTGTTGCCGCCTGAGCAACTTCATTTACAGCACCCATCATATTCTCAATAGAGGCTAACAATTCCTCGGAAGTGGCACTGAATTCAGTGATTAATTCATCCATATATGAAGCATCCTCCTTATAGGAATCCGCGACCTCCAGCATTCTCTGCAAGCTATTATTGATATCCGTGGACACATAATGCAGCAGTGCACTGGAGCTCTCGGAGAGATTAGATACCGCCTGCGTTACTTCCGTAGTAACCTCCCCAATCTTTCCTACTGCTATTTTGGACTGATCCGCTAAGTGACGTATTTCATTTGCAACAACAGCAAATCCTTTTCCACTTTCGCCCGCTCTCGCAGCTTCAATTGAAGCATTTAAGGCTAGAAGATTCGTCTGTTCTGTAATACTCATAATGGATTCTGTCAGCACTCCGATCTGGGCTACCACCTTTGACTGCTCCAAGGCAAGCTTTAGCTTTCCCTCTATTTCCAAGCCAATGGCATTTGCCTGTTCTTTGGACAGCTGTACATCCTTCTTTGTATTCTTAGCACGTTTGCTGATTTCAATCACCTGCAATGAAGCCTCTTGTGATTTCATGGCGATACTGCGACTAGCTGTTTCAATCTCATTAGAGGTGGTTGTCATTGCCTCAGCGGAGGCTGCTGTTTCCTCCATACTTGCTGCCAGCTCCTCGGTAGTTGCAGCAACATCTTCAATATTATTGTTAAGCTCCTTCATGTTACCATTTACGTTAGACACAACTGCAATTATCTTATCTGCCTCAATCTTAGCACTGCCCACCAGCTTAGCAACGGACTCCTTCATAGTCTCGATTTCATTTCCCAGAACTCCGAAGTCATCCTTTCTCCTTGTATATCCTTCCGGCAAGCTTATTGTAAAATTCCCGGTAGCTAACGTATTAAAATACTTACCCAGCGTGGTAAAATCCTTATTAAGAGCACGTGAGAAAAAGATTGTAATGAAAACAGATATCACAATGGACGCACCCAGGATTATGCTAAAGCCGATTATATTAGCATATAGCTCTTTATTTCCCTGTTCCTTTACCGCCTGAACCTCTGCATCGATAAAATCCGTATAATTACCGGTTCCTATAACCCATTGATAAGGTTCGTAAGCCAACGTATACCCCCGCTTAGGTAAGGGCTCGGTTCCGTCTGCCTTAGGAAAATAATAATCCGTAAAGCCGCCACCCTCTTGTTGTCCGGCAGTAATCAGCGCCTTAATAAAATAGAAATCATTGTCATCCTGCTTATCCATTCTATTGGTACCTTCTGTTTCATTCCCTAATAATACAACATTATCTCCTTCATAGGTATCAATCCAAAAATACCCGTCCACACCATAGCTAAGCTCTCTTACTAAATCTGCTGCCTGCTTTTTTGCTTCCTCTAAGGTATACTCTCCCTTTTCCCGCTTTGCATCAATGCTAGCTATTAACGACACTACATTTTGTACTTGATTTTTTATATTAGTGTCATAGCTCATCCTTATACTGCTTTCTACCTCCTCCAGCTTTTTCTCATTCGCTACTACCTTTTCATAGATAGATACTCCTGAAATCATTGCCATTACAATAAGCAGAAACGTCGATAAAAGTACAACCTTCGTCCTCACCTTCATATTTTTTAGGCTGAGTTTCTTCATCCGTAATCCTCCAGTTCTTAATTAATATTCGCATAAAATTTATAATTTTTACTTTTTCTTTTTATATACTAATTCTACAATAAACGACAATATTTTGCAATGTTCTCTAATGCCTAGACATGAAATGTTTACAATCAATTTAGGCAACCAAAGAAAGATCAGAATGGTTTATTGGTCTTCTTATTTACTGAAAACACTAAAAAACTCGTATAGACTTCTGCCATATTTTTCGTGTGAACTTACCTTATAAATAAAAAAGAATCTGCAAACATCAACTTAGCTGACGTTCACAGATTCTTCTTATATCATAACTACAAGGTTGGTTCTTTCCCGAAAAGGTTCCTCGCCTTTTCATCCTTATGAGTAATACTGCGCCATTTTTTACTTAATAAATCTATTACTGAACAATGAATCCTTCTTCATCCCAAAGATCATGCCAGTCTTTTGCACCTTCCCAAAGGAATACCTGGCCTTTTACGAGACGGTTGTTTTTCTCAAGTGTCGCGATAATAGCCATCTCTTCTTCGGTCAAAGGATCTTCTGTCGTGCATTTTAAGTTACTTACATATTCCATCTCATGTACAGAGAAAGGAATCGGAATCTGTCCACGCTGTACTGCCCACTTTAATGCTACTACTGCCGGATGAATACCGTGTGCTTCAGCAATTGCTTTCATCTGTGGAAGCTGGATATCAGCAACATCCTCCGGAGCCATATCACGTTCTGGTCTGGTAGGAGAACCGATTGGCATGAAGCCGATTGGCTGAATCTTATGTGCTACCAGATAGTCAAAGAGCTCTTGCTGCTGGAAGCAAGGATGAATCTCCATCTCACAAGCAACGGGCATAATCTTCATCATTGGTAATACTGCTTCTAATTTTGGAATGGTCATGTTAGAAATACCGATGGATTTAATCAAGCCTTTTTCTACCAAAGCTTCGCATTGTCTGTAGGTGTTAATAAAGCGCTCTGGGCTAAATGGCTTGGAATCCGGATTACGGGAATCTACATCACAGCCAGGTGCATGATAGTTAGGGAAAGGCCAGTGAATGAAGAACAAATCAATATAATCGCTTCTTAAGTCTGCGATACTCTTTCTGCAGGATTCCTCTACTCTGTCATGCATATCATTCCAAACCTTTGTCATGATATAAAGATCTTTACGTTCTACTACGCCTTCATCAAAGGCTGCCTGGAACACGTCACCGATCTGTGCCTCATTGCCGTAGCAAGCAGCACAGTCAAACATACGGTATCCACAACGAATTGCACCGCCTACAGCCGCAGATACCTGCTCTGGAGTAAAACGGTCGGAACCGAAGGTTCCCATACCCACGAAAGGAATTTCCTCACCAGTATAAAGTTTTGCTTTTGGCACGATTTTTGGATCAATAAATTGGCTCATAATTAATCTCCTTTTCTTTTTTATATTATTTAATCTTAATTTAAGTTGCTTATATCCTAATATCAATTTCTCTTATGTCTTTTTACGAATATTACTATAGAAGACGAATGGTAATGGTTAATTCCTTTATTTCATCTGGTTTAGCAAAGAGCATATTACGTTTTTGCTCAAAATTGTCATCCTCATCACTGCAGGTTGACAGACCGGACCAAGGCTCGATGGCAATAAATGGACCATGATTCTGGGTAGACCATAGAATCAGATATGGAAAATCTTCAAATTCTACGCCAACACCTTTCCCTGTGTCTTTGTGATATACCTTCACCTTTCTGGATTGTAGCTCATCGAAAATAACGGCGTCCACCTCAAACATCTCATGACTTAACCCGATGGTTTTCTGGTGATCCAGGTATAAATTCCGGTGTTCCATATCAATCAATCCTGTTGCTGTGATTGGTGTTGGAACGCTGCAGTACTCTTCTTTTTCAAACTCTAACAGATAGTCTGAGTACGCTTCTCCTTCCTGTAAAGGACAGTTAAAGCCCGGATGACCACCGATGGAAAATGGCATGACCTTTGTACTTTTGTTATGAATCTGATAGGTTACTGATACCCCATCTTCCAGTAGTTTGTATTCAATGGAAAGTCGGAAGTCATAAGGAAACGCTTTCTTTGTATCCAGATCACTGTCAAAGTAAAAGCAGATGCTATCGTTACTCAGCTTCTTAAGCTCAAACTCTTTTTTTCTTACGATTCCATGGCGAGGCATATTCGTTGTCAGCCCATTCTTCAATACTGCCTCATCAGCTCTTAAGCTTCCGCAGATCGGGAATAATACAGGAGATTGACCGCCCCAGAAGTTTGCATCCCCCTGCCATAAATATTCTAATCCATCCTTGTCCTTAATTGAGGTCAATGAACCTCCGCTCGTTGTAAACTGAACCTTTAATTTTTGATTCTTCAGCTCGTAGTTCATCAGTTTACCCCTCTATCTTTAAAATCTGAATCTGATCAAAAAGCTGCTCCATATCTTCCTTTACAAAGAATCCGGTTTCTTCACGAAGAGCTGCCGCTGCGGAAATGGCACTGGCTAACCTTAATGTCTCCTGAATCGTAAGCCCACGTTCAAACCCAAGTGCAAAGCCTGCGATCATAGAATCTCCGCAACCCACGGTATTCACCGCATCAATTCTCGGAACTACAGCCTGATAGATACCTTCCTTGCAAACAATTAAGGAACCATCCGCTCCAAGGGAAATCACTACCGTTTCAACACCCTGTGCATGAATCTTCTTAGCTGCTTCAATGAGTTCTTCTCTTGTGTCACAAGTTTTTCCGGTTAAGAAGCGTATCTCATCAATATTCGGTTTAACCAAAGTAGGCTTTGCTTCTATTCCTGCCCGTAAAAGTTCACCACTGGTATCTAAAATAACTTTCTTACCTGCACCCTTCGTAATTGCCACCAGTCGCTGATAAGAAGAAGTCTCAAGTCCCTTCGGAACACTACCGGATATTGCAACTACGTCAGCTTCCTTCACTAATTCGGTGAATTTCTCTACAAAACCTTCCCAGTTCTCCTTCGATACCGTAAACCCAGGTTCCAAATATTCCGTCTGCACCTTATGAACGCTATCCCAGATATTAATACAGGTACGGCTTTCCGCAGCCACATGATAAAACTCACTCTGAATTCCAAAATCCTTCAAGGCATCCACAATGAAATTACCTGCATGCCCTCCTACAAAACCGGTGGCAACCACCTTAGCCCCAGCTATGGAAGCAGGCTTAGACACATTCAAGCCTTTACCACCCGGAGTATAGGAACACTCAAGTACTCTGTTCACCTCACCCATTTTGGCATCTTCCACGACATAACGCTTATCAATTGCTGCATTCAGCGTCACTGTCAAAATCATAGTAACCCTCCATTCCTATCGTCCCACAATCCTATAATTATGTTCCGATTAAAAACAAATCATGTTCTCCTATGCTTCACTATCAATCAATATCTTACCCTTGACAGCCCCCGGCACCTTAAACAACTCAAAAGCATCAGGAATCTGGCTCAACGGAATCTTCTTAAAGATCAGTGATTCATCAAATTTCAAATCTCCGCGTTTGAAATAATGAGCTGTCAGCTCCCATTCCTTGCCCGGGAACGGCGCACTATAGGACATCCAGGAACCGGTTAAGGTAAATTCCTTACGATTCATATTCTCCCATTCTTCCACGCTAAAGGTTAATTCCTTTGTAGGAGTTCCGATAAAGCAAACGCCTGCTTTATTTGCTGCCAATGGGAAAGCCATCTTCATGGTAATCGTGTTACCTGCGGTTTCATAGACATAATCATAGCCTTTTCCACCGGTAAGCTCTTTTGCTTTCTTCATAAAGTCAGGATCCAGCGTATTGATTACAGCTGTCGCTCCAAGAGCCTTTGCCAGCTCCAAACGTTCCTCAGCGATATCAAATACTACGACTTCCTTTGCGCCATAGATCTTGGCCCACTGCATGGTGAACAAACCAATGGTTCCGCCACCTAAGATTGCTACGGTCTTTCCGCCCTCATAATCCAGTCTATGCAAACCGTGAAGTGCAACTGTCGCCGGTTCAAAAAATGCACCCTGCTCAAAGCTTACTTCCTCATCAAACTTAACTGCATTCTTCTCTGGCATTACTACGTATTCTGCGAAGCTTCCAAATTCTCTTGATCCGATAAAGCTGTAATGCTTACATAAGGAATAATTTCCTTTGAGGCAATCCTCACATTTCATACAGGGAACCAAAGGAACACCTGCTACCCTATCTCCTACCTTCAAGGAAGCAACTCCTTCTCCCAACTCTTCCACCACACCGGAGAATTCATGTCCCAGTACATTGGGGAAAAAGTGGCAGGCATCCCCATTGACACGGGGAATATCGGATCCACAGATTCCGGTATATTTTACCTTGATTAAAACCTGTCCTGCCTTAGGGCTTGGCTTTTCAATATCATCATAACGAATATCATTTTTTGCATATACGACTCCAGCTTTCATCACTTGCTACCTCCGTTTTTGCTCATTAAATCCTTTAAGTTCCGGTACAATTCCAGGTAAATATCATAATTTTTTTGATAGGATTCCTGATTTTCCGGGTTAGGCTCATGCCTTCTGGTCACTTTTACTGTGGTACGAATTGCTTCTTCGAAATCTTCATAAATTCCAACACCGACTCCTGCCAGAACCGCAGCTCCCTGGGTCGTTGCAGTGTCTGAGGATGGTACTGCGATCGGTTTACCGGTAATATCAGCTTTGATCTGAGTCCATAGCAGGGAGTTTGCACTTCCTCCCATCGCCCAGAGTTCCTCCGCCTTTGCTCCGGTTGCTTCTGCGATATCCAGATTGTGCTTCAGTGAAAAAGCTACGCCCTCCATTGCTGCACGAATCATATGTCCCTTGGTTTTACTAAAATCAAGTCCGTAGAAAACTCCCTTGGCGTTCGGATCCCAGATAGGGGAACGCTCTCCCGCCATATAAGGTAGGAATACCAAGCCATCACTTCCTGCTGGAACTTCCCCGGCAATATCATTAAATTGAACCAGTGAGGACTTACCTTTTTCTTTTGCCACACTTCTTTCATAATCACCCAGTTGCTGCTCTAACCAGCGCATCACGCCACCGCCGCCGGTAGTACCGCCCTGAAGCAGCCATCTGTCAGGAGCTACGTGAAAGCTAAGAATCATTCTTGGATCAGCCGCATATTGATCAATACAGATACTCATGCCTCCGGCTTGACCGCCCTGCTCCTGAGTCTCTCCTGCATGAAGTACACCTGCGCCCAGGGTACCGCAAGCTGCATCCAGCCCTCCCGCTACTACGGGAGTTCCAATCATAAGCCCGGTTTCTGCTGCTGCTTTTTCTGTTACTGTGCCTACCACCTCATGACACTGATACAGGTCTGACATGAAGGAGAAAGGTATTCCAAGCTTCTCACACATTTCCTTGTTCCAGGTGCCTGTTCTCATATCAAAGCAATGCATACCATAGCCCTGTGACATATCGTGGGAACAGATTCCGGTCATCCGATATACGATAAAGGCATTGGACTGGAGTATTTTATAAATTTTATCATACATTTCCGGTTGATTTTCTTTATACCATATAATCTTTGCAGTGGAATAAGAGGGCTGCAGAGAATTTCCTGCTACCTCAAAAATCTGCTCCGCACCAATGCTGTCATTTAACTTATCGCAGATATCCTTTGCTCTTGTATCCATCCAGATTGGGGTATTTGCCAGTACATTACCGTCCTGATCAATGGGAATGGCCGACCAGCTCTGTCCGTCAACACCAATCCCGGCAATATCCTCAGCCTTCACTTTTCCCTCGGATAATATCTTTTTAATTGCCTGGCATACCGCCTGCCACCATTCCTCGGGATTTTGCTCAGCCCAGCCGGGCTTTGGATAATACACATTGTAATCTCCGGTGCAGCTTGCAATTACCGAACCACTTTTATCGAATACGGCTACTTTGCAGGCACTTGTTCCGATATCAATGCCTAATAATAAATTTTTCATCTGGTTTCTCCATTCTGATACTGGATCATTATCTTGAATGCTTGTTATTTCGAAATTCAGGTGTCCTCTAACTTATTCAGCTTTACCGGCACATCCGCACACCTTCATGCGGTTCATAACCAAGGACTTTACCGCTGCCATGCTTGCTTTTCCGTAAGCCTTAGGATCATACTGCTTTGTATTCTCCTTATACAACTGATTCCAGCCTTCTGTGAAGGCAACTCGAAGCTCAGTTGCAAAGTTTACCTTGCAAATACCTCTTCTTACACAATCCATAACTTCCTCATCACTGATTCCGGAAGCTCCGTGAAGTACCAGTGGAATGGAAACCACCTTTGCAATCTCGGATAATCTATCCTTATCGAGTACCGGAATTCCAGCATAGAAGCCATGTGCGGTACCGATAGCAACCGCCAGGGAATCCACGCCTGTTCTCTCTACAAATTCCTTCGCCTGCTGTGGATCTGTGTTAGTATCAGCTTCTGTTTCAAGGTCATCCTCTTTACCGCCAACCTTACCTAGCTCTGCCTCTACCGGAATTCCTTGCTCTTTCGCATAATCAGTTACCTTCTTGGTAATTGCTATATTATCTTCAAAGCTTTCATGAGAACCATCAATCATAACGGATGTATATCCATCCTTAATACACTCAACTACCAGCTCATAGCTGCTGCCATGATCTAAGTGCAGACATACCGGAACCTTCGCTCTGGCTGCTTCTGCTTTTACAATTCCTGCATAGGTAGCACTTGTACCGTAGCGGATGGTTGAAGGTGTTGTCTGTATCATAACCGGCGCATTTAACTCTTCTGCTGCAGCTATGATTGCCTTTATCATTTCCATATTTTCTGCATTGAAGGCTCCTACTGCATATCCGCCCTTTTGCGCTGCTAATAGCATATTTTTTGAATCAACTAATGGCATAATTGTATCCTCCTTATTAACTCCTGATTTTTTTTACTATCTTCATTATAGATTTTATACCGTAAAAAGTAAGAGAGATACAAGACAACCGGAGGATTAGGTATTGAGATGACTATGCGCTTCTATGTATTCATCTGGACTTGCCTTACCATCAAGTGTTCGCCAAATGCAGGCGACCACTCGATGCCGGTCTGCGCCATCTGAACACATAGAAGCGCATAGTCATCGCCAAGTGTATTGAAGACATATAGCTGAATCCTGATGAAGGATATAGATAGATTGTAAAACCAATAAACTTTAGCAATTGTATACATAGCATATACTTGTTTGGAGCGGAAGCTAACCCGAAGGAAACGTTGGAGCAGAGTATTAGTATCTACGTTGTATACAATTATAATAACTAGATTGATTGATTCGCAATACCTTACTAAAAACAGATAGAAAGGAGTGAAGACATGCGTACGGCATATACGGATTTAGATATTAAGATAACTATTGATGATACTACCTTTCATGTGTTGCAAATTGTGTTTGAACATTTTAAGCGTCCTATGCCTAGACATAGTCACGGTAATAATAGCTATGAGCTACACTATATTCCTCATGGGTGTGGTACCGTTAAT